>CAYZVX010000001.1:0-10844 GCA_964482055.1 uncultured Acidiferrobacteraceae bacterium
AGGCCGGTGGTGCGGCCGGCGCCGGCTGCGCCGCCAGCCACGCCGCCGCCGGCACGGCTCGCCCAGGTGCTGCGCGGACATCAAGACTGGGTGCAGGCGCTGGCGTTCTCGCCCGATGGGCACTGGCTGGCGTCCGCAGGGACCGACAAGACCATCAAGATCTGGGACGTACAGTCGCTCACGTTGCGCGGCACGCTGCGCGGCTACGGCTACCCGATCACCAGTGTCGCGTATTCACCGGATGGCGCGTGGCTCGCCTCCGCGGGCAATGACGGATCGGTGCGGTTCTGGGAGCTCAAGACCGGCATGCAGCGCGGCGCGCTGCGCGGCCAGGGCGGTCACCCGATCTTTGCGCTCGCCTACTCGCCGGACGGAAAGCGCATCGTTGCCGCCGGGAAAGATCGCAGCATCTCGGTGTGGGACGTGGTGAGCGGCAAAACGCTGTTCACGCTCGATGGCCACGGCGCCGACGTCAATGCGCTCGCCTTCGCCCCTGACGGCAGGGTGCTGGTGTCAGCCGGATCCGACAAGCGCGTGATCCTGTGGGACGTGGAGAAAGGCGAGCAGCTCGCCGCATTGAGCGGCCACCGCGGCGCCGTGCTGTCGGTCGCGTTCTCGCCGGACGGCCGCTGGCTGGCATCGGGCGATGCCGATCACCTGGTGCGGGTCTGGAACGCCGCTGGCGGCAGCTTCGTGCGCAGCCTGAGCGACGTGCCCGGCGCGGTATTGGCACTGGCGTTCTCGCGCGACGGCCAATGGCTGGCCGTGGGTGCCGCGGACCGACAGGTGCGCGTCTATAACGTTGCCGACGGCCTGCTGACCCAGGATCTGGCGGGTCACCAGGATTTCGTTCAGGCGCTCGCCTTCTCTTCGTCGGGGCTTTTGGCGTCGGGCGGGCGCGACGGCAACGTTATCGTCTGGAAGCCGAACTAGGCCCGTGCGACGCGCCGGCGTTGTCGCCGGCCGGCGCTAGCGCGGCCCATTGCCATGCGCGGCGGGTTCATCGGGCGGCGCCCGCAGCTGCGCAAGCGCCGTTGCCGTGAGCATGAGCGCGGGATCGATGCGCGCGTTGTTGAGGCTCACCGTCCAGTGCAGGTGCGCGCCGGTGACACGGCCGGTCATGCCGACCGTTCCCAGCAGGTCCCCGGGCGCCACCCGCTCACCGGGCTTCACGGCAATCGTATGCAGATGGTTGTACATGCTGATGAGTCCCTGGCCGTGATCGAGAAAGACCGTGTTGCCGTTGAAGAAATAATCGCCGGTCTCGATGACCCTGCCGGACGCGGGTGCCCGCACCGGTGTGCCCTGCGGGGCGGCGATATCGAGCCCGCTGTGCGGTGCGCGCGGCTGGCCGTTGAAGAACCGGCGCAGGCCAAAACCGCTGCTTAGGCGCCCGGTGGTGGGGGCGGCAAAGGTGAGCACCGGGACATCGACCTCCGTCCAGGTCGCAAAGGCGCGGGCGATGATTACCCGTTCGCGTTCGATGCGCTCGAGCTCCGTCGCGCCTGGCTCGACATAGCGCCTGTCCTTGATGGTGAGGTGCTGCACCGGATAGCGCTTGGCGCGCACCACGAAGCTGTAGCGGGCCGGATCGCCGCTGACCGTCAGCGCATGGGTGCCCGGGGCGAGCGTGAGCGGCAGGCCAACGATTGCATGCCAGGCGTTGCCGTGGCGCGCTACCAGGACACGCTCGCCGTTGAAGTACGCGATGGGGCGCGGCGCCTCGGCGGAGGCAAGCGTGATCGTCGCGATGCCGCCCGGAACAGGGTCGACGCGCGGCAGCTCCTGGGCAAGGCCAGGCGGGGCGAGGGCCAGCGCTGTGACGAGCAGGCTAACGCGCACGGACGGTTTCGACGCGGCAATCGAGCTCGCCGTGCGCCAGTCGCGCCGTGACGCGTTCGCCTTCGCGCACGGTGCGCGCATCGCGCACGATCACGCCATCGGCGGTCTGCACAATGGCGTAGCCGCGCGCCAGCGTGGCGAGCGGGCTCAGAGTGTTGAGCGCCTGGCTCACGGCGCGCAGGCGCTCGGTGGACGCCTCAATCCGGGCGCGCGCGGCGCGCTGCAACCGATCGCCAAGATGCCGGACGTGCGGGCGCAGCGCATCGAGTCGCGCGGCCGGCGAGCAGCGTTGCAGGCGCAGCTGCAGCACGCCGAGCCGGGCGTACACGCCGCGCAGGCGCGCGAGGTGTGCATGGTGCAGCCGCTGCCGCAGCGCACCCAGGCGGCTCGCCAGCAGCTCGAGGCGCTGGCGCGGATGCACGAGGCGCGCGCTCAGCCAGTCGACGTGCTGCATGTGCAGGCGCAGGCGATCGCGCATGAGCCGCACGAGGCGCAGCCCGATGGCGTGGAACTGCTGGGCCCACTCGGTCTGATCGGGGCTCAGCAACTCCGCCGCGGCGGTCGGCGTCGGGGCGCGTGCGTCGGCCACGAAATCCGCAATGGTGAAATCGATCTCGTGGCCGACGGCGCACACGAGCGGAATCGGGCAATCGTAGATGGCGCGCGCCACGACCTCCTCGTTGAACGCCCACAGGTCCTCGAGCGAGCCGCCTCCGCGCGCCAGGATCAGCGCATCGCAGTCGGCGCGCGCCGCGGCCAGGCGGATGGCCGCCGCGATCTTTTCGGCCGCACCCTCGCCCTGTACCGGTACCGGATAGAGCAGCACGGGGATGGCCGGAAAGCGGCGGCGCAAGGTTGTGAGGATATCGTGAATCACCGCGCCGCTTGGCGAGGTGATGACGCCGATGCGGCGCGGCAGGCGCGGGAGGGGTTTCTTGTGCGCCGTGTCGAACAGCCCCTCGGCTGCCAGGCGCTGCTTTAGCGCCTCGAAGGCGCGCCGCAGAGCGCCCTCCCGCGCGTCTTCGACGTGTTCGACGATGATTTGAAATTCGCCACGCCCCTCGTACAGGCTTACCCGGCCGCGCAGCAGCACGTGCAGCCCGTCGCGCAGGGTCACGCCGAGTGCGCGCGTATGTTGGCGGAACAGGGCGCAGCGCACCTGCGCCTGGCCGTCCTTGAGCGAGAAGTACAGGTGGCCGGACGCCGGACGGGCGAGGTTGGAGATCTCGCCCTCGATCCACAGCATCGGAAAGCCGGATTCGAGCAGCAGCCGCGCCTCGCGATTGAGGCGCGATACGCTGTAGACGTCTCGTCCGGGTGCGGAGTCGGTGCTCGGGAAGCCGGAGGGCATCATCGCGGCAAACATACGCCGCCTGCAGCCAACAAAAAAGGCCGGGTTTGGCCCGGCCTTCTTCTGGTCTTCGCCAGCGATCAGTTCGAGAACAGGGTCTTCGGGTTGGCCTGGTCCTTGGCCTGCTGCTGTGCCAGCTGCGCTTCTCTGAGTGCTTTCTTGGCGAGCTTCACGGCTTTGTCGAGGTCACCGGCCTTCTTGGCTTCTTCGGCCTGCTTCAAAAAGCCCTCGGTATTGTTCCAGAGAAATCCGGTCTTGGCGGCGAGCTTGATCTCGTTCTCCGCTTGCTTGTAGACCGCGTCGTAATCAGCAGCGGTGGCGGCGGCTGATCCGCCCTCGGTGGCGCAGCCCGCGAGGGCGGCGAGCAAAACGGACAGGGCCAGGATTTTTTTCATGTCTCCTCCGTGGGTGTTATTTGGCAACTCTTGGCGGCAGCAAGGTAGAACAGGATGGCTCCGCGGTCAACCCGTGTCGGTGCGCGCGGCTTGCCCCGTTTACCGCAAATTTCCCGTCACTTATAATGCGGTATGCGGATTGCACAGGAAGCGCTGACATTCGACGATGTTCTGTTGGTGCCAGCGTACTCGGCCGTCCTGCCGAAGGATGTGTCGCTCCGGACTCAGCTGACCCGCGCCATCACGCTCAATATCCCGTTGCTGTCCGCCGCCATGGACACCGTGACCGAGGCGCGCGCCGCCATCTGCATGGCGCAGGAAGGCGGCATGGGCATCGTGCACAAGAACCTCACACCGGCCCGCCAGGCCGAGGAGGTGCGGCGGGTCAAGAAGTACGAGGCCGGCGTCATCACCAGCCCGATTACCGTCTCGCCCGATACCACCATCGGCAAGGTCCTCGAGCTCACCCGCGCCCACCACATCTCCGGCGTGCCGGTGACGGAGGGCGGCAAGTTGGTCGGCATCGTGACCTCGCGCGACCTGCGCTTCGAGACGCGCTATGGCGAACCGGTGTCGCGCATCATGACGCCGAAGGACAAGCTCGTGACCGTCAAGGAGGGCGCGACCCGCGAGGAGATCCAGAAGCTGCTGCACCAGCACCGCATCGAGAAGGTCCTGGTCGTGGACGAGAAGTTCGGCCTTAAGGGCCTGATCACCGTAAAGGACATCCAGAAGTCGCAGGAATACCCGCGCGCCGCCAAGGACGCCAAGGGGCGCCTGCGGGTCGGGGCCGCGGTCGGGGTGGGCAAAGGCACGGAAGAGCGCGTGGAGGCGCTGGTCGACGCCGAGGTCGATGTCATCGTGGTCGATACGGCGCACGGCCACTCGCAGGGCGTGCTGGAGCGCGTGCGCTGGATCAAGAAGCACCATCCGGACATGCAGGTGATTGGCGGCAACATCGCGACCGCCGAGGCGGCGCGCGCGCTGCGCGATGCTGGTGCCGATGCCGTCAAGGTCGGTATCGGGCCGGGCTCAATCTGCACCACGCGCATGGTCGCCGGCGTCGGCGTGCCGCAGATCACGGCCGTGACGAATGTCGCCGAGGCCCTGGAAGGCACGGGCATCGGGGTCATCGCCGACGGCGGCATCCGCTACTCCGGCGACATCGCCAAGGCGATCGCCGCTGGCGCGCACTGCGTGATGGTGGGCAGCCTGCTCGCGGGTACCGACGAGGCACCGGGCGAGATCGAGATCTTCCAGGGCCGCTCGTACAAGAGCTATCGCGGCATGGGTTCGCTCGGTGCGATGGGCGAGGGGTCGAGTGACCGGTATTTCCAGGAAGGCGCGAGCGCCGACAAGCTCGTGCCGGAGGGCGTGGAAGGACGCGTGCCGTACAAGGGTCCGATGCCGAACATCATTCATCAGTTGATGGGCGGCCTGCGTTCGGGCATGGGTTACACGGGATCGCCCGACATCGAGACGCTGCGCACCCGCACGCAGTTCGTGCGCATCACCAATGCCGGCATCCGCGAATCCCACGTGCACGACGTGATGGTGACCAAGGAAGCCCCCAACTACCAGCGCAGTTAGGAGACGAGATTCGAAGTACGAGGTGCGCGACCAAACGCTCGTCGCTCCGAACCTCGCCCCGCGATTTTCGCGCCTGTCTTTATGACCGATCCACACGCGCAACGCATCCTCATTCTCGATTTCGGTTCGCAGTACACGCAGCTCATCGCGCGGCGCGTACGCGAGGCTGGTGTCTATTGCGAGCTGTATTCTTATGACGTTTCGATCGAAGAGATCCGCCGATTCGCGCCGCGCGGGATCATTCTTTCCGGCGGTCCCGAGACGGTGACGCTCGAAGGCACGCCGCGGGCACCGCAGGAGATCTTCACGCTCGGCGTGCCGATCCTCGGCATCTGCTACGGCCAGCAGACCATGGCGGCGCAACTGGGCGGCGAGGTGGCGAGCGCCGACAAGCGCGAGTTCGGCTACGCGCGCGTGCGCATGCGTGGCCACTCGCGCCTGTTCCGCGATATGCGCGATGAGCGCGAGCCCGACGGCAAGGAGTACCTGCACGTGTGGATGAGCCACGGTGACCGCGTGACCAGGCTCCCGCCCGGTTTCCAGGTGATCGCCGAGACCGACGCGGCGCCGTTCGCCGGCATCGCCGACGAAACGCGAGGGTTTTATGGCGTGCAGTTCCACCCCGAGGTGACGCACACCACGCAGGGGCGCGCGATCCTGCAGCGCTTCGTGCACGACATCTGCGGCTGCGGCGCGCTGTGGACGCCCGGCAACATCATCGAGGCCATGATCGAGTCGGTGCGCAGGCAAGTGGGCGACGACGAGGTGGTGCTCGGGCTATCGGGCGGCGTGGACTCCTCGGTGGTGGCCGCACTCCTGCACCGCGCCATCGGCCCGAAGCTCACCTGCATCTTCGTCGACAACGGACTGCTGCGCCTGAACGAGGGCGACCAGGTGATGGAAACCTTCGCGCGCCACATGGGCGTCAAGGTCGTGCGCGTCGATGCCGAACAGCGCTTTCTCGCGGCGCTTGCCGGTGTCGCGGACCCAGAGCAGAAGCGCAAGATCATCGGCCGGCTGTTCATCGAGGTGTTCGAGGACGAGGCCAGGAAGTTCAAGAACGCACGCTGGCTCGCGCAGGGCACGATCTACCCCGATGTCATCGAGTCGGCGGCGGCCAAGACCAAGAAGGCGCACGTCATCAAGTCGCACCACAATGTCGGTGGCCTGCCCGAGCTCATGAACCTCAAGCTGCTCGAGCCGCTGCGAGAGCTGTTCAAGGACGAGGTGCGGCGCATCGGCACGGAGCTCGGGCTGCCGCACCAGATGATCTACCGCCACCCGTTCCCGGGCCCTGGCCTGGGCGTGCGTATCCTGGGCGAGGTGAAAAAGGAATACGCCGACCTGTTGCGCAAGGCCGACGCGATCTATCTCGAGGAGCTTTATCGCGCCGACCTGTACGACAAGGTGAGCCAGGCGTTTGCCGTGTTCCTGCCGGTGAAATCGGTCGCGGTGCTGGGCGATGCGCGCGCCTACGACTATGTGATCGCGCTGCGTGCCGTCGAGACCGTGGACTTCATGACCGCCAACTGGGCGCACCTCCCGAACGAGGTGCTGGGACGCATCTCGAACCGCATCATCAACGAGGTCAAGGGCATCTCGCGCGTGGTCTACGACATCTCCGGCAAGCCGCCGGCGACAATCGAATGGGAGTAACTACAGTCTCGGGTCTCGAGTTTCGGGTCTCGAGTTGAAGGCGAAAGTGTGAGATCCGAGCTCGAACCGCGAAACTCGAAATCCCAGACCGACGCGGTATTCATGCGCCGCGCGCTTGAGCTGGCGCGACGGGCCGAGGAGCTAGGCGAGGTGCCGGTCGGCGCAGTGGTTGTTGCCGACGGTGAGGTCATCGGCGAAGGCTGGAATCAGCCCATTTCCGCGAACGATCCGACCGCCCACGCCGAGATCGTTGCGTTGCGCGCTGCCGCACAGCGGGTGCGCAACTATCGCCTCACGGGCGCAGCCCTGTACGTGACGCTTGAGCCGTGCGCCATGTGCGCGGGTGCGATCGTGCATGCGCGCATCGCGCGGGTCGTATTTGGCGCGCCCGACCCAAAGGCGGGTGCCGGCGGATCGGTGTTCAACCTGCTGGCCAACGAGCGGCTCAACCATCGCGCCGAGGTCGCTGGCGGCGTGCTGGAGGCGGTGTGCGCCGACCTGCTGCAGGCGTTTTTCCAGTCGCGGCGCTGAGCGTCAACGCGGCACGCGATCGGCGGGCACGCGCGCGCCGAGCGCTGCGTGGCCGAGGCCAACCACCTTGCCGTCCTGCAACAGCACCGGCGTGAGCTCATCGTCGCTCACCCGGTCGTCGCGCTGCCGGAGGTCGGTGTAGTAGAAGAGGACCGTGCGGTCCGCGCCGGTGACCGTCTCGGCGCGGTAGGGGTTGGAGACCTGGGCGCGGTGCAGGGTGCCGAGCGTCCCGCCGGCGGTGTCGGTTCCCATGATCTGGTCGACCTGCTGGCGCGTCATGCCGACCGACAGCAGCGCGATGTTGTGCTTGTTGCGGTCGCGCAGCGCGTCGATCGGGTCGACGTAGAGGTTAGCGCAGGCCGTCAGCGCGGCGGCGAGCGTCAGGCTCAAAACGAGAGTCTTGTCGATCATGGGCGGCCCTCGCTTGTCACTGTTGCCTCTCAGAGCGCCGGCAACCGCAGATCAAGCACTTCGCTGCGATTGCGCGCCCGCTCTTCCTCGTCGAGTCGTACCAGTACGTCGTAGTAGGTTCGCACGCGGTTGACGAACATGACTGCCTCGTGGCCGCGCGCCAGTCCGAACTTCGTTTGTCGCGCCCACTTGATCGAGGCGAGCAACGGCAGGCGCTCCTTTACGTCGTGCCACGAATTCGGATCCCCGCCTTGCTGGCGGGTGAGGGCGCGGGCGTCCTCCAGATGGTAAAAGCCGATGTTGTAGGCGGCGAGCGCCATCCACAGTCGATCGGGCCCCGGCACGGTCAGTGGCAGGCGATCAAGCATCTATCGGAAGTAGCGCGCGCCCCCACGGACGCTCTGCTCGGCATCCAACCGATCCGTCACGCCCATCTGCTCGGCGGTTTCTTCCGTGAGCATCATGAGCCCGCGCACGCCCGTGCGCGACACGGCGGTCGGATCCCAGTACGACTCCTGGTAACCGATGGCCGCAAGGTGACGCCAGTCGAGATCGAGGTCGCGGGCGACACGCTGGAAAAGCGGCTGGTAGACCGGTAATCGGTTGTGAACGCGCAGCCGATAGACGGTGAGATTGATGAAGTGGGAACGGCTGGCCGGCCCGTAATAACGATCGATGAGGCTGGCCAGTTGCCCCGAGGCACGATGGCCGTCGAGAAACCGAGCCGCTGCCTCGTACAGACTGTTGTCCTCCGTGATCGGAAACGCCCAGGCGATCGGATGGGCGTCGTCGAGATCAAAGGCGACTTGCAGCTCGGGAAAATACTGGCGGTTGATTGTCACGACGTGATCGTCGGCGACCGTGATCTCGAGCAGGCCTTCCCACACCATCTCAAGGAGGTCATCAGTGGATTTGTCGGGCACCTCGATCCATGTCAGCCCCGGGTGCCTGCCCTTGAGCGCGTATTACCGCTCGGCGTAGCTCGAGGCGGCCGCGACCTCGACCTGGCGACCGACCAGATCAGTGACGTCGCCGGGACGCTTGGTGCCGAGCCGATAGACTACTTGCTGGCGCGCGCTGTGGTACGCAGGCGTAAAGCGGACCCAGCGACGTCGCGCCTCGGTCACGGTCAGTCCGGCGGCGGCGAAATGGGCGTCGCCCTTGACGAGCCGCGTGAACAGCTGCTCGACGCTGTCGGTGACGACCATCTTGAGCCGCACGCCGAGCGAGTCGGCAAACGCCTTGGCGAGATCGTATTCGAATCCGGCAAACCCCTCGGGCGTCGGGTAGTACGTGGCGAGACCCGGACGGGTCACAACGACCAGCTCGCCCGTCGACTTGACTGCTGCCAGCGTGTTCTCGTCGAACAGGGAGCAGCCCGCGAGTGACAAGGTCAGGCTGAATGCCGCCCACGGTGCGAGGCGGCGTGGGCCAGCATTGCCGTTGTGGCGCGTAATCCATGCCAGGGCCGAGCCGCACATGCCAACAAGCCTAGTCACGCGCCGCCGGCCTGTCATGGCGCCGGCCTTGCCTTGTCGGTGGCGGAGGTTACGCGTAAAGTATGCCGCCCTTGGAGAGGTACCGAAGCGGTCATACCGGCGCAGACTCGAAATCTGTTGGGGGCGTAAGCCCCACGTGGGTTCGAATCCCACCCTCTCCGCCAATAATCCCAGAGGGGCCACCAGCCCCTCTTGGATTATTGACCTAGATCCCTTGGGATTCGAACCCGCAGGGTGAGAATCCTGATGTACAGGGACGTACGAATGTCGCGAAGCGCAGGACGCGAGAGCGACCACCCTCTCCGCCACCGGTCCCGGCGCGGGGATGCCAAGCCATCCCCCACTGTTCCCCGACGTTACACCCGCTGGCCGGTCGCAACGCGCGCCGCTGGCGTGCGCCGTGCGAACAAGAAATAATCTTTGCATGTCAGAGACTGAGCACCTGCGGTCCTTGGTCCCGCTCAACGCGCTGAGCGCCGACGCCTTCCAGGAGTTGATGTCGCACGCCTCCACCGAAGATCTGCCGGCGCGCAGCGAGTTGTTCCGGCAGGGCGACACCGACCACGAGGCGATTTTTCTCCTGCGTGGTGAGGTCACGCTGACCGCGGACGATGGCGCGCAGCGCCGTATCGTCGGGGGCAGCGAGGATGCGCGCTACGCGCTCGCGCAGCTCAAGCCGCGCCAGTTCACGGGCGTTGCGGCGACGGCGGTCTCGGTGCTGCGCGTTGACAGTGATCTGCTCGATCGTTTGCTGACGCGTGACCAGTCGATCGGTTATGAGGTGGTCGAGCTCGACGACAGTGTCGATCCGCAGTGGGTGATGCATATGGTGCGCCTGCCGGTCTTCGCGCCGCTGCCGGTGGAGAGCATCAACGCGCTGTTCAGCCGGCTCGAGGCGGTGGACGCGAAGGCCGGACAGGTCATCATCCGCCAGGGGGATCCCGGTGATTACTATTACGTCATCAAGAGCGGCACCGTGACGGTGTCGCGCAAGTCCGAAAGCGGCCGGGTCGTGGTGCTCAGTGAGCTTGGGGAAGGCGAGGGGTTCGGCGAAGAGGCGCTACTGTCGGAGGAGCCACGCAATGCCACGGTGACGATGAAAACGGATGGCTCCTTGATGCGCCTCACGCGTCAGGATTTCGATCAGCTACTGAAGGCGCCGCTGGTGCACTGGGTGTCGGAGGCTGACGCGCGCGCACTTGTACAGAGCGGGGCCGGTCTGCTCGATGTGCGCACCGAGGATGAATTCAAGCGCGGTGCGGTCAAGGGCAGTATCAACGTGCCGCTGTACGTGCTGCGCATCAAAGCGGCAAGCTTGGACCGCGGGCGGCGCTATGTCGCTTACTGCCAGACCGGCCGACGCAGCTGCGCGGCTGCATTCCTCCTGGCGCAGCGCGGCTTCGACGTTTCAGTGCTGCGCGGCGGTCTCAACGCGATCGCCAAGACCGGTTAACGCCCAGCCGCGCGTTGCGGTCGCGTGCGCGCTGGTTTAACCTTGCCGGCCCTTTCGGCGCCACGGAGCCTTGGGGTGCGGAAGGGAGAAGCACCATGGGAGAGGTGTCCGAGCGG
>CAYZVX010000001.1:10944-91028 GCA_964482055.1 uncultured Acidiferrobacteraceae bacterium
TCGAAGGAGCATGACTGGAAATCATGTATACGGCTAAACCGTATCGAGGGTTCGACAGATTCGCCGGGAGCGAATCTGGACAGCCGCAGGCTGGCCCGAGCCGCAATGCGGCGAGGGCGAAGCCCAGGGATGGGCTGAGCAATCCCGACCGAGGGAGGGATGAGAACCCGATGTGAGCGTTTTGGAGAGGTGTCCGAGCGGTCGAAGGAGCATGACTGGAAATCATGTATACGGCTAAACCGTATCGAGGGTTCGAATCCCTCCCTCTCCGCCAGTCTCAAACCAACGGGGCCCTCTGGGCCCCGTTGGTTTGAGACTCGGTGAATACGAATGCGAGCCTCTTGGAGCAAGACGAATTCACCGGGAGCAAATTTGAAAGCCCCGCAGCGGCGGCGCGAAGGGTGTAGGGCCGATGCCCGGCCGGGACTTTTTCTCCGCCTTAGCAGTGAAACCAGATATCCCCGTTTGCACCACGGTGTCGTACGGCTACCGCCGTCTGCATGGTAGACTTCAGCAAATCGTCCATGGCGGCAATGGCCGGTCCCCTCGGCGACGAACGACTGTGAACCCGGTCAGGTCCGGAAGGAAGCAGCCGTAGCAGCCCGTTCGGGTGCCGGGGTGTGGCTGGCTTGCGCCGCCACCTTTCCACGTCGTCGTTAGAGCGGTCGTATCCATCCATGAGCTATCAAGTACTCGCGCGCAAATGGCGTCCCCGCAGCTTCGCGGAGCTCGTGGGCCAGGAACATGTGATGCGCCCGCTCGTCAACGCGCTCGAGCATGGGCGTCTGCACCACGCCTTTCTGTTCACCGGCACGCGCGGGGTCGGCAAGACCACGATCGCGCGCATCCTCGCCAAGTCGCTCAACTGTGAGAAGGGCGTGAGCGCGCAGCCTTGCGGCCAGTGTAGCGCTTGCATCGAGGTGACGGAGGGGCGCTTCGTCGACTTAATCGAGGTCGATGCCGCCTCGCGCACCAAGGTCGATGAGACGCGCGAGCTCCTCGACAACGTGCAGTACGCGCCCACCCGCGGGCGCTACAAGGTGTACCTGATCGACGAAGTGCACATGCTGTCGGCGCACAGTTTCAATGCGCTCCTAAAGACGCTCGAGGAGCCGCCGCCGCACGTGAAATTCCTGCTGGCGACCACCGACCCGCAGAAGCTGCCGGTCACCGTGCTGTCGCGTTGCCTGCAGTTCAACTTGAAGCGCCTGACGCCCGAGCAGATCGAGACGCAGCTGCGCAAGATTCTCGATGCCGAGAAGATCGGGTATGACGCCACATCGCTGCGGCTGCTCGCGCGCGCGGCTGACGGCAGCATGCGCGACGGACTGTCGCTGCTCGATCAGGCCATCGCCTATGGTGGCGGCCAGGTGGCGGAAGCCGAGGTGCGCGCCATGCTCGGCACCATCGATCAGGATGCGATCGACCGGCTGCTGCGCGCGCTGCTGGCGGCGGACGCGCACGCCCTGATGGCGGTCGTGGCGGACGTCACGGAGCACGGGGCGGATCACGATGCCTTGCTGGTGGAACTGCTGTTCGCACTGCATCGCATCGCGCTGCATCAGACCGATGCCGCGCTTGCGGGGGACGACGCGGAGCGGTTCGCTCCATACGCCGAGGCCATGAGCCCCGAGGACGTTCAACTCTATTATCAGATCGGTTTGCTGGCGCGGCGCGATTTGGCCTATGCGCCCGACACCCGCACGGGGCTCGAGATGGCGCTGCTGCGCATGCTGGCGTTTCAGCCGGAGGCCGCGACCCGTTCGCCTGGCGAACTCGCAGACGGGGCATCCATGCCCCGCTCGCCTCGCCTCGATCCAATCGGCGAATCCGCAACGGCGCCTACTCATATGACCGGACGAACGAGCGAAGCGAGTAGGGCTTCCGATTCGGCGCGTATTCCGGCGCGCTCGCTCCAACCGGCGCCGCTGCCGAAGCAGATCCAATCCGGTGTCACCGCGGCCCCCGCGCAGAGAGGCGCACCGCCACGGCTGGCGGAAGCTCCGGCAGCAAGTGCGGCTGGCCAGGGACGGGGCACCGGCGGCTTTGATGCAGATCGCTGGAACAGCATCGTGCCGCAGCTCGGGCTCGCGGGCCTGGTGCGGGAGCTTGCCAACAACACGGCGCTTGAGACCGCCAATGAGGGCAGCGTGAGCCTGATCCTTGACGAGACCTGCGCGCAGCTGCTCAGCAAGGAGCGCGAGGCCGCGCTCAAACAGGCGCTCGAGGCCTACGCGGGGCGCGGTTTGCGCCTGAGCATCCGGGTCGGCGTGCCCGCGCGCGAGACCCCGGCGCGCGAGCGGCAACGCACGAGCAACGAGCGCCAGCTCGCCGCCGAGCTGGCGATCGACACGGATCCGACGGTGCAGGCGCTCAAGGAGAAGTTCAATGCCCGGGTCAGCCCCGGCTCGATACGTCCCAAGGCATAGCGAAAGAGGAAGGCATGAAAGGCAACATCGGCGGTATTCTCAGGCAGGCGCAGCAGATGCAGGAAAACCTGCGCAAGGCGCAGGAGGAGCTGGCGAAAGTCGAGGTGACGGGCGCGGCCGGCGGCGGGCTGGTGACCATCACCATGACCTGCCGGCACGACGTCAAGCGCGTGCAGATCGACCCAAGCCTGCTCGCCGATGACAAAGAAGTGCTCGAGGACCTGATTGCCGCGGCCATGAATGATGCGGTACGCAAGGCCGAGGAGACGACCCAGCAGCGTCTCAGCGGTCTCACCGTCGGGCTCAGCATCCCGGGCATGAATCTGCCGTTCTAGCTCTGCGGATGTCCGACACCCCGACGCTCGAAGCGCTCAAACAGGCATTGCGGCGCTTGCCCGGCGTTGGCCCGAAGAGCGCACAGCGCATGGCCTATTACCTGCTCGAGCGCGATCGCGAGGGCGCGCGTTTGCTGGCCGAGGCGCTGGCGCGGGCCGCCGAGCGCATCGGCCACTGTCGGCAGTGCAACAACTTCAGCGAGGCGGACTTGTGTGACATCTGCGCCTCGACACGCCGCGATCGCACGCTGCTGTGTGTGGTGGAGTCGCCATCCGACCTGTCTTCGCTCGAACAGTCCGGCGTATACAATGGGGTCTACTATGTCCTCATGGGCAGGCTGTCGCCGCTCGACGGCATCGGTCCCGAGGAGCTGGGCATCCCGCGGCTCGAAGCGCGTCTGGACGAGGGCGAGATCAAGGAGGTGGTGCTGGCCACCAACCTGACGGTGGAAGGCGAGGCGACGGCACAGTACCTCACCGACATCGTGCGCGGCCGCGGGATTCGTGCCACCCGCATCGCCTACGGTGTGCCGATCGGCGGCGAGCTCGAATACACAGATCGCAACACGCTGGCGCGCGCCATCGCCGGGCGCCGCGAAGCCTAGCCGCCGGATCCCGAGGTAAAGCGGCGACTCCTGTCCGTGGCGAAGCTCCTTCGACCAGAGGCACCGGGCTGCCATTGCCGAGCGCTTCCTCTGGCGTCGTCCGGCTGCCATCTCCGAAAACCTTCCTCTCGGGGTCTGGCAGCCATTCGGAGACGGCGGCAGTAGCGCCCATGGATACTGGGCTCACTGCGGCGAGTTGCGCCCATTGCCGAAACCGCGTTCGCCTCGGGCGCTGGGCGCAACCCGGTCGCCGCGGCGCGAACGTTCACAGATGATGGACGATGCGCGCAGCGATGAAGCCTTGATGCTCGATTACCGCGGCGGCGACCCGGTAGCCTTCGATGTCCTCTACGCCCGGCACAAAGGGCCGCTGTACCGTTACCTGCTGCGCCAATGCGGTGTGGCCGCCGTGGCCGAGGAGCTCTTTCAGGACGTGTGGATGAACCTGATACGCGCGCGTGATCGCTATGAGCCGCACGCCAAGTTCACCACTTATCTTTTCAGCGTGGCGCACAATCGCCTGATCGACCACTACCGGCGCCAGGCGGCAGGGGTTCCACTATCCTACGATGACGATCCTGATGAGCCTTTGCTCGAGCGCGTGCCGGCATCCGCACAGGTCGAGCCAGACACCCAGGCCGACCTGCGCGCGCAGGCGCAGCGCGTGCTGGCGCTGATCGCCGAGTTGCCCGAGGCGCAGCGCGAGGCGTTGCTGTTGCGCGAAGAAGGCGCGCTGTCCGTGGAGGAGATTGCACTGGCCACCGGCGTCAACGTCGAGACGGCAAAGAGCCGCTTGCGCTACGCCGTGGCCAAGCTCAGGCGCGGCCTGGGGGGTTGATGAACCATGAGCGAGCGGGAGGAGGACGAGCAACTGAAGATCTATTTGCGCGGAGGCACCGCCGTCTCGCGCGCCTACCGTGCTGGCGCCGAGGGCGAACCGCCGGTACGTCTCGACCGGGCGATCCGCGCCGCCGCACGCCGCGCGGTCGGCAGCGGTCCGCGTGCGGCGTTCGGTCCGTTTGGACGCCACTGGGCGGTACCGGCTGCCGCCGCGGCGGTGCTCGTGCTGGCCGTAGGGCTGGTCACGTTCATGGCGCACGAGGGTGTGCCGGTGTCGCCGGGAGAATCGACACGAGAGCTTCCCGCGCAGACGGCGGACACCCGTGAGGCAGCGCGCCCGCAAGCGCCAGGCGCAGGACCGGCGCCGCCGGCACGCCGCGTCGAACCATCGGATACCAGGCCGGCTCCCATGGAGCAGCGCGACATGGCCGCGCCGCAAGCGCGCGAGCGCAGCGAAGCAGCATCGGCCACGGAGCCGCGGCCAGCACGACGTGCCACAGACGAAATCGCAATCCCGCAGGCGCGCAAGAGCATACGCGAGACAGTGGCTGCCCCATCGCACCCGGCGCGCGAAGCGGCCGGCGCCGCAGCGGCGCCGGCCTCCAAGGGCGCGACCGATCTGGCCGACGTGCTCTCGGTCGCGGCGAGCGGGGCGCCCGGTGCCTACCAGCTCAGCGTGACGGTGCGCAGCCCGGATACGGGCTGTCAGCAGTACGCCGATTGGTGGGAAGTGCTCTCCGAGGACGGCCGCCTGCTTTATCGGCGCGTGCTATCGCACAGCCATGTCGCGGATCAACCGTTCACGCGCAGCGGCGGCCCCGTGCCGATCGGTCCCGACACGGTCGTGTGGGTGCGTGCGCATATGCATCCGTCGGGCTATGGCGGGCAGGCGCTGCGCGGAACCGTGCGCCAAGGTTTCCGGCCGGCGCGGCTGGCCGCCGGTATCGGTGCGCAGCTCGCACAGCAGCCGCCGTTGCCGGGCGGCTGCGAGTTCTAGCCGCGGCGCAGGATTCGATCAGGCGTCGGTACCGATGCGGTCGGCCCAGGCCATCGCCTCGACCTGGGCGCGCGTGACATCCGGGAGCGTGAGCCGCAGCGGTTCGATGATCCGCTCGATACCGGCCAGGTCCAGATCCTCGCAGGCACGCGCGATGGCGAGATAGGGGGCGTACGGGCCGCTGTCCTGCAGCAGCGCCGAGCGTACCGGGTCGGGCAGATTGAGGCTCGCCAGCGCCTCCGACAGCGGCAGCGCGAGAAGCGTGTCGAGCATCGAGAACATGCCGGTGATGAACAGCATGTCGTGCTCGGCGGCCGGCATCTGGCGTTTGCCAAGCAGCTCGATCAGCCGTGCGCGCGTGAGCGTGGTGCGAAACAACGCCTGTGGGGCCGGCACGTGGCTCGCGCCGGACAGCAGCAGCAGCGTCAGCCAGCGGGCGAGCTTGGTATGGCCGAGCACCACCAGGGCATGTCGGATGGCCGTGACCTTATTGGCCAGCCCGAAGCCGACGGAATTGATGTAGCGCAGCAGGTTAAAGGACAGCGCCACGTCCTGCTTGAACTCGAGCTCGATCAGCTCGGGTTTGGCCTGGCTCATGACCAGGTTGAACAGCGACAGAATGCGCTGGGCCTGCGGGTCGACGCGCTTCATCGACAGCACTTCCGGGCGTGCGAAGTAGTAGCCTTGGAAGTAGCCCATGCCGAGGGCTTGGCAGGCCTTGAACTCGGCGAGCGTTTCGACCTTCTCGGCAACGACCTTGAGGTGGCGGGCCCGCAGCCGGTCGAGCTGGTGCGCCGCCTGTTCCATGCCCAAGGCGCGCACGTCGATCTTCACGTAGGTCGCCAGGTCGAGCAGCCGGTCAAACTCCGGTCGGTACACGAAATCATCGAGCGCCAGCGCGTAGCCTTTGGCGACCAGCTGCGCACAGCGATCGAGCAGCTCGGCGGTGGGCTGCACCTGCTCAAGCACCTCCAGCACCACCCGCTCGCTGGGCAGCAGCTCTAGCACATCGCTCTCGATCAGCTCCGCCGACACGTTGATAAACGCCTTCTTGCCGCCGAGCACGCGCTCGATGCCGAGATTGTTGAAGGTGTTGATGAGCAGCCGGCTGGTGGCCGCCACGTTGTCGGTGATGCGGGCGCCGCTGGCGTCGGCGGCATCGCGGAACAGCAGCTCGTAGGCGTAGATGCTCTGGTCCGCCGCGAGTATCGGTTGGCGGCCAACAAACAACTGACCGGAGGTGGCCGTACCGGCAGCTGTCGCGGTCTGCGTGCGCACGCGCCGTTGCGCGGTACGGCGATCGGTCGTGTTGGTGAGCCAGGCAGGAATCAAGCGTCGATACCCGTGTCGTGCAGCCGTCCGCCGTCAGCCTCGCGGGGTGCGGCTCGGCAGCAGGGTGGCTCGTCTAAGTCCTAGTCAGCCTTGGTGTTTGCAGGAAATGTGCCACACGGATGCGCGGTTACAGACCGGCGCGATGGGAGGCAATCGCCGGTCCCAGGTTCATTCGAATCGAACCTTTCCGTGGCCACGCCAGAGGCCCGTCACGGCAGCGTCAGTATTGCGGCGCCCCCGCGGCGTTGGGCCGCGCGTTCGGACGGTGGAGTGGGTGCCGGGCTAGCCACCCGGCAGCAGGGCATTGAGCTTGGCCGCGCAGACAAAGTCGTTGCGCGACAGCCCCTTCACTGTGTGCGTGCTGAAGCGCACGCGGCAGCGGTTGTAGCCGACCTCGAGGTCCGGATGATGGTCTTGGCGGTGCGCGATCCAGGCCAGCGCGTTCACAAACGCCATGGTTTCGTAGTAGTTGGCGAACTTGAAGGTGCGCGTGATCTCGTTTCCCGCCTCATTCAGGACCCATCCGGGCACCTGCGTTAGCAGTTGCGTCACGGCGCTGCGCTCAAGCGGCGGGGTGCCCGGCGGAACGGGACGGCAGTCTTGCTCGGCCAGCGTCATCGCTAGAACCTGTAAAACGACTCGTTCAGGTACTTCACCAGATCGTTGAGCTCGTCCTTGCTCAAACCCGTCTTGAGCTGGGTGTTGCACAGCCTGACGCGCCCGGTGAGCCCCTCGACGCTGCGCACACTGCGATCGGCGCGCGTGTACAGCGCGCTGTCATGACATCCGGTGCAGTGCCGGCTGTGCAGGACCTTGCCGCGGGCGGCATCGCCCAACAGCAGCGCGTCGGCCTGAGCGGCGCTCGCCGTAATGAGCAGTGCTGTCGCAAGTATCGAACGGGTCAGCATGGCAGGTGGGTCTCCGGAGCTCAGGGTTTGCCGAGCAGGGTGGCGACGCGTATCGCCGCTGGCGGGTGCGAATCGTAGAACGCGGAGTGCAGCGGATCGGGCGTGAGCGTCGCGGCGTTGTCCCGGTAAAGCTTGACCAGCGCGTTGACGAGATCGCGTGCGCTGGTGGTGGCGGCGGCGAAGCGGTCGGCCTCGAGCTCGTGCTTGCGCGAGCCCCACGCCAGCAACGGGTGCAAGAAATACGTGAACACCGGACCGACCAGAACAAAGAGCACGAGGGCGGCATGCGTCGAGGGCTCATGCACGCCAAGCCCCTCGTAGAACCAGCGCTGGTCGATGAGCCAGCCCAGCAGCGCCAGCGCGGCAAAGCTCGTCACCATGAGCAGGCCCATCCGTTTGACGACATGGCGCAGCTTGAAATGGCCAAGCTCGTGAGCGAGCACGGCCTCCACCTCAGGCGGGCGCAGACTTTTGAGGAGCGAATCGAAAAACACGATGCGTTTGCTGCGCCCCAAGCCCGTGAAGTAGGCATTGCCGTGCGCGGTGCGGCGCGAGCTGTCCACCACGAAGATGCCCTTGCTGCGAAAGCCGGTGCGCTTGAGCAAGGCCTGGATCCGCGCGCGCAGGGTCCCGGGCTTGAGCGGTTTGAACTTGTTGAACAGCGGCGCAATCAGCGTCGGGTAGGCCCACACCATGAACAGGCTGTAGGCCATCCACAACAGCCACGCGTACAGCCACCACCACGGACCCGCCTCCTGCATGAGCCACAGCACGGCGGCGAGGAGTGGCGCGCCGATCAGCACGAGCAGCAGCAGCGATTTCAGCTGATCGATCGCAAACAGCCTGGGCGTGGTGCGGTTGAAGCCAAAGCGCGCCTCGATCACGAAGGTCTGGTAGATGGACGCCGGAAGATCGAGCACGGCCATCGCCAGCCAGGCGCTCAGGACGAAGCCCGTGCCGGTCGCGAGCGGGCCGAATCCGAAGCCGCGCCACAGGCCATCGAGCGCGTTGAGCCCGCCGCCCAGCGTCCAGCCGAGCAGCAGCAGCGCGCCGACGACGGCATCCACGCGCCCGAAGCGCGTCTTGGCGATGGTGTAATCGGCGGCCTTGCGGTGCGCGGCGAGCGGGATGCGGCGGCGAAACGCCGCCGGCACCTGACGGCGGTGCGTCACGACGTGGCGGATGTGGCGTGCGGCAAGCCACAGCTGTGTGAGCAGCATGCTGCCCAGCACGGCAAGGAACAGATAGGACCAGCTATTCACGTGTCGGCGATGCTATTATTCGCGGCGTTTCGATCCCGATTTTCGTCCGGAGCGCACGCATGTCGCAAGCCCTGCAAGACGCACCCGAGCCCGGTGCTCTCATCTGGATAGACCTTGAGATGACAGGGTTAAATCCGGACGTCGACCGCATCATCGAGATCGCCACGATCGTCACGGACAATCAGCTCAACGTCGTCGCCGAGGGGCCGGTGCTGGCGGTGCGTCAGCCCGACGAGGTGCTGGCGGCGATGGATGAGTGGAACCAGCGCACGCACAAGGCGAGCGGGCTCATTGAGCGGGTACGCGCCTCGTCGCTGAGCGAGGCCGATGCCGAGCGCCAGACGCTCGAGTTCCTGCAACGCCACGTGGCGAAGAACAAATCCCCGATGTGCGGCAACAGCATCTGCCAGGACCGGCGCTTCCTCGCCCGCCACATGCCGCAACTCGAGGCCTGGTTTCATTACCGCAACCTCGACGTCAGCACCATCAAGGAGCTCGTGTATCGCTGGAAACCGTCGATCGCCAACGGTTTCAGCAAGCGCAACACGCACCAGGCGCTCGATGACGTGCGCGAGTCGATTGCCGAGCTCAGGTACTATCGCGAGCACTTCATCGCGAAGTGAGCAGTGGCAGTGAACGGTGATCAGTGTCAGTGAACGGTCAAGGTTTACCGTTCACTGCTCACTGTTTACAGATCACTACCATGCCGCGCCAGCGCCCAGCGCACGTGCTCGCGCACCAGCGCCGAGGGGTGTTGGGCACGCGCGCGCAACGCGGCGATGACTTCGGGCTGCGTGGGGGCGTTACCGAGGGCCACGGCGAGATTGCGCAGCCAGCGCTCATAGCCGACGCGCCGCAGCGCCGAGCCTTCGGTGCGGTGCGCGAATTCCGTCTCGCTCCAGCCGAACAACGTCGCCAGGCGCGGCGCGTCGAGCCCGTGGCGCGGCGCGAAGTCCGGTTCCGCCGTGCGGTGCGCGAAACGATTCCACGGGCACACCATCTGGCAGTCGTCGCACCCGTAGATGCGGTTGCCGATCAGCGGCCGCAACTTCTCCGGGATGGATCCGTGCAGCTCGATGGTGAGATAGGAGATGCAGCGCCGCGCGTCGAGCTGGTAGGGCGCGACGATCGCGCGCGTCGGGCAGACATCGAGGCAGGCCTGGCAGGTACCGCAGTGATCGGCGGCGGGTGCATCCACCGGCAGCGGCAGGTCGGTGTAGATCTCCCCGATGAAGAACCACGAACCGCCGTGGCGGTCGATGAGGTTGGTGTGCTTGCCGATCCAGCCGAGCCCGGCCTTCTGCGCGAGCGGCTTTTCCAGCACCGGTGCGCTGTCGGTGAACACGCGGTAGGCGAAGGGGCCGACCGCGGCCTCGATACGCGCGGCGAGCCGCGCCAGCCGTGCGCGCAGCACCTTGTGGTAGTCGCGCCCCAGGGCATAGCGCGACACGAATCCGAGTGTCGCGTCGGCGAGGACGTTCCCCGCGTCGGCCGCGGCCGGCCAGTAGTCGAGCCGCGCACTGATCACCCGCACCGTGCCGGGCACGAGCTCGGCCGGGCGGCTACGCCGCAGCCCGTGGCGCACCATGTAGTGCATCTCGCCGTGATAACCCGCCTCAAGCCAGGCGGCCAGACGGGCCTCGGCCGTGCCCAGATCGGTGTCGGCAATGCCGATCGACTGAAAGCCGAGCTCCGCCCCCCAGCGCTTGATGTCATGGGCGAGCCCGGCGAGGTCGACGGGGCGCGGGGTCGGTTCGCTTCGTGCACTCGCCATGCGGCACTATGATACCTATACCGCCACCGGAAAAATCGACCGCATGGAGTTGCCTCGCCATCTCTACAGCACCGCGCAGGCGCGCGAGCTCGACCGCCGCGCGATCGAGCAGCACGGAATCCCCGCGGGCGAGCTCATGCGCCGTGCCGGGCAGGCGGCCTTCCGCCTGTTGCGCGTTCGCTACCCGCGCGCCCGACGCGTGACGGTGGTGTGCGGTCCGGGTAACAACGGCGGCGATGGTTATGTGGTCGCCCGCCTGGCGCACGAAGCCGGTCTCAGCGTGCGGGTGCTGACGCTCGGGGAGCGCGGCGCGCTCAAGGGCGAGGCCAGGCTGGCGCATGACGCCTGTGTGGCCGGGGGTCTCGAGCCCGAGCCGTTCACCGCGGAACTGCCCGACGCCGAGCTGATCGTCGATGCGATATTCGGCACCGGCCTCGAGCGCGAGGTGACCGGTCAATGGCGCACCGCCATTGAGGCCATCAACGCCGCCGGCCGGCCGGTCATCGCGCTCGACGTGCCTTCCGGGTTGCACGCCGACACCGGCCGCGTGCTGGGCGCCGCGGTGCGGGCCGATGTCACCATCGGCTTCATCGGCCTGAAGGTCGGTCTGCTCACGGGCGCTGGCCGCGAGCACTGCGGCGCCATCCATGTTGACGACTTGCAGGTTCCCGAGGCTGTTTTTGCGGACGTGCCGGCGGTCGCGAGCCGCATGGTCGCGGCCGACCTCAAGCCCCTGCTGCCGCGCCGCCGGCGCGACGCCCACAAGGGCGCGGGCGGGCATGTGCTCGTGATCGGCGGGGCGCGCGGCATGCCCGGCGCGGCGCGCATGGCTGGCGAGGCCGCCTATCGCAGCGGGGCTGGCCTGGTCACGGTCGCCACGGATCCGGCGCACGCCTCGGTGCTCAACGTCGAGCGTCCGGAGCTGATCGTGCACGGGGTGCAAAGCGCGTCCGCCCTGGCGACGCTGCTGGCGCAGGCCGATTGCGTGGCGCTCGGGCCGGGGCTCGGCCAGGACGAATGGGGGCGCACGATGCTCGCGGCGGCCATCGAGGCAGCGCGCCCGCTGGTGGTCGATGCTGACGCCTTGAATCTTCTCGCGCGCGATCCCGTGCACCGCGAGGACTGGGTGCTCACCCCGCACCCCGGTGAGGCCGCGCGCCTGACCGGCGTTTCGGCGGCCGAGGTGCAGGCCGATCGGCTGACGGCGGTGCGGGCGGTCTGCGCGCGTTACGGCGGCACCTGCGTGCTCAAGGGCTCGGGCACGCTCGTGACCACCCATCGCGAGGCCGCGCTGTTCCTGTGCGACCGTGGCAACCCGGGCATGGCAAGCGGCGGCATGGGGGACGTGCTGACCGGCATCATTGCCGCCTTGGTCGCGCAGGGCGTGGCGCCGCCGGATGCCGCGCGCCTCGGCGTGTGGCTGCACGCCAGCGCAGGGGATGCGGCGGCGCAGGGGGGCGAGCGCGGCCTGCTCGCATCGGACCTGCTGGCGGCGCTGCGCGCGGTGCTGCACCGCCTCACGGCGCCATGAGAACGATCGCGCTCGATGTCGCCAGTGAGGAGGACATGGTCGCGCTGGGAAGACGGCTCGCGCACGGGCTCGATCGCGTGCGGCTGCTGTACCTGCGCGGGCCGCTCGGCTGCGGCAAGACCACGCTCGTGCGCGGCATCCTGCGCGGGCTCGGTCACCACGGTCCGGTCAAGAGCCCGACGTTTACGCTCGTCGAGTCCTATGCGCTCGCGCGCAACGTGCACCACTTCGATCTGTATCGCCTCAAGGACCCCGAGGAGCTCGAGTTCCTGGGAATACGCGACTACCTGCAGGGTGAGGACCTGTGCATCGTGGAGTGGCCGGAGCGGGCCGGAAGGGTTTTGTCCGCTCCGGACGTTGACGTTATGATCGAGGCTACGGACATGGGACGGCACGTACAGTTCACGGCCCACAGCGCCGGCGGTGAGTCGCTCGTGAGCGGCCTGGCATGAAGGCTGTGCGCGCGTTCCTTGGCGCGGCCGCCCTGTGGCTTGCGGGCACGGCGCTGGCTGCCGGGACGGCCGTGCAGAGCGTGCGCCTCTGGGATGCCCCTGACCACAGCCGCCTGGTGCTCGACCTGAGCCAGCCGCTCGAGCATCGCGTGCTGGTGCTGCAGAACCCGCCGCGCGTTGTCATTGATCTGGAACGCACGCGCCTGCAGGGCGAGTTGCCGGCAGTGGCGCCAGGCAGTCCCTTCGTCATGGCGCTGCGCACCGCGCAGTTCGACGCCGATACCCTGCGCATCGTGCTCGACCTGAAGAAAGAGGCCAACCCGCGCACGTTCGTCCTGCCGCCGGCCGGCCCCTACGGGCATCGCCTGGTCGTTGATCTGTATGGCACGGAATCCGCCCGGGACGCCGACCCTGGCGGAGCCGCCGCGCGCCGCAACGGCGGACGCGCCGAGATGCAGGCGCCGCGCGAGATCGTCATTGCCATCGATGCCGGTCACGGCGGGGAGGATCCTGGCGCCATCGGGCCGCGCTACCGCACGCGCGAAAAGGACGTAACGCTCGCCGTGGCGCGCGAACTCGCGCGCCTGGTGGCGGCCACGCCCGGCATGCGCCCGGTGCTGACGCGCGACGGCGACTACTATGTCGGCCTCGCGCAGCGTTTCCGCACGGCCGAGGCGCAGCGCGCCGATGTGTTCGTTTCGATCCATGCCGATGCCGTTCCCGGGCGGCAGGCCAACGGGTCGTCGGTCTACGCGTTGTCGGAGCGCGGTGCGAGCAGCGTGCTGGCGAAGCTGCTGTCCGACCGCGAGAACCTCGCCGACCTGATCGGTGGTGTCGACGTCAGCGTGCGCGACGACTACCTGCACAAGACCATGGCCGACCTGTACCAGACCAAGACCATCGAGTACAGCCTGCAGATGGGGCAGGACATCCTCACCGAGCTGCGCCACGTCGGCCCGATTCATCTGAGCAAGGTCAACCAGGCGGCGTTCATGGTGCTGAAGTCGCCCAAGGTGCCCTCGGTGCTGGTCGAGACCGCCTTCATCAGCAACCCGAGCGAGGAGAAGAAACTGCGCACCCGGGATTTTCAGCAGGCGCTGGCGCGCGGCGTATTTGCCGGCATCAAGCGCTATCTCGCGCGCGGCGCGCCGCCCGCGCCCACCATCGTGGCGAGCGCGGCCCAAGACAGAGCTTCGGCCAATCCGAACGAGCACATCGTGCGGCCGGGCGAGACGCTGGCCGGGATCGCGCGCCAGCACAACATCCACATCGAGGCGTTGCGCTTTCTCAATAACCTCGGCGACAAAGAGCCACCGGTGGGCGCGCGCCTGCGCCTGCTCGGCAGCGACACCTGAGGGGCGCGGCAATGGCGTCTGAGGTATGATCCTGCGCGGCTTTCGTGCACTGGTTTTGAAAAGGAGAACATCGTGAGCGCACGGTTTGTCGTCCGCACCGGCCTTGTCGGCGTGATGCTGCTCGCCGGCATCGTGGCCTGTCAGAAGAAAGGGGAGCCGGCAAAGGCGCAGGACGGCGTGTTGGTCGTCAGAATCGGCTCAGTGGCGCCGCTTACCGGACCGCAGGCGCACATCGGCAAGGACAACGATAACGGTGCGCGCCTGGCGATCGAGGAGATCAACGCCGTGGGTGTGACGCTCGGCGGCCGCAAGGTGCGCTTCGAGATTTTGAGCGAAGACGACCAGGCCGACCCGAAGACCGCCACCATCGTGGCGCAGAAACTGGTGGATGCGCAGGTCAAGGGCGTCATCGGGCATCTCAACTCCGGCACCTCGATCCCGGCGTCCAAGATCTACTTCGACGCCGGCATCCCGCAGATCTCGCCCTCGGCCACCGCCATTAAGTACACCGAGCAGGGCTTCAAGACCGCGTTTCGCGTCATGACCAACGACCGCCAGCAGGGCAAGGTGCTGGGCGAGTACGCCGTGCGCAAGATGGGGGCCAAGACGGTCGCGATCATCGATGACCGCACCGCCTACGGGCAGGGCTTGGCCGATGAGGTCGAGAAGGCGGTCATCGCCGCCGGCGGTAAGGTCGTGGCGCGCGAATACACCAACGACCGCGCCACCGACTTTCAGGCCATCCTGACCAGCATCAAGGCGAAGAATCCGGATGTCATCTTCTACGGCGGCATGGACCCGCAGGGCGCACCCATGGTCAAGCAGATGCACGCCCTCGGCATCAAAGCGCGCTTTCTCGGCGCTGACGGCGTACAGACGCTCGAGTTCCTGAAGCTCGCGGGCAGTGCCGCGGAAGGGGCAACCGCCTCCTCGCCGGGCCTGCCGCTCGACGACATGCCGGGCGGCAAGGCATTCAAGGAGAAGTACACGGCCAAGTACGGTCCCATCCAGGTCTACGCCCCGTACGCCTATGACGCCGCGATGGCCATGGTCGAGGCGATGAAGAAGGCCGACTCCGCGGAACCGGCGAAGTACCTGGCGCAGCTGCCGAGCGTGCAGTTCCAGGGCGTCACCGGCCCGATCGCCTTCGATGAGAAGGGGGATGTGAAAGGCGGCGCCATCACGCTCTACCGGGTCAAGGCCGGCAAGTGGGAGACGCTCGAAACGGTCATGAGCGGCGCCCCGACCGCGAAGTAACGAAAGCGCGCTTGCTTCGCCTCGTGTAGAGCCAAGTTGACCGCTACGGCGACCGGACTCTATTTTTTCGCCGACAACCAACCCCCGACACGACGGGGACCGCCTTGGACATCTTCGCCCAGCAGATCATCAACGGCCTGATTCTGGGCAGCATGTATGCGCTCGTAGCCCTCGGCTACACCATGGTGTATGGCATCTTGCAGCTCATCAATTTCGCGCACGGCGAGGTGGCGATGCTCGGGGCCATGTTTTGTCTCACCGTAATCAATGCGCTGGTGGCAAGCGGGGCCGGGCTGCCGGCGCTGGCCGTGATTGGCATCGGGCTGACCGTGGCGATCCTCGCCTGCATGGCGCTTGGCTACGGGCTCGAGCGGGTGGCCTACCGGCCGCTGCGCGGCGCGCCGCGCCTGACCGCGCTGATCACCGCCATCGGCATGTCGATCGTGTTGCAGAACGCGGCGATGCTGGTGTGGGGCAAGCAGTACGTGAGCTTCCCGGCCGTCGTTCCCTTGGCGCGCTTCGAGCTGGGCGGCGCCGTCGTCTCCAGCATCCAGATCGTGATCCTGGCGCTGGCGGTTGTCCTGATGGCGGTGTTGCTGCTGCTGGTGCATCGCACGCGTCTGGGCCGCGCGATGCGCGCGACCGCACAGTCGGCGGAGACCGCCTCGCTCGTGGGCATCAACCCGAACACGGTGATCTCCATTACGTTCGTGATCGGAGCGGCGCTCGCGGCCGTGGCCGGGGTGATGGTGAGCGCCTACTACGGCATCGCGCACTACCACATGGGCTTCCTGCTCGGGCTCAAGGCCTTCACGGCGGCGGTGCTGGGCGGCATCGGCAACATCGCCGGCGCCATGGTCGGAGGTGTGCTGCTCGGGGTGATCGAAAGCCTCGCCGCCGGCTACATCGGCGACATCACCTTCGGCTTTCTCGGCAGCCACTATCAGGATGTGTTCGCGTTCTTTGTCTTGATCCTCGTGCTCACGCTGCGGCCGTCGGGATTGCTCGGCGAGCGCATCGCCGAGCGCGCCTGAGTCGCCCCGATGACCGACCGGATTTCCCGCTGGTCTCACTGGAAGCGCGATCGGCGCATTGTGCTGGCATCGTACGTCGCGCTCATCATCGCGCTGGCGGTGCTGCCGTTCGTGGTGGGTGCGGGCCTCGGGCGCGGCTGGGTGCGGATCCTGGATTTCGCGCTGCTCTACGTCATGCTGGCGGTGGGGCTCAATGTCGTCGTGGGTTACGCCGGCCTGCTGGATCTCGGCTACATTGCCTTCTACGCGGTCGGCGCCTACCTGTATGCGTTGCTGGCCTCGCCGCACTTCGGCCTGCACCTGCCGTTCTGGCTGCTGCTGCCGTTCGGGGCGGTGGTGGCGGGCCTGTTCGGCGTGCTGCTCGGCGCGCCGACGCTCAAGCTGCGCGGCGATTACCTCGCCATCGTTACGCTCGGGTTCGGCGAGATCATCCGCATCTTTCTGAACAACCTCAACGCCCCGGTCAACATCACCAATGGGCCGCAGGGCATCACACTCATCGACCCGGTGGCGCTCGGTGGGTTTTCCTTTGGTCAGCCGCACACCCTGTTCGGCGTGGCGGTGCCGGGCTTGTATCTCTACTACTACTTGTTCCTGCTGCTGGCCGGCGCCATCATTTTCGTGTCGTTGCGTCTTGAGCACTCGCGCATCGGCCGCGCCTGGGTGGCGATCCGCGAGGACGAGGTCGCGGCCGAGGCCATGGGCATCAACACGCGCAACGTGAAGCTGCTCGCCTTCGCGATGGGCGCGTCATTCGGCGGCATCGCCGGCGGGCTGTTTGCGGGATTCCAGGGCTTCATCAGCCCGGAGAGCTTCAACCTGTTCGAATCGATCATCGTGCTGTGCATGCTGGTGCTGGGCGGCATGGGGAATATCCCGGGCGTGGTGCTCGGCGCGATCCTGCTCACGACCTTTCCCGAGGCGCTGCGTTATCTCGGCGAGCTGCAGCAGTTGCTGTTCGCCCGGGTGCTGGTCGATCCGGCCGATTTGCGCATGCTGCTGTTCGGCGTGGCGCTGGTGCTCGTCATGATCTTCCGCCCGGCCGGCCTGCTGCCGTCGCGCCAGCGCCGCCGCGAACTCATCGTCGAACCCACAGTGCTCGCCCAGGAGCAGGCGTCGGTCTATGACGTCCACCGTCGCTGAAGGCGCGCCGCCAGGCGGGACCGGCTCTGGCCCGGATGCCGCGGGTCGGGCGCTCGCGCTGCTCGAGGTGCAGGGCATGTCCAAGCACTTCGGCGGGGTGTCGGCGCTCGAGGGCGTGTCGTTGCGCGTCCAGGCCGGCGAGATCTTCGGCCTCATCGGTCCGAACGGTGCGGGCAAGACCACGCTGTTCAACTGCATTACCGGGCTGTACGCCCCGGAGGCCGGCCGGGTGCTGCTGGCCGGCGAGCCGATCGAACGGCTGAAGCCGCACCAGGTGACCGCGCAAGGCGTGGCGCGCACGTTTCAGAACATCCGGCTGTTCGCCAACATGACGGTGCTCGAGAACGTGATGGTGGGGCGCCACGCCCGCACCCGGGCCGGCGTGTGGGGTGCGGTCTCGCGCAATGCCGCAACCCGTGCGGAGGAGGCGGCGATCGTGCGGCGTGCCCACGAGCTCCTCGACTATGTCGGCCTTGGTGCGCACGCCCGCGCGCTCGCCAAGCACCTCGCCTACGGCGACCAGCGGCGCCTCGAGATCGCGCGCGCGCTCGCCACGGATCCGCGCCTGCTCGCGCTCGATGAGCCGGCCGCCGGCATGAACGAGAGCGAAACCGCGCAGCTCAAGGGTCTGCTGCGCCGCGTCCAGCGCGACGGTGTGACGGTGCTCATCATCGAGCACGACATGAGGCTCATGATGGATGTCTGCGATCGTATCGGCGTGCTCAACTTCGGCCGGAAGATCGCGGAAGGCGCACCGGCCGAGGTGCGCCGCCACCCCGAGGTCATCGCCGCCTATCTGGGCGCGGGGTTCGCGTGAACCTGCTCGAGGTGCAGGGGCTGGAGGTCGCCTACGGCGGCATTCGAGCGGTGAAGGGAGTCGACCTTGTGGTGCGCAAGGGCGAGCTGGTGTGCCTGATCGGTGCCAACGGGGCTGGCAAGACCACGACCCTGAAGGCGCTGGCCGGCGTGCTGCACCCGCGCGCCGGGGAGGTGCGCTATGAAGGCCGGAGCATAACCGGTCAGCCGGCCCACGAGCTGGTGCGCCGCGGTGTGGCGCTGGTGCCGGAGGGGCGCGGGGTGTTCGCGCGCCTGACGGTGGGGGAGAACCTCGCGCTCGGCGCCTACGCGCGGCGCGATCCGGAAGTCGCGCAGGATCTTGCCCAGGTCTACGCGCTGTTTCCGCAGCTCGCTAGGCGCCGCCGGCAGCTGGCCGGCACGTTGTCGGGCGGCGAGCAGCAGATGCTGGCCATCGGCCGCGCGCTCATGAGCAGGCCGCGGCTGCTGTTGCTCGATGAGCCGAGCATGGGGCTCGCCCCGATCCTGGTGCAGAAAATCTTCGATACCATCCGCCGTATCGTTGCCGAGGGGGTCACGCTGCTGCTCGTCGAGCAAAACGCCAAGCTCGCGCTGGAGATCGCCAACCGCGCCTACGTGATGGAAGGCGGGCGGGTGACCTTGGCCGGCACGGCAAGCGAGCTCATTAGCGACCCCAAGGTGCGGGCATCCTACCTGGGCGGTTGACGGAGGGCACGGACACATGGCGCAGGAGCGCAGACAGTCGATACATGGCGAGTGGTCGTCGCGCTGGGCGTTCGTGCTGGCGGCGGCCGGCTCGGCGATTGGTCTGGGCAATATCTGGAAGTTCCCCTATCTGGCCGGGGAGAACGGCGGCGGCGCGTTCGTGCTCGTCTACCTCGCGTGCGTGGCGATCGTCGGCCTGCCGATCATGATGGCCGAGATCATGCTCGGCCGGCGCGGCCGGCGCAGCCCGATCAACACCATGCGCGTGCTCGCGCACGAGGCGCACGTTAGCCGGCACTGGCAGTGGCTCGGCTGGGGCGGCGTGGTCGCGGCCTTCATGATTCTGTCCTACTACAGCGTGATTGGCGGCTGGACCATCGCCTATGCGATACGCGTGAGCGCCGGCGTGTTCGCCGGGCAGACGGCCGAGGCGGTGGCGGGCGCCTTCGACCAGTTCGTGGGTGACCCCGAGCGGCTGCTTGCCTGGCACACCGTCTTCATGGCCATGACCACGATCGTGGTGTCACGCGGTGTGCGCAGCGGTCTCGAGCAGGCGGTGCGCTACCTGATGCCGGCGCTGTTCGTGATCCTGCTGGTGCTGGTCGGCTATGCGATGGGCAGCGGCGCGTTCGGCGCGGCGCTCGGCTTTCTGTTCGCGCCGGACTTCTCGCGCCTGAGCGCCTGGGTGGTGCTGGCGGCCATGGGCCAGGCGTTTTTCAGCCTCTCGCTTGGCATGGGGGCGATCATGGTGTACGGCTCCTACCTGCCGCAGCGCGCCTCGATCGCGCGCTCGGCGCTGAACGTCGCGGTGGCCGACACGACCGTGGCGCTGCTCGCCGGGATGGCGATCTTCCCGATCATCCTGGCGAACGGCCTGTCGCCCGCCCAGGGCGTCGGGCTCGCATTCAAGTCGCTGCCGCTCGCCTTCGCCCAGATGCCGGCCGGCGCACTGTTTGGCGGGCTGTTCTTCCTGCTGCTGGTGTTCGCCGCCTGGACCTCGGCGATCTCGCTGATGGAACCGGTGGTGGCCTATCTGGTCGAGAACCGCGGCCTGAGTCGCGTGCACGCCTCGGCCTGGGTGGGCTGCGCAATCTGGCTGCTCGGCATCGGCTCGATCCTGTCGTTCAACCTCTGGTCCAGCTACACGCTGTTCGGCGGCATGACCTTCTTCGACGTTCTCGACTTCGTCGCCTCGAACCTGATTTTGCCGCTGGGCGGCCTGCTGATCGCCGTATTCGCCGCCTGGCGGTTGTCGGAACGTGCGAGCCGCGAGGAGCTCGCGCTCGGCGAGCTCGGCTACCGCACATGGCGCCTTCTGACTCGCTACGTGACGCCGATCGCCGTGCTGGGGGTGCTGCTGAACGTCACCGGCCTGCTCGCGTGGTTGCTGCGCCCGGTGGCGAGCGGCTAGCGCCCTCAAAACGCCGCTACCCGCGGCGTGACGTTTGGCGGCGTGAGCCGTCGCACGATGCCCTGTTCCAGACACGCGAGCTGTGCCTTGTCCGTGATGGGCTCGTGGCGGTCCCGCGTGTTGACGAAGAAGATGTCCTCGGCGCGCTCCCCGTAGGTCGAGACCTTCGCGGCCATGAGGTTGACGCCGCACTCCTTGAGCGCGAGCGCCACCTGATAGAGCAGCCCGGGGCGGTCCTGGGCGACGACCTCCATGATCGTGACCGGGCGGCCTGGGGCCGGCGCGAAGCTGACGCGCGTCTCAATCGGAAAGTGCTTGAGCTGTCGGGGCAGCAGGGTGGCGCTGCGATCGGGACCCGGCTGGGGATGGAGCAGCTGCTGGCGCAGCTCCTGCTGCAGGTGCGCCAGCGCCCGCGGGTCAGTCACGGCTTGTCCGGCGTGATCGAGCGCCACGAAAGTGTCGAGGGCAAAGCCGCCGCGCGTGGTGTGGATGCGCGCGTCCATGATCGAGAGGTTGAGCCGGTCGAAGCCGCCGGTGATGATGGCGAACAGGTCGTCGCGATCCGGGCTATAGATGAGGAACTCGCTGCCGCCGAGCTCCGCGGCGTAGCGCGCGGCGACGAGCGGCAGATCGGCGGCCGCTGCGCTCGCCAGCACCTCGGCATGCCAGGCGAGGCTGTCGGCGTCGTAGTGCAGGAAGTACTCGGCCTCCATGGTGTCCCAGAAATGCTCGACATGCTCGCCATACAGGCCCTTGTGCTCGAGCACCACGCGCGCGGTGGCGCGCAGATCCGCGATGTGGGCCTCGATGTCGAGCGGTTCGGCCACCCCGCGCGCCAGCGCGCGTGAGGTTTCGCTGTAGAGCTGCGACAACAGCCGGCCCTTCCAGGTGTTCCACACCTTGGGGCTGGTGCCGCGGATGTCGGCGACCGTCAGCAGGTAGAGGAAGTCGAGGTGCTCCTGGTCGCCCATCTGCTGGGCGAAGGCGCGCACCACCTCCGGATCGGAGATGTCCTGGCGCTGGGCGGTCATCGACATGAGCAGGTGGTGGCGCACCAGCCAGCACACCAGGCGCGTGTCGTACTCGCTCAGGTTGTGCAGCCGGCAGAAGGCCTCGGCCTCTTTGGCGCCGAGCTCCGAGTGATCGCCGCCACGGCCCTTGGCGATATCGTGGAAGAGCCCGGCGATGTACAGGCGCTCGGGCTTGACGAGATGCTGGATGATCGCGCTCGCGAGCGGAAACTCGTGGCGGAACTCGGGCACGGTGAAGCGGCGCAGATTGCGCACCACCATCAGGATGTGCTCGTCGACCGTGTAGACGTGGAACAGGTCGTGCTGCATCTGACCCACGATCTTGCCGAACACGGGGAGATAGGCGCCGAGCACCCCGTAGCGATTCATGCGCCGTAGCTCGTGGGTGATGCCGCGCGGCTGGCGCAGGATCTCCATGAATATGCTGCGGCATGCGAGGTCCTTACGCGCCTTGGCATCGAAGCGGCGCAGGCTGCTGCGTAGCAGGCGAATGGTGTTGGCGCGCACGCCCTTGAGTTCGGGATGCTGCTGCATGAGCAGAAACAGCTCGAGCATCGCGAACGGGCTGCGTTCGAACACGCGCGCGTGCCTGGCCTCGAGAAAATCGTTGTGCGCATGAAAGCGCCGATTGATTGGCCGGATGCGGGCACGACCGCGGCTCAAGATGGTTTCCTGGAAGTGCTGCAGCAGCAGCTCGTTGAGCAGTGCGAGCTCTTTGATGGCGCGGTAGTAGCGCTTCATGAAGAGCTCGACCGCCAGGATGCCCGGCTTGTCGCGGTAGCCCCACTGCCTGGCCAGCGCGCGCTGGTGGTCGAACAGCAGGCGATCCTCGCGCCGGCCGGCCAGCAGGTGCAATCCGGCACGCACTTGCCAGAGGAAGTTGCGCCCGCGCACCAGGGCGCGGTGCTCGGTATGACTCAGGAAGCCGCGGTCGACAAGCTCCTGCAGGCTGGCGCGGCCAAAGTGACGTTGCGCCACCCACAGGATCATCTGGATGTCGCGCAGGCCCCCTGGACCGTCCTTGACGTTCGGTTCCAGGTTGTAGGCCGTGTCGTCGAAGCGGTGATGGCGCTCGCGCTGCTCGGCGAGCTTGGCGGCGAAGAACTTCGGCGAGGGCCAAAGGCGCGCCGGCCCGGTCAGCTCCGTCATGCGCTCGAAGAGCACCGCGTCGCCGCACAGCAGCCGCGCCTCCATGAGATTGGTGGTCACCGTGACATCGCCCTTGGCCTCCTTCACGCATTCCTTCAGGGTGCGCACCGAGTGGCCGACCTCCAGACCCATGTCCCAGAGAAAGCGCAGCAGGGACTCGACGAAGGTGCGCACGTCCTGCGCATCGCGCTCCACCAGGAACAGCAGGTCGATGTCGGAGGCCGGATGCAGCTCGCGGCGCCCAAAACCGCCGACGGCGACGAGCGCGCAGCGGGTCGTTAGCGGGTGGGTCTGGCCGTGGACTTCCCAGGCGTGTAGGAGCAAGCGGTCCACGAGCCACGCGTGCCAGTGCACGAGCTTGGGCGCGTCCGGTCTGGCCAGGAACAGTTGGGTAAGCGCGGCGCGGCCGGCCCTGAGCGCCTCGCGAAACAGTGGCAGGGGCTGAGTCGCGCCCGCGAGCTTGCGGGCAAAGCTGGCGTCATCGAAGACGCCGTCGCGGCTCGTCCAGGGCGGCCCCAACATCGCCCGCACCTCAGGGCTCTTCGCCCGGAAGCACAGTGAGGATCTCGTATCCGGTTTCGGTCACGAGCACGGTGTGCTCCCATTGCGCCGAAAGCGAGTGGTCGCGCGTCACCACCGTCCAGTTGTCGGGCAGCAGCTTGATGTCGGGTTTTCCGGCATTGATCATCGGTTCGATCGTGAAGGTCATGCCGGGCCGCAGCTCGAGCCCCGTCCCTGGCTGGCCGTAGTGCAGGACCTGGGGGTCCTCGTGGAATTCGCGCCCGATGCCGTGACCGCAATACTCGCGCACCACCGAGAAGCCGTGCGCCTCGGCATGGCGCTGGATGGCGTGCCCGATGTCGCCCAGGCGCGCGCCCGGCCGCACCTGGCGGATGCCGAGCAGCATGCACTCATGGGTGACCTGGGCGAGACGCCGCGCCTGGATGGACGGCTCGCCCACGAAAAACATTTTGCTGGTGTCGCCATGGTAGCCATCCTTGATGACGGTCACATCGATGTTGACGATGTCGCCGCGCTTGAGCTTGCGGTCACCGGGAATGCCGTGGCACACCTGGTGATTGACCGAGGTGCAAATGGAGCGCGGGAAGCCCCGGTAGTTGAGCGGGGCCGGAACCGCCTGCTGCACATTGACGATGTAGTCGTGGCACAGCCGATCGAGCTCCCCGGTCGTGATGCCCGGCTGAACGTAGGGGCGTATCATGCGCAGGACCTCAGCGGCGAGGCGTCCCGCGACCCGCATCTTTTCGATCTCTTCGGGGGTCTTGATGGTGACGGGCATGGGTGCGGCGTGGACGGGGCGCCTATTGTCCGTGATTGCAGCGGTGGAAAAAAGGCCGAAGGCGTAAGGATATGCGCCGAAGCCCTTGAATCGATTGTCGTTGTCGCACCCCTGTGATATAAAGCGCCCCGAAACTTCAACCCACACGCGGTTCGTCACGTGCGCCCGGGTGCCCCGTTGCCATTGCGTCGGCGGGGTTGGCGGCACGGGAATCGCGGCGGAAAAACCCGAAGGAGACCACATGGCACAAGTCAGCATGCGCCAGATGCTGGAGGCCGGCGTGCATTTCGGCCACCAGTCGCGGTTCTGGCATCCCAAGATGCGCCCCTATATCTTCGGGGAGCGCAACAAGATTCACATCATCAACCTGGAAAAGACGCTGCCGCTGTTCAACGAGGCGATGGCGTTTCTGCGCAAGCTTTCCGAGAACGGCGGGACCGTACTGTTCGTCGGGACCAAGCGCCAGGCCCAGGAGACGATCGAGCAGGAAGCCAAGCGTGCCGGCTGCCCGTACGTCAACCACCGCTGGCTGGGTGGCATGCTCACCAACTTCCGGACCATCAAGAAGTCGATCGAGCGGCTGAAGACGCTGGAGAACATTCTCAACGAGGGCAGCCTCGGCAAGCTGAGCAAGAAGGAAGTGCTCACCCTCGACCGTGAGCGCCAGAAGCTCGAAAAGAGCCTGGGCGGAATCAAGGACATGGTGGCGCTGCCGGATGCGCTGTTCGTGATCGCCGTCGCGCACGAGTACATTGCGGTGGCGGAGGCCAACCGGCTGGGCATCCCGGTGGTCGGCGTCGTTGACTCCAACTGCAAGCCGGATGGTGTCGATTACATGATTCCAGGAAACGACGATGCCATCCGGGCCATCCGCCTGTACGCGCAGGCCGCAGCCGACGCGGTGATCGAAGGCCGGGCGGCTCGCGAAGCGGCGATGCCGGCCACCGAGGAAGAGTTCGTCGAGGTGAAGGAGGAGCCGAAGGTAAAGGTCACTGCCAAGAAGCGCGCGGTATCGAGCGCGGAGGGGGAGGCGTTGGGCGCAGGCGAAGGCGAGAGTGAGGCGGCGGCCACGCGCGCGGCGCGACCGAAGGCCAAATCGGCCGCCGGCCGCGCCAAGAAAGGCGGCAGCGAGTAATCACAGGCCATACGGAAAACCAAGGGGGCTTCGCCCCCTTGGTCTTATTTGGAACCCTAGACGACAAGCCCGGGAGCGGTCATGACAATTACGGCACAAATGGTTAAGGAGCTGCGCGAGCGCACCGGCCTCGGCATGATGGAGTGCAAGGCTGCGCTCAGCGAAACCAACGGCGACATGGAGGCGGCCGCCGAACTGCTGCGCAAGAAGGCCGGCGCCAAGCTCGAAAAGAAGGCCGGCCGCACCGCCGCCGACGGCGCCATCGCCGTGCATGTGTCGGCCGACGGCCGGCTGGCCGCAATGGTCGAGGTCAACTCGGAGACAGACTTCGTGGCGAAGGGCGAGGATTTCCTCGATTTCGCCAGCAAGGTCGCGGCGCGGGTCGCGGCGTCGAATCCCGCCGACGTCGAGGTGCTCGGGAGGCTCCCGCTCGTGGACGGCGGCAACACGACCGTCGCCCAGGCGCTCGAAGCCCTGGTCGCCAAGCTCGGGGAGAAAATGGGCGTGCGGCGGTTCGAGCGTATCGCGAGCCCCGGGCTGATCGGGACCTACGTGCACGGCCGCAAGATCGGCGTGCTGGTCGAGATCGAAGGCGGCAACCCGGAGCTCGCCCGGGATCTCGCCATGCACATCGCGGCGAGCCGCCCGGAGTACGTCAGCAAGGACCAAGTGCCGGGCGAGCGCATCGCCAAGGAAAAAGAGATCTTCGCCGCGCAAGCCGCACAGTCCGGCAAACCCGCCAACATCATCGACAAGATGGTCGAGGGGCGGATCAACAAGTTCCTCAACGAGATCACGCTGCTCGGCCAACCGTTCGTCAAGGACCCGGACACCACGGTTGAGAAGCTGCTCAAATCGAAGAACGCCAAGGTGCTGCGTTTCATCCGTTACGAGGTGGGCGAGGGCATCGAGAAGAAGGCAAGCGACTTCGCCGCCGAAGTCATGGCGACCGTCAAAGGGGGCTGACCCTTGACCGCCGCACCCAAAGGGCTTGCCTATCGCCGGGTGCTGCTCAAGCTCTCGGGCGAAGCGCTCATGGGCGCGGATGCCTACGGCATCAACCGTGAGGTCATCACGCGCATCGCCGTGGAGTTGAAGACCGTTGCCGCCACCGGCGTACAGTGCGCCGTGGTCATCGGCGGCGGCAACATCTTCCGCGGCGTGGCGCCCGGTGCGCAGGGCATGGATCGGTCGACCGCCGACTACATGGGCATGCTCGCGACGGTGATCAACGCCCTGGCCCTGCAGGATGCCCTGGAAAAGCAGGGTGTCGCGACGCGCGTGCAATCGGCATTGCGTATCGACCAGGTCGTGGAGCCCTACGTGCGGCGCCGGGCGCTGCGCCATCTCGAGCGCGGACGCGTGCTGATCTTCGCGGCCGGCACCGGCAATCCGTTCTTCAGCACCGACACCGCCGCGGCGCTGCGCGCCATGGAGATCGGCGCGGAGGTCGTGCTCAAGGCCACCAAGGTCGACGGGGTATACGACCGCGATCCCAAGAAGTTTCCCGACGCGCGACGCTATGACACCGTCACCTATGCCGAGGTGCTGGAGAAGCGCCTGGGCGTGATGGACATGGCCTCCATCGCTTTGTGCCGCGACCAGAACATGCCGGTGCGCGTTTTCTCCATCAACAAGCCCGGGAGTCTGATGCGCATTCTCGCGGGCGAAGCCGAAGGAACCCTCGTCAAGGCAGGAGACTGACCATGGCGCAAAGCGTCGATCAAATAAAGAAAGATGCCGAAGAGCGCATGTCCAAATCGCTCGAGGCGTTAAAGAGCGATCTTGCCAAGGTGCGCACCGGGCGCGCCCACCCCGGCCTGCTGGAGAATATCCGCGTCGAGTACTACGGCAACAAGACACCGCTCAACCAGCTGGCCAACGTGGCCGCCACCGACGCCCGTACGCTCACGGTGACACCGTATGACAAGAGCATGGGGCAGGTGATCGAGAAGGCCATTCGCGAGTCCGACCTCGGGTTGAACCCGGTGGCGGCCGGCGGCGTGGTGCGCGTGCCGTTGCCGGCGCTTACCGAAGAGCGGCGCAAGGAGCTCGGCAAGCATGTGCGCGCGGAGGGCGAGAACGCCAAAGTGGCAATCCGCAACGTGCGGCGCGATGCCAACCAGCACCTGAAGGAGCTCCTGAAGAAGAAGCTGATCACGGAAGACGAGGACAAGCGTGCGGAGGACACGGTGCAAAAGGCCACCGATCGGTTCATCGCCGAGATCGACAAGATCGTCGCCGCCAAAGAAAAGGAGATCATGCAGATCTAGCGGCGGCGCTGCGATTTGCCCGATTCATGAGCTCACCGCGACGCAGCAACCCGACGCGCGTGCCACTGGACGTTCCGCCGCTGCCGCGGCACGTGGCCGTGATCATGGATGGCAATGGCCGCTGGGCCAAGGCGCGCGGGCTGCCGCGCGTGGCCGGTCATCGCAAAGGTGTGGAGCGCGTGCGGGACCTCGTCGCCGTGTGCGGCGAGAAGGGCATCAGCCATCTCAGCCTGTTTGCCTTCTCGAGCGAGAACTGGCGCCGACCGGAGCAGGAAGTGCGACTGCTCATGGAGCTGTTCATGACCGCGCTCGAGCGCGAGGTCAAGAAACTGCACCGCAACGACATACACTTTCGAGTGATTGGGGCGATCGAGGCGCTCGGTGCGCCGCTCGCCGCGGCCATCCGCGAGGCCGAGGCGCTCACCGCCAACAACTCGCGCCTGCATCTCACCATCGCGGCTAACTATGGCGGGCGCTGGGACATCACGCAGGCGGCGCGCGAGCTCGCCCGGCGCTCCAAGGCCGGCGAGATCAATCCCGATGACATCACGCCAGAGAGCCTGGAGCCGTTTCTCAGCCTGCACGGCGTGCCCGAGCCCGATCTCTTCATCCGCACCGGCGGCGAGCAACGGATCAGCAATTTCCTGCTCTGGCAGCTGGCCTACACCGAGCTTTATTTCACGCCGACGCTGTGGCCCGACTTCGATCGCCAGCAGTTCGAGCTGGCACTGGCATCGTACGCGGGTCGGCAGCGGCGCTTTGGGCACACGGGCGAGCAGATCGAAGCGGCGCGCCATGCTTAGGCAGCGGGTCGCCACGGCCGTCGTCCTGCTCGTGCCATTGCTCGCGGCGCTGTTCTACCTGCCGCCGCTGGGCCTCGCCGCGCTGTTCGGGATCGTGGTGGCGCTGGCGGCCTGGGAGTGGGCGGCGCTGTGCGGGTTCCCGTCCATGGCGCAGCGCACCGCTCTCGCGGTGTTTCTGCTCGCGCTTGGGGCGATCGGCACGGCCATCCTGCACCTGCGCCCGACGCTCATCTGGCCGGTGGCACTGGCCGCGGTGGCCTGGTGGGTGTGGGTGCTGGTCGAGCTCATCCGGCATGACACGCGCCCGGCGGGCCTGTTCGCCACGCCGGCCAGCAAGATTGTCGGCGCGGTCATGATCCTGGTGCCGCCGTGGTTTGCTGCGTACTACCTGCATGCCCACGACCCGCAGCGCCCGGCGCTGCTGTTGTTCGTGCTTGTGCTGGTCGGCGTGGCGGATTCGTTTGCCTACCTCGCCGGATATCTGTTCGGCCGCACCAAGCTGGCGCCGCAGCTGAGTCCCGGCAAAACCGTTGAGGGGCTGCTCGGCGGGCTGGCCTCGGTCGCCGCCCTCGCGGCGCTCTGGGGCCTGTGGCTCGCGGACATGAGGGGCTGGCGCCTCACTGCCTGGCTGGCGCTGGCCATCACCACGATGTTGTTTTCCGTCGTCGGCGACCTGGCCGAGAGCCGCCTGAAGCGCCTCGCCGGTGTCAAGGACAGCGGCCGCCTCCTGCCCGGGCACGGTGGCGTGCTTGATCGCATCGACGCGTTCACGGCTGCCGCGCCGCTCTTTCTGCTAGGCTGGATCGTGTTGTTCCAGGCACCAGCCCAACGGCCATGACGCCCGCCCAGCGCCCGAATGCCCCGCATGGCGAGCCGGTCGGCGTGACACTGCTCGGCTCGACCGGGTCGATCGGCGTCAGCACGCTCGATGTGTTGGCGCGCCACCCGCAGCGATATCGTGTCGTGGCGCTCACGGCCAACAACCAGGTCGAGCGCCTGTTCGAGCAGTGCCGCAAGTTTCTTCCGGCACACGCCGTCATGCTGGATGCCGACGCGGCCGGCCGTCTCGCGGACCGAGTGCGGGCGGCGAACCTGCCGGTGCAGGTGAGCGCCGGAGCGCAGGCGCTCGCCGCGGTCGCTGCCCTGCCGCAGGCGCGAATCGTGGTGGCGGCGATTGTCGGTGCCGCCGGTCTGCAACCGGCGTTGGCGGCCGTGCAGGCCGGCAAGCGCGTGCTGATCGCGAACAAGGAACCGCTCGTGATGTCCGGCGGCATCTTCATCGAGCAGGCGCGCAAGAGCGGCGCGGAGCTCTTGCCGGTCGACAGTGAGCACAATGCGATCTTCCAGTGCATGCCGCCGCACTTTCGGGCCGGGCAGGCGCCGGCCGAGGTGCGGCGCATTCTGCTGACCTGCTCGGGCGGGCCGTTTCGCAACTGGCCGGCGGAACGGCTGGCCGCCGCGACACCCGAGCAGGCGGTGGCGCATCCAAACTGGGTCATGGGCCGCAAGATCTCGGTCGACTCGGCCACACTCATGAACAAGGGGCTCGAGCTGATCGAGGCCTGCTGGTTGTTCGGGGTGGGACCGGAGCGGGTGGAGATCGTCGTGCACCCCCAGAGCGTAATCCACTCGCTGGTCGAGTATAACGACGGCTCGGTGCTGGCGCAGCTCGGCAACCCGGACATGCGCACCCCGATCGCGCACGCGCTGGCGTGGCCGGAACGTATCGATTCCGGTGTGCGTAGTCTCGACCTCGTTGAGATCGCGCATCTTGATTTCGCGGCACCCGACACGGTGCGATTTCCTTGCCTGCAGCTCGCCTACGACGCGGCGCGCCGGGGCGGGACCGCGCCGGCAATCTTGAACGCCGCGAACGAGGTGGCTGTCCAAGCTTTTCTCGACCATGAAATCGCGTTTGGTGACATCGCGCGGGTGATCGAGGCCACGTTGTCGCGGGTCGCCGTCCGCCCGGCGGAGGCGCTCGACACGATTCTCGCCGATGACGCGCAGGCGCGCGCGCAAGCCGTCGAGCTGGTGCACGGGCTCGGCCGGGGCGCACCAATGACAACGCCGAGGGCAACATGAGCGATATCCTGTTGTATGTGGCCGCTTTCGTCGTGGCGCTCGGCATTCTCATCACGGTGCACGAGCTCGGGCACTTCTGGGTGGCGCGTCGCCTTGGCGTGAAGGTCTTGCGCTTTTCGATCGGCTTCGGCAAGCCGTTGTGGTCGCGCCGGGTCGGACGCGACCAGATGGAGCTCGTGGTGGCGACCTTGCCCCTTGGCGGTTACGTCAAGATGCTCGATGAGCACGAGGGCGAGGTGCCGGCGCCGGAGTTGGCGCGCGCCTTCAATCGTCAGCCGGTGTGGAAGCGCATGGCGATCGTGGCGGCCGGGCCGGCGTTCAACTTGCTGTTCGCCATTCTGGCGTACTGGGTCGTGTTCAGCGCCGGTATCGACGGCATCAAGCCGGTGGTGGGTCGCGTGCTGGACGGTTCGCGCGCCGAGCAAGCGGGCTTCCGCGCCGGCGACACGCTCGTGAGCATCGACGGCAAGCCGGTGCAGAGCTGGGACCAGCGCCGCCTCTACTTGTTCCAACGGGCGCTCGACCGGGCGCCGGTCACCGTGGAGGTACGCGATGCGAACGGGGAGCGACAGAGCCGGCGCCTTGATTTTTCCGACCTTCCGCCGTCCGAGGTAAGCGCCGCGCTGCTCGAGCGCAGCGTGGGTCTGTTGCCGCAACTGCCCGCGCCGCTGCCAGTGATCGGTGCGCTCGATCCGGGTCCGGCCGAGCGTGCGGGTTTGCGCGCCGGCGACCGGATCCTCGAGGCGGGCGGTCAGCGCATCGAATCCTGGGAGACGCTCGCCGCGGCCATACGCGACAGCCCCGGGCAGCCCATGACCCTGCTCATCGAGCGTGACGGTGCGCGTTTCAGCGTTGAGGTTACCCCGGAGGCCGTGGAGCAGGACGGGCGCACGATCGGTCGCATCCATATTCGGCCACAGCTGCAGAGCCTGCCCGATGAGTTGCGCGTGCGTGTGCGCTACCGCGCTGTTGAGGCGTTCGGCGAGGCCCTCGATAGCACCTGGTCCATGTCATGGCTGACCCTGCGCATGTTGTACAAGATGTTGCTGCTCGAGGTGTCGACACGCAACATCAGTGGGCCGATCACGATCGCCCAGTACGCCGGCCAATCGGCGCGCGTCGGTGTCGACCAGTTCGTGGCGTTCCTGGCGGTCATCAGCATCAGCCTTGCCGTCCTGAACCTGCTGCCAATTCCGGTGCTCGACGGCGGCCATCTTCTCTACTACATCGTCGAGGCGCTGCGCGGGCGCCCGCTGCCCGAACGCGTCCTCGTGTGGGGCCAGCAGGTGGGCATTGCGCTGCTGGCGCTGCTCATGGTGCTCGCCTTCTATAACGACCTGACCCGACTGTTCCAGTAGATACGCGCATGGCGAGCAGCTTCTGGGCGATGCTTCGGGCCGGATCGCGAGTCCGTGCGCTGGCGCTGCTGTTCGGGTTGATGTGCCCGGCCGCGCATGCCGCGTTCGAGGCCTTTGTCGTCAAGGACATCCGGGTTGAGGGGCTGCAGCGCATCGCCGCCGGCACGGTTTTCAACTACCTGCCCATCAAGGTCGGCGACACCGTCACGCAGAAGAGCGCCCAGGAGGCCATTCGCGCCCTGTACAAGACCGGATTCTTCAAGGACGTGCGGTTGGAGCGCGACGGTGCCGTGCTGATCGTGACAGTGGTCGAGCGCCCGTCCATCGCGGAAATCAAGATCAACGGCACGAAGGAGATCAGCGAGGAGGACCTCAAGAAGTCGCTCAAGGAGATCGGTCTGGCCGAAGGCCGTGTCTACAACAAGTCCTTGCTCGATCGGGTCGAGCAGGAGCTGCGCCAGCAGTATTTCAGCCGCGGTTACTACGCGGTGGTGGTGCGGCCGGTCGTGACGCCGATCGAGCGCAACCGCGTCAACATCAGTATCGACGTTGCCGAAGGCAGCCCGGCGCGTATCCGCCAGATCGCGATCATCGGCAACCGGGCGTTTTCCGACGACGAGCTGCTCGATGTGTTCACGCTCGGGCCGGCGCCGTGGTGGGCGGTGTTCTCGAGCCGCGATCAATACGCCAAGCAGAAACTCGCCGGCGACCTCGAGCGGTTGCGCAATTTCTATCAGGACCGCGGGTTCCTGGAATTCAGCATCGATTCGACGCAGGTATCGATTACGCCGGACCGCGAGCAGATCTACGTCACGGTCAACATCACCGAAGGCAAGCGCTACACGATCAGCGGCTACAAGCTTGCCGGGAAGTTTCCAGTGCCAGAGGCGGAGCTGCGCGCGCTCGTCACCTTGCAGCCAGGCCAGGTGTTCTCGCGCAAGCAGGTGACGGAGAACACCAAGCGCATCAGCGACCGGCTCGCCAACGACGGTTACGCGTTCGCCAATGTCAATTCGGTCCCGGAAATCAACAAGGAGAAGTCGGAGGTTTTCTTCACCCTGTTCGTCGATCCGGGCAAGCGCGTCTACGTGCGGCGCATCAACTTCGCCGGAAATACCATCACGCGCGACGAGGTGATGCGCCGCGAGCTGCGGCTGCCCGAGGGCAGCGTGTACTCGGCCGAGAAGATCCAGCGATCGCGCGTTCGCCTGCAGCGCTTGGGCTATTTCGATGACGTGAACATCGAGACGCCGGCGGTGCCGGGCAGTCCCGATCAGGTCGACGTGAACGTCACCGTCAAGGAGCGTCCGACCGGAAACCTGCTGCTCGGCGTCGGCTATTCGGATGCCGACGGCATCCTTATCAACGCGAGCGTCAGTCAGCGCAACCTGTTCGGCACCGGCAAAGAGATGGCGTTCACGTTCGACAACAGCCGTGCCACCACCAATTTCAGTCTGCGCTTCGTCGAGCCCTACAGCACGCCGGAGGGCATCAGCCAGGGCTTCCAGTTGAGCTCCACAAGCTTTGACGCCGGCGCGGCAAATGCCGCCGCCTATAACAGCAAGACCCAATCGGCGGGACTGTTCTGGGGCGTGCCGCTCAGCGAGCTGCACAGCATCCAGCTGGGGCTCGACGTGGAGCGCACAAGCATCGAGCCGTCGACCAGCAGCGCGCAGGTCGCACAGGACTTCGTTTCGCAAAACGGGCCCGAAAACACCATGTTGAGAACCACCGTGTCGTGGGCGCGCGACTCGCTCGACAATTTTCTTTTCCCCACTTCGGGGAGCATTCTGCGGTTGACCGGTGAGGCGACCGTGCCCGGCAGTGAGCTCGAGTACTACAAGCTCACCTTCTCCGCGGGCCAATTCTGGCCGGTGACTGATGCCCTGACCTTCAAGGTGCGCGGCGAAGTCGGCTACGGCAGCGGTTACGGCGACACCCGTGAGCTGCCGTTCTACAAGAACTATTATGCCGGTGGCAGCACCACGGTTCGCGGTTTTCGCAGTCGTTCGTTGGGTCCGCGCGACACGCTGCTCGATGAGCCGATCGGCGGTCCCAAGCGCCTGCTCGGTAACATGGAGTTGTTGTTCCCCATGCCCGGCGACTCGCCGGAGAATCGCTCCATGCGGCTCAGCCTTTTCTCTGATACCGGTATGGTGTACGCGCAGGACCAGCGCATGGAGCTTGGCCAGTTGCGTGTGTCCGCCGGTTTGGCGTTTAATTGGTTCTCGCCGGTCGGTCCATTGAGCTTCAGCTACGCGATGCCCCTGAATGAAAAGTCCGGGGATGATATCGAAAAGTTCCAGTTCACGCTCGGCGTGCCGCTGCGCTGACGGCGTTTGCATGCGAGCTCAGCACAGATGAGGCACAATGCATAAAAGCCTGCTATTCGGTCTGGTGCTCGCGCTCGCGACACCTTCTGCACTCGGCGCCGATTTGAAGATCGGCTATGTGAACGCGGCCAAGGTCATCGACGAAGCGCCGCAAGGGGAGGCCGCGCTCAAGAAGCTGGAGATGGAGTTCGGTCCGCGCGACAAGAAGCTGGTCGCCACGCAGACGCGCATCAAGCAGCTCGAGGAGGAGCTCGACAAGAACGCCCTGGTACTGAAGGAACCCGAACGCCGCGCCAAGGAGCACGAGATCGTCCAGCTCAAACGTGAGCTTCGGCGGGCCACACAGGAGTTCCGCGAGGACTACAATCTGCGCCGCAACGAGGAGCTGGCCGCGCTGCAAAAGATCGTGCAAAGGGCCATCCAGGAGGTGGCGCGCCAGGAAAACTTCGACCTGATCCTTCACGAGGGCGTGCTCTTCGCCAGCGCCAAGATCGACATCACGGACAAGATCCTGAGAAAGCTTGGAAAGAAGCCGCCACAATAACCGTCAGGCAAGCCTCGGGGAGCTGGCTCAGCGATTCGGTGCGCGCCTGCGCGGGCCCGCTGACTTGGTTATCAGTGGCGTCGGCGAGCTTGGCGCCGCAGGCCCACACGATATCGCCTTTGTCGCGGATGCCAGGTATCACGGTGCGCTCAAGGTTACGCGCGCGGGCGCCGTCATCCTCCAGGAGACGTCGCTCGCGTACTATTCGGGGCCCGCGCTGATCGCGGATAACGCGCACGCCTGCTTTGCCCGTGTCGCCAGCTGGCTGTATCCGCCATGCGATGACGAGCCGGGCATTCATTCCACCGCCGTCGTTGACCCCTCGGCGCGCATAGCGCCGAGCGCCTCGGTAGGGGCCTACGCGGTCATTGAGGCCCACGCCGTGCTTGGTGAGGATGTCCGGGTTGGCCCCGGTTGCCACATCGGTCGGGGCTCGGTGCTCGGTCGCGGCACACGCCTGATGCCGCGCGTGACCATTATGCACGGCTGCACGATTGGCGAGGATTGCCTCATTCATTCCGGCGCCGTGATCGGCAGCGACGGCTTCGGCTATGCCCAGGAGGCTGGTCGCTGGATCAAGGTTCCACAACTGGGCGGCGTGCGGGTGGGCAATCGCGTTGAGATCGGCGCCAACACGACGATCGATCGCGGCGCCCTGCGTGACACGATCATCGGCGATGGCGTGAAGCTGGATAACCTCATACAGATTGCGCACAATGTCGAAATCGGGCAAGACACGGCGATCGCCGCCTGCGTGGGTATCGCAGGCAGCACGCGGGTAGGGAGCCGTTGCATGATCGGCGGACAGGTCGGGATTGCCGGACATCTTGAGATCGCCGACGGTGTGCACGTCCTCGGTAAGTCGCTGGTCGCGGGCTCGATCCGCGAACCGGGCGTGTACTCCTCATCCATCAAGGCGGCGCCGGCCGACGCATGGCGCCGCAACGTGGTGCGTCTGAACCAGCTTGACGACATGGCGCGTCGCCTGCGCGCGGTCGAGAAGCGGCTGGCCGCTCTGTCCACAGAACACAAAAAGGAGTGAGACGTTGAACCAGCTGGACATACACGAGATTCTCAAGCGCCTGCCGCATCGTTTCCCGTTCCTGTTGGTCGACCGGGTCCTCGACTACACCAAGGGTGAGTCGATCACGGCTATCAAGAACGTCACCATCAACGAACCGTATTTCCCCGGGCACTTCCCCAACCGGCCGGTCATGCCCGGCGTATTGCTGCTCGAGGCGATGGCACAGTCGTGCGCCATTCTGTCATTTCTTACCGTCGACATGGTCCCGGAAAGCAACTCCATCGTGTATTTCGTCGGTGTGGACAACGCGCGTTTCAAGCGCCCCGTGGAGCCCGGTGACCAGGTCCGTTTTCAATCGACCATCAAGCGGCGCATGAAGGGCGTGTGGTTCTTCGAGAGCCGCGCCTTCGTCGGTGAGGAGTTGTGCGCCAGCGCCGAGATCATGTGCACCTATAAGGGCATCTGAGGGCGCACCGGGTGATCCATCCGCAGGCGATCGTGCATCCCGGTGCCGCGCTCGGCCGCGACGTGCACATTGGCGCCTTCTCGATCATCGGTGAGCAGGTTGAGATCGGCGACGGCACCTGGATCGGACCCCACGTCGTCATCAACGGGCCGACGCGCATTGGCCGCAACAACCGCATTTTCCAGTTCGCCTCGGTCGGCGAGATCCCGCAGGATCTCAAGTTTGCCGGCGAAACCAGCTGGCTCGAAATCGGCGACGGCAACACCATTCGCGAGTGCTGCACCCTGAGTCGCGGCACAGCAGGCGGCGGCGCGGTAACCCGGGTAGGCAACGACAATCTGTTCATGGCTTACGCGCACGTCGCGCACGACTGTCAGGTCGGCAACCACACGGTGTTCGCCAACGGCGCGACCCTGGCCGGGCACGTCGAGGTCGGTGACTACGCGATCCTCGGAGGGCTGAGCGCTGTGCACCAATTCTGCAGGCTCGGTGCGCACATCATGGTCGGCGGCGGCAGCATCGTCCTGCAGGACGTGCCGCCGTACCTGATGGTGCAGGGCAACACGGCAAAGGCCTTCGGGCTCAATCTCCGCGGGCTGAAACGGCGCGGTTTCAGCGCCGAAGCCATCGACGCGCTGAAAGAGGCCTACCGGACCCTGTACCGTTCCGGGCTCACGGTGAGCGCGGCCCTCGAGCAGTTGCAGGAGCTTGCCCAGCGCCAGCGTGAGGTCGCCGAATTCGTCGCGTTTGTGCGTGGCACGGAACGCGGCATCGTGCGCTGAGGCGCTGGTGCCGGCACGCGGCATCCGCATTGGCATCGTGGCGGGCGAGATGTCCGGCGATACGCTGGCATCTCGGGTGATGCGCGCCTTGCATGCGCGTTGTCCAGGCCTGAGTTTCGAGGGCATCGGCGGACCGCAGATGCAGGCCGAGGGTTGCATCAGCCTCTTCCCGATGGAGCGACTCTCGGTACTGGGCGTGACCGAGGTGCTCGGCCGCTTTCGCGAGCTCAAGCGCATGCGCGCGCAGCTGGTCGAGCATTTTTGCGACCGACCGCCACAGCTGTTCATCGGCGTCGATTCGCCAGGATTCAACCTGGGTCTCGAAGAGGCGCTGCACGGTGCCGGCATACGCACGGTGCACTTTGTCAGCCCGCAGGTCTGGGCCTGGCGCACGTGGCGGGTTCACCAGATTCGACGCGCCGTTGATCGCATGCTGGTTCTGTTTCCGTTCGAGGCGGAGTTCTACGCGCGCCACAATGTACCGGCGACGTTCGTCGGGCATCCGCTGGCCGATGAGATTAACGGGGAAGTCGATACGCGGGATTGCCGTGCCCGGCTCGGGCTGGCGCTAGAGGCGCCGACCGTCGCGCTCTTGCCTGGCAGTCGCGCCGGCGAGCTGCGCGCGCTTGCCGACCTGATGGTGCGCACCGCCGTGTGGTTGCGGGAGCGCCATCCGCAGCTTCAGTTCGTGAGCCCGTTTGTAAACGCGGCCACACGCGCGATGTTCGAGGCCGCGTTGAGCCGCCGCGGAGCGGCGGACCTGCCAATCGTGTGCGTCGAAGGGCGTTCCCGCGATGCGATTGGTGCCGCCGACGTGGTGTTGTGCGCCTCCGGGACGGCGACGCTCGAAACGATGCTGATGGGGCGTCCGATGGTTGTGACCTACCGGGTATCGTGGCTCAGCTCCTGGCTGGTGCGCGCATTCTCCCATCTTGAGCATTACGCCATGCCCAATCATCTGGCCGGAAAGCGACTGGTGCCGGAACTGCTGCAGCACGATGCCGTGCCGGAGAAGCTTGGCGCTGCTGTGGCGTATTATTTGACGCATCCCCAAGACGCGCGCAGCCTGGTTGCCGAGTTCCGATGCATCGCGGCAACGCTGCGGGTGAATGCCGCGCAGCGCGCGGCCGACGAGATACTCAAGATGCTGCCCGAATGCCGCGCGGTTGGCGCATGAAAATGCCTCTCGCCGCAGGCGTGGATGAGGCCGGGCGGGGGCCGTTGGCGGGCCCGGTGGTGGCGGCGGCGGTGATGCTCGATCCCGCGCGTCCGATCCTCGGGCTGGCCGATTCTAAGACCTTGAGCGAATCACAACGCCTAACGCTGGCTGCGCAGATTCGCGGGGCCAGCCTGGCCTGGGCGGTAGCGAGCGCCAGCGTCGAGGAGATAGACTCCCTGAACATTCTGCAAGCGACCCTGCTGGCCATGCAGCGCGCCGTGGCTGGCCTGAGGGCGCAGCCCGCGCTCGTCCTAGTCGACGGCAAGCAGGCGCCGGCGCTCGCCTGCCCGGTGCGCACGATTATCCGGGGTGATGCGACGGAGCCGGCAATCTCGGCGGCCTCGATACTCGCCAAGGTCGCGCGCGACGCCGAGATGGTGCGGCTCGACCGACTCTACCCGCACTATGGCTTCGCGCGTCACAAGGGTTATCCGACACCGGAGCATCGCGCCGCCATCGCGCGCTGGGGCCCGAGCGCCTTGCACCGGCGGTCGTTCCGGCCGGTTCGCGAAAGCCTCAGGAACTGTAACTTAACTACGTAAGAACAGTCAGTTATGGACTATTATTTCTGTGATTCCGAGATATCCTTCGGCGTTACCCGCGCTTCTGCGACGCCCTCACATAGGGTGAAATAGCGCGACGTGGATACCGGCTTCGTCCACCTGCGTGTGCATTCCGAGTACTCCCTTGCGGACGGGATTGTGCGCATTGAGGAGTTGGTCGCCGCCGTCTGCAACCAGGGAATGCCGGCGGTCGCCCTCACCGACCTTACGAACCTATTCGGTGCGGTCAAGTTCTATTCGGCGGCAATCGCCGCGGGCGTCAAGCCCATTATCGGCGCGGATGTTTGGCTCGCCAACGCCAGTGACCACCACAAGCCACACCGCGCCCTGCTGCTCTGCCAGAACCTCGAAGGCTATCGTAATCTGTCGCGCCTGCTGACGCGCGCCTACCGGGAAGGACAACACTCCGGACGGCCGCTCATCGAGCGTGCCTGGTTCGAGGGAGCGACCGCCGGCCTGCTCATGCTGTCGGGTGCCCACGAGGGAGACATCGGACAGGCGCTGCTGGCCGGCAATCAGGCGCACGCCGAGCAGCTTGCCCGCGAGTACGCGGCGCTGTTCCCGCAGCGTTTCTATCTCGAGCTGCAACGCACCGGTCTGCCGCAGCAAGAGGACTACAATCACGCCGCCCTGGCGCTGGCTGCGCGGACCGGCCTGCCGGTGGTCGCGACCAACAACGTCGTGTTCCTGCGGCGCGAGGACTTCGAGACGCACGAGGTTCGTGTCTGCATCCAGGACGGACGCGTGCTCACCGACAGCCGCCGCCCACGCCGTTACACGCCGCAGCAGTATCTGCGCTCACCGCAGGAGATGGGCGAGCTGTTTGCCGACATCCCCGAGGCGCTCGCCAACAGCGGCGAGATCGCCAGGCGCTGCAGCTTCCGGCTGGAGTTCGGCCGCTATTTCCTGCCGGACTACCCGGTGCCGGAGGGCATGACGATCGACAAGCTGTTGCGGCGCCAGAGTCTTGCCGGACTGGAGCAGCGCCTGCGCGCCTTGCCGGAGACCCAGCGCGCCGCTCGCCGCGATACCTATCGCGAGCGGCTCGAGCTCGAGCTCGGCGTCATCATCAAGATGGGATTCTCCGGTTACTTCCTCATCGTGGCTGACTTCATCCAATGGGCGCGCGATCACGGCGTGCCGGTCGGGCCGGGGCGCGGCTCCGGCGCGGGCTCGCTGGTGGCCTACTGCCTCGGCATCACGGCGCTCGACCCGATCCGCTACGAGCTTCTGTTCGAGCGTTTCCTCAACCCGGAGCGCGTGTCGCTACCGGACTTCGACATTGATTTCTGCATCGAGGGCCGTGACCGGGTGATGGAGTACGTCACGCAACGCTACGGGCAGGACAAGGTCGCGCAGATCATCACGCACGGCACGATGGCGGCCAAGGCGGTGGTGCGCGACGTCGGGCGCGTGCTCGACCACCCGTACGGTTATGTCGACAAGATCGCCAAGCTCATACCGTTTGAGCTCGACATGACGCTCGACAAGGCCCTCGAACAGGAGCCGGCGCTGCGCGAGCGCTACGAGAAAGAGGAGGACGTGCGGGCGCTGATCGACATGGCGCGCGCGCTGGAAGGACTGGCGCGCAGCGCCGGCAAGCACGCCGCCGGTGTCGTCATTGCGCCGAGCGCCCTGACCGACTTCATGCCACTCTACTGTGAGCAAGGCAGCAAGCAGTACGTCACACAGTTCGACATGAAAGATGTCGAAAGTCTCGGGCTCGTCAAGTTCGATTTTCTGGGGTTGCGCAACCTTACGATCATCGACAAGGCCGTCAAGATGATCAACGCCGAACGTGCGCGTAGCGGCGAGCCGCCGATCGTGATCGACGAGCTACCAATCGACGACCCGGCAACGTTCGCGCTGCTCAAGTCGTGCCGCACCACGGCGCTGTTTCAGCTCGAGTCGCGGGGTATGAAGGACCTGATCCAGCGCCTGCAGCCCGATAGTTTCGAGGAAATCGTGGCGCTCGTGGCGCTGTTCCGCCCCGGTCCGCTGCAGTCCGGGATGGTCGATGACTACATCAACCGCAAGCACGGGCGCAGCCCCATCAAGTACCTGCACCCCAGCCTGGAGCCGATCCTCAAGCCGACCTATGGCGTGATTCTGTACCAGGAGCAGGTGATGCAGATCGCACAGGTGCTGTCCGGCTACACGCTCGGCAGCGCGGACCTGCTGCGCCGGGCGATGGGCAAGAAGAAGCCCGAGGAGATGGCGCAGCAGCGCTCCGTGTTCGTGCAGGGGGCCAAGGCGAGAAACGTCGACGAGCGGCTGGCAAGCCACATATTCGATCTGATCGAGAAGTTTGCCGGCTACGGCTTCAACCGCTCGCATTCCGCCGCCTACGCATTGATTGCCTATCAAACGGCCTGGCTCAAGGCGCACTACCCGGCGGCCTTCATGGCCGCCGTACTGTCCGCGGACATGGACAAGACGGACAAGGTCGTGACCATGATCGCCGAGTGTCGCGACATGCAGATCAGCCTGCTGCCGCCCGATGTCAACCACTGCGAGTACGGCTTTGTGCCGCTCGATGACAAGACGATTCTCTACGGCCTGGGCGCTATCAAGGGTCTGGGCGAAAGCGCCATCGAGGCCATACTGGCCGCGCGCCGCGAGGGTGGAGCGTTCCGCGACCTGTTCGACCTGTGCCGGCGCATCGATCTGCGCAAGGTCAACCGGCGCGTGCTCGAGTCTCTCATCCGCGCCGGAGCCCTGGACGGTATCGGTCCGCATCGCGCCGCGATGCTGGCGTCGCTTAACGCGGCGTTGGCGGCGGCTGACCAGCACAGCAAGCGAGTGGCAGCCGGACAGGTGGACCTGTTTGGTGAAGCGGCCGCGGCGCCGGATGCGCATGTGTACAGCAACGTCGCTGAGTGGACCGAGGAGCAGCGTCTCGAGGGCGAGAAGGAAACGCTGGGCCTGTACCTGACCGGCCACCCGATCGCGCGCTACGCCGAGGAGCTTGCGCGTATCACGGATTCGACCATCGCCGAGCTCAAGCCGACCAAGGATCGCACCGTTGTCGTCGCGGGTCTGGTGGTTGGCATGCGCGCCATGCAGACGCGACGCGGCGACCGAATGGCGTTCGTGACACTCGATGACCGCACCGGCCGGCTTGAGCTTGCCGTGTTCTCGGATCTCTACAGTCAATGCCGTGAACTGCTGGTGAAAGACACGTTGCTCGTCGTCGAGGGGCAGGTGAGCGTCGATGAGTACACCGGCGGTTTCAAGATGTCCGCAGACAAGGTGTATAATATCGATCAGGCGCGCGCTGCATTTGCCAAGCGGCTCGTGATCAGTCTGCGCGCCGAGACCGCCGCGAACGGCTTCGTCGACGAGCTGGGCGAAATCCTGCAACCGGTGGCACGCGGCGACTGCCCGGTGTACGTGCAATACCAGTCCGATGCGGCCGAAGCGGAGATCGCGCTCGGCGACGAATGGAGAATCACCCCGACGGTCGCAGTGCTCAACGAGCTGACGCGCCTGGCAGGAGAAAACAATGTGCGCATGGACTATCGCTGACATCCGCCACCAGACCGACCGTAGCCGTTGAGGCCATTGGCAGGCAGGGGGATAGCATGAACCAGAACTACCTGCAGTTTGAGCAGGCGATTGCCGAGCTCGAGGCGAAGATCGAGGCCCTGCGCTACAGCAGCAAGGGCAGTGATCTCAACATCAACGACGAGATCAACCGGTTGCGCGCCAAGAGCCGCAAGCTCACCGAGTCGATTTTCAATTCGCTGAGCGCATGGCAGATCTCGCAGCTGGCGCGCCATCCGCTGCGTCCCTACACCCTGGATTACATTCCGCGCGTGTTCAGCGAGTTCGAGGAGCTGCATGGCGATCGCGCCTTTGCCGATGATCCCGCGATCGTGGGCGGCATCGCGCGACTGGACGACCGCTCCGTGGTCGTGGTCGGCCATCAGAAAGGGCGCGACACGCGCGAGAAAATCCGGCGCAACTTCGGGATGCCGCGCCCTGAGGGCTACCGCAAGGCGCTGCGCTTGATGCGCCTGGCGGAACGATTCCGGCTGCCGGTCATCACCTTCATCGACACGCCCGGGGCGTACCCCGGCATTGGCGCCGAGGAGCGCGGCCAGAGCGAGGCGATCGCACGCAACCTCTTCGAGATGGCGAAGCTCGGCACGCCGATCATCAGCGTTGTCATCGGTGAAGGCGGCTCGGGCGGCGCGCTCGCCATCGGGGTGTGCGACAAGTTGCTGATGCTGCAGTTCTCGACCTATTCGGTGATTTCCCCGGAGGGTTGCGCCTCGATCCTGTGGCGCGCCGCCGACAAGGCGGCCGAAGCGGCCGAGGCCATGGGCATTACCGCCGACAGTCTCACCCGTCTCGGTCTGGTCGATGAGATCGTGCCGGAGCCCTTGGGCGGGGCGCACCGCGACATCGACACCATGGCAAAGACCCTCAAATCGACGCTCAAGAGCTCGCTCGATAGCCTCAGCGCTATTTCACTTGAGCGGCTCCTGGAGCGGCGCTACGAGCGCCTGTTCCGTTACGGCGAGCTGCAGGAACATTGATACCGCGTTCTCTCCAGAGGCGCTGGCGCGCGTACTGAGCGACGGGCTCGGGCTGCGCCCCGATTGCCGGCTGAAAGTTGCCTACAGCGGCGGCCTCGACTCTCACGCGCTGCTTCACGCGGCTGCCGCGCTGCGCGGGGCAGGCTGGCGGGTGAGCGCGATTCATGTCGATCACGGCCTGCACCCGCAATCCTCGGACTGGGCCAGCCATTGCGCGGCGCAATGTGGGCAGCTCGGGCTTGAGGTCCACGTCGAGCGCGTGGCGGTGGTCAAGACCCGTGACCATGGCCTCGAAGATGCCGCGCGCCGGGCACGCTACGCCTGTCTGGCTCGGCATATCGCAGAGAACGACGTGTTGCTCACGGCGCACCATCAGGACGATCAGGTGGAGACGGTCTTGCTGCAACTGCTGCGCGGCGGTGGTCCGCACGGGTTGGCGGCGATGCCGGCGTTGGTGGCGTTTGGCCGGGGGCGGCAGGCACGTCCCCTGTTGGGGTTTACGCGCGCGCAACTGGAGCGCTACGCGCGCAACGAGGGCCTGGCCTGGATCGAAGACCCGAGCAACCGTGACACGCGCATCGCGCGCAGCCGCGTGCGCCTGATGCTCGTGCCACAGCTGCTCAGCCTTTGGCCGGACGCCGCGCGCCGTCTGGCACGCTCGGCGCGGCACATGGCGGAGGCCGCACGACTGCTCGATGATCTGGCGGCGCTCGATCTGGCTCACTGTCAGCAGCCCGACGGCAGCCTTTCGACGGAGGGGCTCGCGGTATTGTCGGCGGCCCGACTGCGCAACGCCGTGCGATTCTGGATTCGTTCGCGCGGCCTGCGCGCGCCGTCACCCGCGGTGCTCGACCAGGTGGCCACGCAGGTGGCGCGCACGCCGCAGACGCACCACGCCCTGGTGACGTGGCCAGACGGCGAAATCCGGCGTTACCGTAACCGACTCGTTATCCGTCATCGTACGGATGGACCGCAGCCCTTTGTGCTGACCTGGAGCCCGCCGGCGCCGCTCGACCTGGCCGGGCAGCGATTGCACGTCGTGAGCGGCATCGGCGATGGCTTAAGTCAGCAACGACTCGCGGGACGGCGCTTGACCGTGCGTTCGCGCCGTGGCGGGGAGGTCTGCCAACTGGCCGGACGCAGACACCACAGCAGGCTCAAGAAGCTGCTGCAATCGGCGGGCGTTCCGCCCTGGGAGCGCGCCGCTCTGCCTCTGGTCTTCGTCGATGACGAGCTGGCGGCGATTGCCGACCGATGGGTGTGCGAACCGTTTCAGGCGCGGGCCGGTGAACCCTCCTGGCGCATCGTGTTGGTGCGCGATCCGCAGGATTGACAAGCGCGCGGCGACTGTCGTGCAAATTTTTCGGTTGAGGAAATCGGCGGTATCTGATAGCTTGCACTTCCGTTCCGCCGCCGGGATCGCAGCCGGGCCGCGCAGGGGGACGTACGCGGAGCGGCCGGAACCGCAATGGTTTCGTGAAGCAGGCCAGATAAATGACCAAATACGTTTTCGTGACGGGTGGTGTCGTGTCCTCGTTGGGCAAGGGCATCTCCGCCGCTTCGCTCGCCGCGATCCTGGAGGCGCGCGGCCTGAAGATCACGCTCCTCAAGCTGGATCCCTACATCAACGTCGACCCGGGCACGATGAGCCCGTTCCAGCACGGTGAGGTGTTTGTCACTCAGGACGGGGCCGAGACCGATCTGGATCTCGGCCATTACGAGCGGTTCGTCCGCACGCGCATGTCGAAGCGCAACAACTTCACCACCGGCAAGGTCTACGAGAGCGTCATTCGCAAGGAGCGGCGCGGCGACTACCTCGGTGGCACTGTGCAGGTCATCCCGCACATTACCGACGAGATCAAGCGACGCATCCAGGACGGCGCGGCGGGTGCGGACATCGCACTGGTGGAAATCGGCGGAACCGTCGGCGATATCGAGTCGCAGCCTTTCCTGGAGGCGATCCGCCAGATGGGAACCGAGCTCGGTTCGAGCAACGTCTTGTACCTGCACCTGACGCTCGTGCCCTACATCGGGGTCGCCGGGGAGCTCAAGAGCAAGCCGACCCAGCATTCGGTAAAGGAGCTGCTGTCGCTCGGCATCCAGCCGGACATTCTGTTGTGCCGCACCGATCGCATGCTGCCCGAAGACCTGCGTCGCAAGATCGCGCTCTTTACCAACGTGCCGGTGCGCGCGGTGATCTCGGCCGTAGACGTCGACAACATTTACAAGATTCCGCGCCTGCTGCATGAGCAGGGGCTCGATGAGATCGTCGTCGAGCGGCTGCACTTCAATGCGCCGCGGGCCAATCTCGGCGAGTGGGACGAAGTGATCTACGCCATGGAACATCCCACCGCCGACGTGGAGGTGGCGCTGGTAGGCAAGTACGTGCACCTCACGGAATCCTACAAGTCGCTGTCGGAGGCCTTGAAGCATGCCGGCATCCAGACACGTACGCGGGTGACGATACGCTATGTCGACTCGGAGCTGGTCGACAAGCAAGGCACCGCGTTGCTCGCCGACGTGGACGCGATACTCGTGCCGGGTGGCTTTGGCGAGCGCGGCGTGGAGGGAAAGATCAAGGCGATCACCTACGCGCGCGAACAGGGCATTCCCTATCTCGGCATCTGTCTGGGCATGCAGCTCGCGGTAATCGAGTTCGCGCGCAATGTCGCCGGTCTCAAGGGTGCGCATAGCACGGAATTCAACCCCAAGACCCCGCACCCAGTAATCGCGATGATCACCGAGTGGACCACGGCCGAGGGAACCAAGGAGCAGCGTCAGGCGGGCGGCGATTTGGGCGGCACCATGCGGTTGGGCGGCCAGGAGTGCCGGCTCATCCCGGGCACGCACGTGCACGGGCTGTATGGTCGCGACACCATCATCGAGCGCCACCGGCACCGCTACGAGTTCAACAACAACTACCGCCAGGTGTTGCAGGAAAAAGGGCTCACGATCGCGGGCGTGTCGGTGGATGAACGGCTCGTCGAAATCGTCGAGATCGCGGACCACCCGTGGTTTGTCGGCGTACAGTTCCATCCGGAGTTCACATCGACGCCGCGCGACGGCCACCCGCTGTTCACCGGCTACATCCAGGCAGCGCGCGAGCGCCGCACCGGCGTCTCCGTCGCGCAAGAGGCCGTATTGAGATGAAGTTGTGCGGTTTCGAGGTGGGGCTGGATCGCCCATTGTTCCTGATTGCCGGCCCGTGCGTGATCGAATCGGAGCAGCTGGCGCTCGATACCGCCGGGCAGCTGAAGGAGATCACCGCCGCGCTCGGCATCCCGTTCATCTACAAGTCGTCTTTTGACAAGGCAAACCGCAGCTCGCATGCATCGTTTCGCGGGCTTGGCATGGACAAGGGCCTCGAGATACTGGCGCGCGTGCGCCGCGAGCTCGGCGTGCCGGTGCTGACCGACGTTCACGACGTTCCCGAGATCGAACCGGTCGCACGGGTCGTGGATGTGCTGCAAACCCCCGCGTTTCTGTGCCGCCAAACCGATTTCATCCAGGCCGTGGCGGCGGCTGGCAAGCCGGTCAACATCAAGAAGGGGCAGTTTCTGGCACCGCACGACATGAAGAACGTGGTCGATAAGGCCGCCGCGGCGGGCGGCAAGGACCGCATCCTGGTGTGCGAGCGCGGCGTTTCGTTCGGCTATAACAACTTGATCTCGGACATGCGCGCGCTTGCGATCATGCGCGAGACCGGCTGCCCGGTCGTGTTCGATGCCACGCACTCCGTGCAGCTTCCCGGCGGGCAGGGTACGCGCAGCGGCGGACAGCGTGAGTTCATTCCGGTGCTGGCGCGCGCCGCGGTTGCTGCCGGCATATCCGGACTGTTCATGGAAACCCATCCAAATCCGGACCAGGCGCTGTCGGATGGACCGAATGCCTGGCCGCTGCCGCGCCTGCGGACCCTGCTCGAAACCCTCAAGGAGCTGGACGCGACCGTCAAACGCCGCGGCTTTGCTGAGATGCAGCCGCTCAACTGACAGCCCACCGATCAACTCCCACAAACAACAATAAAGTCGACATGTCCGCTATTGCCGATGTCCGGGCCCGCGAAATCCTCGACTCGCGCGGCAACCCAACCATTGAAGCCGATGTCATCCTGCAGTCCGGTGCCTTCGGTCGCGCCGCCGTTCCTTCGGGCGCCTCGACTGGCAGCCGCGAGGCGCTCGAGCTGCGCGATGGGGACCCAAAACGCTACGCGGGCAAGGGGGTACGGCGGGCCGTAGGTCACGTGACTGGCGAAATACGCCGCGCGCTCACCGGGCGTGACGCCCGGGACCAGGCGGCGGTGGACAGGATTATGATCGAGCTGGATGGCACGACCACCAAGAGTCGCCTCGGGGCGAACGCCCTGCTGGCCGTGTCGCTCGCGACGTCGCGCGCCGCGGCAGCTGACAGCCGCCAGCCACTGTATCGCTACTTGAACGGGCTTGCCGGTGGGGTGCCGATGCGCATGCCCGTGCCGATGATGAATATCATCAACGGTGGGGTCCATGCCGATAACAACATCGATTTTCAGGAGTTCATGATTCTGCCGGTTGGCGCCGGAACGTTCGCCGAGGCGCTGCGTTGCGGGACCGAGGTTTTTCATGCCCTCAAGGGCGTACTGCAGGCCATGAAGCTCAGCACCGCGGTCGGTGATGAGGGCGGGTTTGCCCCGAACCTCGGGTCGAATGAGCAGGCCCTGGCGGTCATCCTGCAGGCAATCGAAAAGGCCGGTTACCGTCCCGGGACGGACGTGTATCTGGGCCTCGACGTCGCCAGCTCTGAGCTCAACAAGGGTGGCAAGTACGAGCTGCAATCCGAGGGCGTCAGTCTCAGTGCCGAGGAGTTCATCACGAAACTTGGCGCGTGGGTCGCCAAGTATCCGATCATCAGCATTGAGGACGGTTGCGGCGAGAACGATTGGGAGGGTTGGGCGCTCCTTACCCGGCAGCTCGGCAAGCGCGTTCAGCTCGTGGGAGATGACCTGTTCGTCACCAATACGGCCATCCTTGACCAGGGCATCAAGCAAGGCATCGCCAATTCCATCCTGATCAAGGTCAACCAGATCGGCACGCTGACCGAGACGCTCGCCGCGATCGAGATGGCGCGCAACGCCGGCTACACGTCAGTGATCTCGCATCGATCCGGCGAAACCGAGGATACTTTCATCGCCGATCTGGTCGTGGCAACCGGTACCGGGCAGATCAAGACCGGCTCGCTGTCGCGCTCAGACCGCGTCGCCAAGTACAACCAACTGCTGCGCATCGAGGAAGAGCTGGGCGAAGCGGCCGTGTACCCGGGGCTTGGCGCCTTCCCGTTGCGCGGTTGAGGCGGGCGCGTGTGCGCTTTGGCGCGCGCTTGGCTACAATGGCCGGCGTGCGAATCGTCCTCTACGCCCTTGGCGCTCTGCTGCTGCTGCTGCAGTACCCGCTGTGGTTCGGCAGCGGCGGCATTCTGACCACCTGGCAGCTGCATCACGAGATCAACGCTCAGAGGTCCGAGAACGCGCGCTTGAAGGAGCGCAACCAGACGCTCGAGGCCGAGGTGGCCGACCTCAAGTCCGGCTATGACGCGTTGGAAGAGCGTGCCCGCCGCGAGCTCGGCATGGTCAAGAAGGGCGAAAGTTTCTATCAGGTCATCGACCGCCCGGCGCGCTAGTCCGCAACCGCGCCGTCCTTGGCGCGCGGCCCTCGCCTCGACTCCAGGATGGAGTCGAGGGCCATGCAGCAAGGACGCTGCGGTTATGGACTCGATCCGATCGGCGAGTCCGCAACCGGTGCATCCCTGCACCGCGGCCCTCGCCTCGACTCCAGGATGGAGTCGAGGGCCATGCAGCAAGGACGCTGCGGTTATGGACTCGATCCGATCGGCGAGTCCGCAACCGGTGCATCCCTGCACCGCGGCCCTCGCCTCGATCCGATCGGCGAGTCCGCGCTGCCGGAGTGCCGTCAAACTTCCTTGCTCTGTTCGATGACGTAGATCAGGAGAACGAACAGAAAAAACAGGAATTCCACTACCGTGATCAAGAACAGCAGCCATACGATGCGGCGTGCCGAGGGCTTCATCGGAATCCATACCCGGCGCATGTACCAGCGCCAGCCCGGTAGCCAGGACCAGCGTTTGATCCGCAGGAAGTACAGGCGCAACGCTTCTCCCCAGGCCTTGAGGCTCTTGTCGACCTCAGCCATGCGCGTCTCGCGTTCGGCCTCCGGCAGGGCTTCGTAGTCGTCCGTTACCAGCAGGCGGCTGCCCCTGCCGTACGGCTCGAACGTGAAGAAGGTGCGCTTCTTGAGCCCCTGGCGGTAGCTGAGGGTCACGCCCTGGCCGGGGCCGGGGGTGACGTCAAAGTCGACCGCCAGGGTCTGCTGGTTGCTCTGATTCTCCAGCTCGACGTGGTAGCTGTTCGGACCGGTCTTGCGCCAGACGCTGAAATAGTAATAAGGGTTGATGCGCAGCAGCACTTCGACGTCGCGCAGGTGCGGCGCGAGCTCGGCGGGCGTCTGGGGTGTGGGGATGGCGACCCAGACGACGTCCTTGGAGTCGGTCGGAAGTCTCGGCGCCGCCTCGCGGCTCGGCTCAGCCATGCGGGTAGGGTACGATCAGCAGCAGGGCTGGCGCGCCGCGCAGCACCTCTTCGGTCAACATGCGCGAGCGCAACCCGGTCTCGCGTTTCGGCCGCAACGACCCGAGGATAGCCAGGTCCACGCGCGCGGCGCGCAGCTCCGCCAAGAGGCACTCGGCCGGCTTGCCGAAGCGCACTCTGGGCTCGTAGCGCGCGCGCCGTGCGCGCACCTGCTTCTCGAGGCGGCGGAAATTGCTGTGCACCTCCTCTTCGAGCCGTCCTTCCACGTAGCGCCCGTAGATCTCGCGCGTCCGACCGCTGTTGAGCCAGTCATCGCCCATCATGCCCTTCCAGAAGTCCGGCACGACGATGAAGTGTGTGAGGCGCACACCGGCCCGACACAGGCCGAGCGCGACCCGCTCCGCCGCCCGGGCACCGCGCGTTCCGTGGCTGGCGAGAAGAATGCGTCTGGGTGTCAGTTGCTTCATAGGTTGCTGCACACGGCGCTTGCTAATCGGCTGATCGTAGCCACGGGCTCGACAATAGCGCGTTGGTATGGCCTCCCGAAAGGCCAGTTCTACGTCTCAGGTGGCCGTGCCTTGTACCGATGCAGCGTGCGCCGCTCGGCGATGCGTTGGGTCGCCCTGGGACTGGCAGGCTCGGGCAGGGCAAAAAAAGGCCCGGTGGCGGTATTCGCCACCGGGCCCCCATTCGGCTATCGCTACTTGATGAACACGTAGACGAGCAACGCGATCACGAGCGAAATCGCCAGGGCAACCATATCCTCAGCACGATCGCTCTTGAAGATTGTGAGCGCCGTACCACGGTCGAATTTCTCTTTCGCTGACATGGTTCAGTCTCCTCGCAGCTAGATGGTTTCTTTGACGAACAGCAGCACGACGATCAGCGAACCGATCGCCTTGGTGAAGCCCACGACCGTGCCGATCACAAGCGGCTGGCCGCCGGCTTGCTTGATCGAGGCCATGGTGATCTGCATGCCGAGGCCGGTCAGGCCGAAGGTGAAGAGCCAGGCGATGATGTCGCGGAACATCGCGATCTTCTTGGCCGTATGGTAGACCGCCTGGTGCTGCTTCTTGAGGATCTCGGTCGATTCCTTGGACAGGATCTTGGCGTTGACGATGCCGCGAATGACCGTGTCGTGGTCGATGGCCACGATCTTCCTGTTCTCGATCAGCTTCTGCAGGGCGGCCTTCTGGTCCTCGCGCTGAATTTTGTCCATCTCCGCCTGCAGCTTGGCGGCCTGCTCGTCGGTCAGGCGCTTGTCAATGACTTTGCCTTCCTTGTCGGTCTTGACCATCACCTTGTCGCTGTTGTCGAAGTACTTGCCCTGGTAGTGCTGGGCCGGGGCGAACACGCCGGTCGAACCGAGCACGAACATCAGGATGAAGCCCAAGACGAACAGCGGGAACTTGGCGAACATCACCTGCCCGAGGTTCACGCGCTCGCCGGTCGCCTCGCGCTTGACGTACCACACCGCCAGCCACAGCACGATGATGGGCAGGAACAGGATGCGCGTGATATTGAAGATCTCCGCGACCTTGAGGGTCTCGATGCCGGTCGGCTGGAACGCCAGCGCCGCACCCGCCACCTGCGCGGAGTTGAGGATGCCGGTGCCGGCCCAGGCGCCGAACTGCGTGTAGCCCATGCCGAGGGCCTTGCCGATGATCGGGAACACGAACATGCAGCCGACACCCCACAGCAGGATGGTGCCGATCGTGTAGGCGATCTCCGTGGACTTGGCGTTGACTACCGGAGCCGCCGCGACCGAGGCCGACACGCCGCACACGCCCAAGCCCGCGGACAGCACGCCACCCATGGAGTTCGGAATCTTGCGGCGCGCGCCCAGCCACAAGGTGAGACCAACGGAACCGAGCACGAAGAAGCCGATCAGCACGATCGACAGGCCGGCGAGCTGCTTGAGCTCCTCCCAGCTATAGAGCACGCCCAACAGGACCACGCCGGTCTTGAGACCCAGGCGCGACATGCGCACGCCGTTCTCCGCCCACGACGGGATTTTGAACACGTTGACGATGACGATGCCCGCCACGATGCCCATGACCACGTAGTTGAGGTTCATGACCTTGGCGAAGTCGAAGCCGAGCGCCGGTTGCGCGGCCTTGCCCCACTGCGCCATCTGAGGATCGAGCACCCACTTGACGATGAAGGCGACGACCAGGATGAAGGCCAGGCCGCCCACCGTCGATAGGTAGTAATCCGCATGGCCTTCCTTGGGCTTGGCGGCGAGCTGCCACAGACCCACCAGTGCCGCGATGACGCCGCAGGTGTAGCCCAGGGCGACCATCTCGCCGGTCAGCTTGGCCGTGTGCAGGTACTTGATGACGGGCTCCATGACGCCGGCCTGCACCAGGTAGGCGTAGCCGATCATGATGAGACCGAGGATCAGTGTCCACGGCGTCTTTTTTGTGTAGATCATTTATGGACTCCTCCGGGTTGGTTGAGGTTGCCACAGTTCCACGGAGGATTTCCCCCCCGCGGTGCTGCATTAGCTTATTCTTATAGACTAACAGGACCTTACATCGGCCCGGGGCATTCAAGCAGAGCTTGTCATAGCTGACAAGATAAATGGCCAATAAAGTTTTTATCTACATACATAAATTAATACCGCATGCCAACTGCGCTTGTCCTGTTTCGATAGGGCTGGCGAGTAACCAATCTTTCCAGCGGTCGATTCAAATTGCCGGTCGGTGGCAAGTGGCACGATTGTTTCAGGCAGCGTCCGACGTGACCGGGTAGGGAAGCGGTCGCAGCTCCAGGCGCGGGCCATCGGCGCGGCGCAGATGCAGATCGCGGGTTGCAACACTGCTGAGCTGAACAACGGCGAGCAGATCGATGCCAGCATCGGGCGCCGGCTGTGCATCGACCACGACTCCGGCTGACTGACCGGGCAGATCCGGGGCATAGATCTTGTCGCCGGCCGCGGTCGGCAGGTCGGCGGCCAGGTGCAGGCGCTGCATACGCTGCTTTGGCTTACCGAGGTAGTGCATGCGCGCCACGATCTCCTGGCCCGGATAGCAACCCTTCTTGAAGCTGACGCCGCCAATCAGCTCGAGATTGACGTGTTGCGGCACAAACTCTTCCACGGTGGCCGGCAGCACGGTCGGGATGCCGGCCATGATGTCGAGCCAGGCCCACGCGCCGGAACCGGCCGCTGCGGCAGACCGCGTGAGCTTGCTCCACAGCTCCCTGGCGCCAGCGATCGGCGCCACCAGGAGAAATCGCGGCTGTGGTCCGGTCAGGTGAAGGACGGTCACGTCGCCATCTGTCCGAACCCCGTCCACCTCGGTGGGCAGACCACCGGCCAGATGTTCGAGCACCGAGCCTATCGTTGGTCCTGAGCAACCGAGGCAAACAAATTCATCGTCCACGCTCTCGAGCGTTACCTTGGAGCGCAGCACGAACATGCGCAGGCGCTTGACGGTGTTCTCCTGCAGCACGGTGGGCAGGACGAGGTAGTACGCCGTGCCGCGTTTGAAGATCCGAAACAGCGCCACGATGCGGCCCTTGGCGGTGCAGTACGCGCTCAGCTGGCTGTGCGCGTCATCGATCAAGCGCAGATCGTTGGTGAGTTGACTGTTCAAGAACACCAGCGCTTCTGGACCCTCGGCCCGAACGACAGACAGCTGCGGCAGGGCACACACCACATCGCCGCGCGCCGCGGCCTGCGTTTCGGCGCGTGGTGGGGCGAATGCCACCGCGCCGGACGGGTCAAAGCAGCCGCCGGCGGCGGTAAGGAAGGACTTCCATTCGGTGTTCACGGTTTTCCCCGAGATTCAAGCGATAACGGCCAGGCGATCATAGCCAAAGCCCCGCTCGCCAAAAACCGGTAGACGCGCCCAATGCACGGCTTACACTATGAGCGCATGGGAGATAAGAACAAGCGGCCGGTATTTCTGAGTCTCCTTCAAATCCGCCTTCCCATCGGTGGAGTGGTGTCTATTCTGCACCGTCTCACCGGTGTCGCGCTCACCCTGCTGACGCCGTTGTTTCTCTACATGCTGCATACCTCGCTGTACGATCCGGAGGCGTTTGCGCGTTACGTGACATACTTCTCCTCACCCCTCGGGCGTTTCAATGCCTTGCTCATGCTGTGGCTGTTCCTGCAACACCTGCTGTCGGGTGTGCGCCACCTGCTGCTCGACCTCGACATCGGGACCGGGCGCGCCGACGCGCGGCGCAGCGCCTGGACGACTCTGGTTCTGTCGCTGGCGATCGCCGTATCCGTGGGGGTGATGGTATGAAACGCTCGACGCGGGGTGCCGGCAGCGCCCACGCGGGCCTGATGAGCTGGCTGTTGCAACGCGCTACGGCCATCTACCTCGGCGGATTCGTCGTGTACGTGGTGCTGCGCCTGGCGGTGAGGCCGATTCGCGATCATGCGCTCTGGCAGGCGTGGTTCGCGTCCGGCGCCGTGCGCCTGGCCTGGGCGCTCGCGATCGGCAGCCTGCTGCTACACGCCTGGATCGGAATGCGCAGCGTCTACCTCGACTACCTGCACGCCCTGTGGGTGCGCTTTACGGTCTCGTTATTCACGGCGCTGGGCCTGATTGCGCTCGGCCTCTGGGCAGTCGAGATCCTGCTGCAGGCGGGTGCCGGATGAACAGCATTGCCCGGCGCCGCTTCGACGCGCTCGTGATCGGTGCCGGCGGGGGCGGGTTGCGCGCCGCCCTGCAGCTGGCGCAAGCCGAGGCGCATGTCGCGGTGGTATCCAAAGTCTTCCCGACGCGCTCGCACACGGTCGCTGCCCAGGGCGGCATCAACGCCGCCCTGGGCAATGTGCTGCCGGACAACTGGCACTGGCACATGTACGACACCGTCAAGGGCAGCGACTACTTGGGCGATCAGGACGCCATCGAGTACATGTGCCAGGCGGCCGCACGCCTGGTGATCGAGCTCGAGCACTTTGGCGTGCCCTTCACGCGGCTGCCGAACGGCCGCATCTACCAGCGTCCTTTTGGCGGGCAGAGCCAGCAGTTCGGCGGTGCACAGGCGGCGCGCACTTGCCCGGCCGCCGACCGCACCGGTCACGCCCTGCTGCATACGCTCTACCAGCAGAATCTCAAGGCGCGCACCCATTTCTTCGACGAGTTCTTCGTCGTCGATCTGCTGATGGATGGCGAGGGCTACTGCCTTGGGGCGCTGTCGCTAGAGATTGAAACTGGTGAGCCGCTCGTCATCGAGGCCAAGACCACGCTGCTCGCCACCGGCGGCGCCTGTCGCATCTATCGCACCTCGACCAACGCGCACATCAACACTGGTGATGGCATGGCGATGGCGCTGCGCGCCGGCGTTCCACTCGAGGACATGGAGTTCGTGCAATTCCATCCGACCGGCATTGCCGGCATCGGCGTGCTGATCTCCGAGGGGGTGCGCGGCGAGGGCGGGTATCTCGTCAATGGCGAGGGCGAGCGCTTCATGGAGCGCTATGCGCCCCGGGCCAAGGACCTCGCAAGCCGCGACGTGGTGTCGCGCTCCATCTATACGGAGGTCAAGGAGGGGCGCGGCTGCGGGCCGGCCAAGGACCATGTATTGCTCAAGGTCGACCACCTCGGCGCCGACGTCATCAAGCAGCGGCTGCCGGGCATTCGCGACCTGGCCTGGCACTTTGCCGGGGTCGACCCGATCGAAAAACCGATCCCGGTGTACCCGACCGCGCACTACAGCATGGGCGGCATTCCGACCAATCGCTTTGGGCAGGTTGTGGTGCCGGTGCACACCGGCCCGGAAGAGCCGGTCCCCGGGCTCTACGCCGTGGGGGAGTGCGCCTGTGTGTCCGTGCACGGCGCCAATCGCCTCGGTGGCAACTCGCTGCTCGACATCGTCGTATTCGGGCGCGCGGCGGGCAATCACATTCTCGAGTATCTGGCGGAGCACCGCTTCCACCGCTCGACGCCGGCGGAGGCCGTGGACAAGGCCATGGCGCGCCTGGCGCGCTGGGATCGCCGCGGTGACGGCGAATCGGTCGATACGCTGCGCGCCGAGATGCAGCGCGCCATGGAGCAGTATTGCGGGGTGTTTCGCACGCGCGAGATCCTGGCCGAGGGCATCGCCAAGATCGAGGCCTTGTACGCGCGCCTGGGCAACGCCGTGCTGCGCGATCACAGCAAGGTTTTCAACACCGCACGTATCGAGGCGCTCGAGCTCGAGAACCTGATGGAGGTCGCACTCGCGACAATCTATTCCGCAGCGGCGCGTGAAGAATCGCGCGGGGCGCACTCGCGGCTCGATTACCCGAAGCGCGACGACATCAACTGGCTCAAGCACACGCTCTACAGCCGCGAGGGCCGCAAGCTCGACTACAAGCCGGTGCGCATGAAGCCGCTCACGGTCGAGGCGTTTCCGCCGAGGGAGAGAGTATATTGAGACGGTTTCAAGTTGCAGGTTTCTGGTTTCAAGTGCGAACCTTCAGGTTTTTGACCCGAAACCAGAAACTCGAAACCGGAAACTGGTTTACCCAATGAAGTTCTCGATCTACCGCTACAACCCGGAGACGGACAGCAAGCCGCGCATGCAGGCCTACGAGCTGCCGGATGACTGCGGGGCGATCATGCTGCTCGACGCGTTGCTGATGCTCAAGCGTCAGGACGACAGTCTCGGCTTCCGGCGCTCCTGCCGCGAGGGCGTGTGCGGGTCGGACAGCATGAACATCAATGGGCGCAACGGCCTTGCCTGCATTACACCGATCGCGGGACTGCGCCAGCCCATCGAGCTGCGCCCGCTGCCCGGCGTGCCGGTAGTGCGCGACCTGATCGTCGACTTAAGCCAGTTCTACCAGCACTACCGCGCGGTCAGGCCGTGGCTCATCAATCACGATCCGCAACCGGAGATCGAGCGCCTACAATCGCCGGAGGATCGCGCGAAGCTCGACGGACTGTACGAGTGCATCCTGTGCGCGTGCTGTACGACCGCCTGCCCGTCGTTCTGGTGGAATCCGGACAAGTTCCTCGGGCCGGCGGCGCTGCTCCAGGCCTGGCGGTTCCTCGCCGACAGCCGCGATCAGGGCACCCAGGAGCGCCTCGATGATCTCGAAGACCCGTACCGGCTGTTTCGCTGCCACGCCATCATGAATTGCACGGATGTCTGTCCGAAGGGTCTCAACCCCACTCAGGCCATCGGGCTGATCAAGCAGTTGCTCGCCAAGAGGGTGCTGTGACGGACTCTGCCGCGCCTCGCCGCCCGCATCTTGCGCGCGGCGCCAGCGGCGGGGACGTGAACCGCAAGTTGGAGGAGACGCAAGAGCGTCAGCGGGCGCGGCTGCGCTGGCGTTGTCGCCGCGGCATGTTGGAGTTGGACCTGCTGCTGACACGTTTTGTCGAGCAACACTACGAAACCCTCGAGGCTGCCGAGCGGATCGCTTTCGATCGGTTGCTCGAAACACCGGACCCGATGCTGTTTGCCTACCTGCAGGGCACGGAAGTCCCCGCGCCGGAGCTGCGGCAGATTGTCGCCAAAGTTCGACAGTAGGCTGACACTGCAACTGCGCGAGTCCGCATGGTGCGGCCGGATTCTTGTGGCGCTGCACGCGGGAGCCGCGGTCTGCGTGTCGATTGCGCAGATCCCCTGGCCTGCCCGGGCTGTGCTCTGGCTGGGCCTTGCCGCGAGCCTGCTCCAGAGCATTCGGACGCACGCGAGCCGCCGCGGCCCGCGTAGTGTCACGGCCCTGCTCTTGGAGTCGGACGGCGAGCTGTCGGTGCGCTTCGGCACGGACCCGGCCTGGCGCCCTTGTCGCATCGAGGGCCGGGTCGTTTATCCGGGTGCGGTGCTGCTGTGGTTGCGGCGCGCTGGAGCGCGCCTGCCGTTCGGCGTGGTGGTCGCGGCGGATGCGGTCGAGCCCGCCGCGTTCAGGCGGTTGCGCGCGCGACTTCGACTTGGAAGCGGGGCGGCGTGAGGACCGTGTCCTGTCCGGCCAGGCGCGGGTCGGGGTGCGGATAGTCGCGCGTGAAGTGCAGGCCGCGTGACTCCTTGCGAGCGGCGGCCGAGCGCACGATGAGCTCGGCGACCAACACCAGGTTGCGCAGCTCGATCAAGTCGTTGGTGATGCGGAAGTTGCTGTAATAGTCGCGGATCTCCTCCTTCAGCAGGTCGATACGGTGCTGGGCGCGCTCCAGCCGCTTGGTGGTGCGCACGATGCCGACGTAGTCCCACATGCAGCGGCGCAGCTCGTCCCAGTTGTGCGATACGACCACCGCCTCGTCGGCATCGGTGACCCGGCTCTCATCCCAGGCCGGCAGCGCCGCGGCGGGGGACGCCGAGGAGGGCAGCAGCGCCAGCAGGTCCTGCGCGGCGGCATCGGCGAAAACCAGGCATTCGAGCAGCGAATTGCTCGCCAGGCGATTGGCCCCGTGCAGGCCGGTGAATGCGCATTCGCCGATGGCGTAGAGCCCGGCAAGATCGGTCCGCCCGTGCAGGTCGGTGACCACCCCGCCGCAGGTGTAGTGCGCCGCCGGGACCACCGGGATGGGTTCGCGCGTGATGTCGTAACCGAGCTGCCGGCAACGTTCGTAAACGGTCGGGAAGTGGCTGGTGATGAACTCGGCCGGCTTGTGGCTGATGTCGAGGTGCACGTAGTCGAGACCGCGGCGCTTCATCTCGAAGTCGATGGCCCGTGCGACCACATCGCGCGGCGCGAGCTCACCACGCGGGTCGTGCGCGTGCATGAAGGGCTCACCGTTCGGCAGAGTCAGGCGCGCGCCTTCGCCGCGCAACGCCTCGGTGATGAGAAAGGACTTGGCGCGCGGATGATAGAGGCAGGTCGGATGGAACTGCATGAATTCCATGTTGGCCACCCGGCAGCCCGCGCGCCAGGCCATGGCAATGCCATCGCCCGTCGAGGTATCCGGATTGCTGGTGTACAGGTACACCTTGGAGGCCCCGCCGGTTGCGAGCACCACGAACCGCGCGCTCGCGACCAGGATCCGGTGGTCGCCCTTGTCCAGCAGGTACGCACCGAGGCACTGATCGCTACCGGCCTGGCCGAGCTTGTGGCGGGTGATGAGGTCGATGGCGATGTGGTTTTCCAGGATACGGATACGTGGATGAGCGCGGACCTTGCCCTCGAGCGTGCTCTCGATGGCCTTGCCGGTAGCGTCGGCCGCATGGATGACGCGCCGGTGGCTGTGGCCGCCCTCGCGCGTGAGGTGATAGCCGACCGCACCGTCCTCGTGGCGCTCGCGCGTGAACGGCACTCCCTGCTCAATGAGCCAGTTGATCGCTGCCGGACCGCGGCGAACGACGAACTCGACGGTTTCCCGGCGGCACAGCCCGGCGCCGGCTTCCAGGGTGTCCGCCACATGGGCCTCGAAAGAGTCCCCGCGGCTGTTCAGCACGGCGGCGATACCGCCTTGGGCGTAGAGGCTTGCGCCCTCGGTCAGGGCGGCCTTCGAGACGACCGTCACGTCTGCGGAATCAGCCAGCTTGAGGGCAAGGCTCAGGCCCGCCGCCCCCCCGCCGAGGATCAGCACATCGCAAGCGAGCTGGGTCTGCATCGGCTCAAGGGATCCGGGCGGTAGGCTTGGTGAGGGCGAATATCCTATCATACGGCGCCAAACCCCTGCGTCTGCGTGCCCGCTCACAAACAAGGGGCGTACAAACCGAACTTTCAGCCGATGGTGCGGTCAATCACCGCAAGCACAGCGTCAATCGCCGGCGCCCGACGCCGCTCATGACCGAGCGCAGCATTGACCAGAAGCTCGTCGCCCGGGTGCAGCGGGGTGAAAAGGGCGCCTTCGACCTGCTGGTGCGCAAATACCAGCACAAGGTCGCGAAGCTGGTGTCGCGCTTCGTGCGCGACCGGGCGGAGATCGAGGATGTCACGCAAGAGGCCTTCATCCGCGCCTATCGCGCCATCGGCTCATTCCGGGGCGACAGCGCGTTTTATACTTGGCTGTACCGAATCGCCGTGAATACCGCCAAGAACTACCTCGAATCCCAGGGCCGCCGCCCCCCCGGCAGTGACGTTGAGGCGGAGACCGCCGAGCAGCTGGAAGGCGGCGAGCTGCTGCGCGACGCGGCCACTCCGGAACGGCACATGCTGACTGATGAGATCGCCGCGACGGTGCAGCGGGTGCTCGCCGGCCTGCCTGCGGACCTGCGCAGCGCCATTACGCTACGCGAAATCGAGGGGCTGAGTTACGAGGAGATCGCCGCGGTCATGGATTGCCCGATAGGGACCGTCCGCTCGCGCATCTTTCGCGCGCGCGAAGCGATCGATGCTGAACTGAAACCTTTGCTGGAGAAGTAGCGGTGAAAGAGCAACTGTCGGCGTTGGTTGACGACGAGCTGAGTGAATTCGAGGAGCGTCGTGTCCTGCAAGCGCTCGACCGCGACCCGCAGCTACGCGGGGCCTGGCAGCGTTATCACCTGATCCGCGCTGCCCTGGTCAACGAGCTGGACCACGTGCCGAGCCCGGCGAGCACTGAGCGGCTGTCGGCGCGGTTGGCCGCTGAGCCGGCCATCAGGGCGCGCCGCTCGATCCGGCAGCTGCCGAGAATCGCGACTGGTCTGGCGATCGCCGCCACCGTGGCTGGGGTGGCGATCTTCGGCTTGCAGACGCTGAGCCCGCCGCCAACCGCGACCCGGACCGTGTCGATCGCCGCCCCGAGCGCATCGGCGCCGGCCTCGGCGGTGAGCCCCAAACCGGCGGCCCCGCTGGTGGCCGGCGGCCGGGCGGTTGAGTCCGGCGCCGCGATCCAGACGGTTCGTTCGGCCAGCACGCGCTGGGATACGCCCGAGCCCAAGGACGAGCACATGCTCGATGTGTATCTCGTCCAGCACAGCGAATTCGCATCCGCCGGCATGCGCGGCATGTTGCCGCCCTACGCGCGGGTGGTCGGATACAGCGCCGATCGATGAAAGTAGTTTGTCGTTCCCGCCAGCTATGCCGCGTTGTGGGATTGCTGCTCGCGGTCACGGCGACGCCGGTCCTCGCCGGCCAGACCGCGCACGAGTGGCTCATGAAGACCAACGAGGCCGCGCGCAATCTGACCTATGAAGGCGTGTTCGTCTACGAGCATGGCAAGCAGCTCGACGTGATGCGCATCGTGCATCGCAATCAGGACGGGCGGCGGCGCGAACGGCTGATCTCGCTCAATGGCGCGCCGCGCGAGGTCATTCGCAACGACCGGGAGGTGATCTGTTATCTGCCGGATGAGAAATCGGTGCTGGTGGAGCACCGCAAGGTCGACAGCAAGACTTTTCCTGCTCTGCTGCCCGAGCACCTGCAGGCGCTCGAGCAGAACTACGAGATTCAGCTCGGTCGGGCGGCGCGTGTGGTCGGCCGCTCCGCTCAGCAGATCCTGATTCTGCCGCGCGATCGGTTTCGCTACGGCTACCAGCTCTGGGCCGACCGCGACACCGGCCTGTTGCTCAAGGCCGAGCTGCTCGACACCCGCACCCAGCCGATCGAACAGTTCATGTTTACCCATCTCACGGTCGGCGGGTCGATCCCGGACGCGGCATTCGAGCCGGAATCGTCCACGCCAGGATTGGTATGGCACCGCGCCGATGCCCAGCCCCCCGCGGCCCGGTCGGCGCAGGATCCGCTTCTTAAGGCGCGCGAGCTGCCGAAAGGCTATCGACTGAGCACGCACATCGTGCGCCAGCTCCCGATGCGCCAGATGCCGGTGGATCACCTCGTGTATTCCGACGGGCTTGCGACGGTATCGGTATTCGTGGAGCGGGACGACAAGGCTGCCGGCGGCAGCCTCGGCATGAGCAAGATGGGCGCGGTGCACGCCTACAGCCGGCGCGTCGATGGATACAAGATCATCGTGGTCGGTGAGGTTCCCGCCGAGACCGTGACTCTCATCGGAGACGCGGTGGCGCCGCCGTGATGCGCGTGAGATTCTGGTTGTCGCGCTTCGGTTTGGCACTGCTGCTGGGCGCGGCATCGGTACCGGCCCTGGCCCGCGACCTGCCGGATTTTTCGCGCCTCGTGCGCAGCCAAGCGGCTGTCGTCGTAAACATCAGCACTACGCAGCAGGTGGTGCGCGCCGGCGCAGCGCGTCGATCCGAGGCACCCTTGCCGGACGATCATCCCCTGGGCGACTGGTTGCGGCGCTTCGGTGAAGGCGGCCCGGACAGCCTCGATGGGTCCTCGCTCGGTTCGGGCGTGATCATATCGGCGGATGGATTCATCCTGACCTGCGCCCACGTGGTGGAGGACGCCCAGGAGATCACGGTGCGGCTCAACGACCGGCGCGAATTCACCGCGCGGCTCGTCGGTGCCGACCGGCGCAGCGACCTGGCGCTTCTCAAGATCGACGCCAGTGATCTGCCGCGGGCCTTGATCGGCGATCCGGGCCGGCTTGCGGTCGGGGACTGGGTGCTGGCGATCGGGTCACCGTTCGGCTTCGATAGCTCCGCCACTGCCGGCATCGTGTCGGCCAAGAGCCGCAGCTTGCCCAAGGAGAGCTACGTGACGTTCTTGCAGACCGACGTCGCCATCAATCCGGGCAACAGTGGCGGACCGCTCTTCAATCTGAAGGGCGAAGTGGTCGGAATCAACTCCCAGATCTACAGCGAAACGGGCGGATACATGGGTGTGTCGTTTGCCATCCCGATCGATATGGCGATGCGCATCGTCGAGCAGCTGAAGGCGGACGGGCGCGTGCACCGCGGTTGGCTGGGCGTGCGCCTGCAGGAGGTCACGCGTGACCTTGCGCTCGCCTACGGGATGCCCAAGCCCTCCGGGGCGTTGATCGCCGATATCCTGCCGGGCGGGCCGGCCGCGCGCTCCGACCTGCGCGTCGGTGATGTGATCGTGGACTACGAGAACAAGCCCGTCGAGCGATCGTCGGATCTCGCGCCACTCGTCGGGCTCACCGCGCCCGGTGCGCGTGCCCGCGTTACCGTGTTCCGTCGCGGACAGGGACGACAGACGCTGCTGGTGGGCGTGGCTGAGCTCAAGGAAGACAGCGCTTCGCGCTTGGCGCCGGGTGTGCGGCCGCGGCCCACGGCGAACCCCGGCGGGCTCGTTTTGGGTGAGCTCGGAGCGGCCCAACGCCGGCGTCTCAACCTGGACCACGGCGTGGCGATTCAGGGCGTGGAGGAGGGCGGGGCCTGGAGCGCCGGCCTGCGTCCCGGCGACGTCGTGCTCGAGATCGATGGCAAGCGCGTGCACTCGGTGGCGGACGCGCAGCGGTTGCTGGCGCAACTGCCGCGGGAACGGCCCGTGGTGCTGCGTGTCCAGCGTGGCGCGACCACGTCGTTCGTGGCGCTGCGGCTTGACGGATGAGCCGTGATTTATGCGGCCCTGCAAATGCGGTATCCTTGGCTCACGTAGCGATGGGCTGACGGGCCCAGTGACAGACAGGCGCCTCGGGCGCCTTTTTTGATGCACGGGGACGCCCAAACGACCTACCTGCAGCAGTACAGGCAGGTGCAGCGAGCGCCCGTTGCGGCCCGCATCCACATTGTCGCGTACACAGCATGAGCGGTTGGAAACAGGAACAGATCCGCAATTTCTCCATCATTGCCCATATCGACCACGGCAAGTCCACGCTGGCCGATCGTTTCATTCAGGCGTGCGGGGCGCTCGCGGAGCGTGAGATGCAGTCCCAGGTTCTCGATTCCATGGAGCTTGAGCGCGAGCGCGGCATCACCATCAAGGCGCAGAGCGTCGCGCTCGACTACAAGGCGCGCGACGGGCAGGTCTACCGCCTCAACATGATCGACACGCCCGGGCACGTGGATTTCTCCTACGAGGTATCGCGCTCGCTCACCGCCTGCGAAGGCGCGCTGCTCGTGGTGGACGCGTCCCAAGGTGTGCAGGCCCAGACCGTCGCCAACTGCTACACGGCCGCCGAACTCAATCTCGAAATTCTGCCGGTGCTCAACAAGATCGACCTGCCGGCGGCAGACCCCGACCGAGTGATCGCCGAGATCGAGGACATCGTGGGTATTCCGGCCCATGACGCGATCCGCGCCAGCGCCAAGACCGGTGTGGGCATCGCGGAGATTCTCGAAGCCATCGTGCAGCGCATCCCACCGCCCAAGGGCGACCCGGCCGCACCGCTGAAGGCGCTGATCATCGATTCCTGGTTCGACAACTACCTCGGCACCGTGTCGCTGGTGCGCGTCATGGATGGGACCCTTAAGCCAAAAGAGAAGATCCGCCTCATGGCAACCGGGCGCGACTACCAGGCCGAGCAGATCGGGGTATTCACGCCCAAACGCCGACCAGTGGAGGAGCTGTCGGTTGGCGAGGTCGGTTACGTGATCGCGGGCATCAAGGACATTCGCAGCGCCCGGGTCGGTGACACCATCACCCATGCCGCGCGCCCCGCCGACAAACCGCTGCCCGGTTTCAAGGAGATCAAGCCGCGCGTGTTCGCCGGGCTGTACCCGGTCGACTCGGCGGACTACGAGGCGTTTCGCGACGCGCTCGGCAAGCTGCAGCTCAATGACGCGTCGCTGCAGTACGAGCCCGAGACATCCCAGGCGCTCGGTTTCGGCTTCCGCTGCGGCTTCCTCGGCATGCTGCACATGGAGATCATCCAGGAGCGTCTCGAGCGCGAATACCAGCTCAACCTGATCACGACCGCGCCCACAGTGGTCTACGAGGTGGTGACGGCCAAGGGCGAGGTGCTGCAGATCGAAAACCCGGCGAAGCTGCCCGACGTCTCGACGATCGTGGAGTTTCGCGAGCCCATCATCCGCGCCACCATACTCGTTCCGCAGCAGTATGTCGGCGACGTAATCGGGTTGTGCGTGGAGAAGCGCGGGGTGCAGCGCAACATGGTTTACCACGGTCGCCAGGCGATGCTGACCTACGAGCTGCCGCTCAACGAGGTAGTGCTTGATTTCTTCGATCGCCTCAAGTCGGTGAGCCGGGGCTACGCGTCACTGGACTACGAATTCCTGGAGTTCCGGCCGGCAGACCTCGTGAAGCTTGACGTGCTGATCAACGGCGATAGAGTGGACGCCCTTTCGAGCATCGTGCACCGCGAACAGGCGCAGTACCGCGGGCGCGAGCTGGCCAGCAAGCTGCGCGAGCTCATCCCGCGGCAGATGTTCGACGTAGCGATCCAGGCGGCGATCGGATCGAAGATCATCGCGCGCGAGACGGTCAAGGCGCTGCGCAAGAACGTGACGGCCAAGTGCTATGGTGGCGACGTGACCCGCAAGCGCAAGCTGCTGGAGCGGCAAAAAGAAGGCAAGAAACGCATGAAGCAACTCGGCACCGTCGAGATTCCCCAAGAGGCTTTTCTTGCCGTACTGCGCACCGACCAGAAGTGACGGGCGACCATGGACTTTTCTCTCATACTTTTTTTGCTGGTGTGCGCGACCGGGCTCATCTGGGGGCTCGATCATTTGATCTGGGCGCCGCGTCGCCGGCACGGCACGCCGGCCGCGAAAGAGCCCGTGTACGTCGAATATGCACGGGCATTCTTCCCGGTAATCCTGATCGTATTCTTGCTGCGCTCTTTCCTGGTCGAGCCGTTTCGCATCCCGTCGGGTTCGATGCTGCCAAGCCTGTACATCGGCGATTTCATCCTCGTCAACAAGTTTTCCTACGGGATCCGCCTGCCGGTGATCAACCGCAAGGTCATTGACGTTGCGAGCCCCAAACGCGGAGACGTCGTGGTGTTCCGGTTTCCCCACGATACCTCGATCAACTACATCAAGCGTGTCGTTGGCGTACCCGGCGATCGTGTTGTATATAAAGGAAAGGTGCTGTACATCAACGGTCAGGTCATGCCGCAAAGCGATGAGCGCCCGTATCGGTCCTCGACGCTGGGCGAGCTTTACGGCGATGTCGTGCGGGCCAGCGAGGAGCTGAACGGTGTCAAACACGATATCCTCAAGATGGACCGCCCCGACGCGGATGGCATCGACCGCATTGTGCCGCCAGGGCATTACTTCGTGATGGGCGACAACCGCGACCAGAGCAACGACAGCCGTTTCTGGGGGTTCGTGCCGGACGAGAACCTGGTGGGTCGCGCCTTCCTGATCTGGTTCAGCTGGGACCTGGCCGACCGCAGTGACAAGTGGTTCTGGCAGAGGATACTGTGGGAGCGCATTGGCAACACCATTCACTAGCACGTCAAGGAGAACCCATGCAGAGCAAGAGCAGGCAGCGCGGCATGACCTTCTGGGGCATGTTGTTCGTGCTGAGCGTCATTGCCGTTGTGATGTTTCTGATCTTCAAACTCTTTCCGGTCTACATGGGCGATTTCAAGGTCAAGAGTGCGCTCGACAGTCTCGCCAGGCAGCAGGATATCGCCAGCATGAGCAAGACAGATATCGCCTACGCCCTGGAAAAGCGTTTCGATGTTGACGACATCAGGAATGTGGACCTCAAGCAGGCCCTGACGATCGAGCCGCGCGGAAAGGCGCGGGTGGTCCGCATCCGTTACGAGGCGGTCGTCCCGATGGTCGCGAACATCTCTGCGCTGGTTGAGTTCGATCACAGCCGCGAGGTCGCCGGGAGTGGACAGTAGGGCGCACGCCGAGCTATGCCGGCGGCTGAACTACGAGTTCCGCGATCCCAGCCTGCTTGAACGCGCCCTCACGCATCGCAGCAAGAGCGACCGCAACTACGAGCGCCTCGAGTTTCTTGGCGATAGCGTCCTCAATCTCGCCATATCGACGCTGCTTTACGACCGTTACCCCGATTTGTCCGAAGGCGAGCTGACGCGCCTGCGCGCCAGCCTGGTGAGGCAACAGACACTGGCGAGCCTGGCGCGCCAGATCGAGCTTGGCCAGCATCTGGAGCTTGGCGCCGGCGAGCTCAAGAGCGGCGGCTTTGATCGCGACTCGATCCTGGCCGATTCGCTGGAGGCGATCTTCGGCGCGGTTTACCAGGACGGCGGTCAGGCCGCGGCGGCTTCGGTCATAGCGGCGCTCTACAACGAAACGTTGCAAGCGCTCGATCCGCGCGCGATCCCCAAGGACCCGAAGACGGAATTGCAGGAGCTCCTGCAAAAGCGCGGCCTGCCGACGCCAGCCTACCGCGTCTTGGAGGTAAGCGGGGAACCGCACAGCCAGCACTTTGTGGTGGAGTGCGAGGTAGCCGCGTTGCCCAAGCTGGCGCGCGGCGAAGGCGCCAGTCGGCGCGGTGCCGAGCAGGCGGCCGCCGCCGAGCTTCTGCGCCAGTTGCGCATTGCCGGCGGGGCGCCACGTTCGGCATGAGCGACTCCCTGCATTGCGGCGTCGTGGCGCTGGTAGGGCGCCCGAACGTCGGCAAGTCGACTCTGCTCAACCGGCTGGTGGGGGAACGGCTGAGCATTACCTCGCAGCGACCGCAGACCACGCGTCACCGCATACTCGGCATCAGGACGCGGGAGCGCGGCCAGATCGTCTACGTCGACACCCCGGGCCTGCATCGCGACGTGCGCAAGCCGCTCAACCGCTACATGAACCGCGTCGCGCGCGCCAGCCTCGCCGGCGTAGATTGTCTCTTGCTCGTCATCGACGCCCAGGGCTGGGTCGAGGCCGACAACTACCCGCTGCAACTGGTACGCGAGCAGCGCTGTCCGGTGATCCTCGTGATCAACAAAATCGACCGCCTCGCCACGCGCAGCGCGTTGTTGCCCTTGATCGACAGCCTCAGTCACAAGATGAGCTTCGCCGAGATCGTGCCGGTGTCGGCGCTCAAAGGCACCAACGTGTCGGATCTGGAGGATGCAGTCTTGCGGCACCTGCCGGTCCAGCCCCCGCTGTACGCGGCCGAGCAGCTGACGGACAAGAGCGAGCGTTTCCTCGCCGCCGAGTTCATCCGCGAGCAGGTGTGCCGCGGCTTCGGGCAGGAGGTGCCCTACAGCGCTACGGTGCGGATCGAACAGTTTCGCCACAGCGGGGGCACGCGCCATATCGAGGCCACCATCCTCGTGGAGAAGGAAGGCCAGAAGGGAATCCTCATCGGCAAGGGTGGCGAACGCCTGAAGGCAATTGGCACGCGCGCCCGATCGGCCATGCAAAGGCTGTTTGGCGGCAAAGTGCATCTGCAACTTTGGGTCAAGGTCAAGCGCGGATGGTCGGAGAGCGAACAGGCGCTCAAGGCGCTCGGCTACACGGAGGAACCCTAGCGTGCGGGTCGCGGCCGAACCGGCGTTCGTCCTGCATGCTCGGGACTACAGCGAGAGCAGCCTGCTGCTCGAGGTCTTCGCCGCACGCCATGGACGCCTCGGGATCCTGGCGAAGGGCGCGCGGCGCCCCAGAAGCCCGTGGCGGGGAGTGCTCAAACCGTTCCAGCCGCTGCTGCTGAGCTGGAGTGGGCGCGGCGAGCTCGCGATTCTGACCGGGGCGGAGACCGAACGCGGCGCGGACGGCCTGACCGGGCTGGCGGTGTTCTTCGGCTTCTATCTGAACGAGCTGCTCGTGCGGCTGCTGCACCGCCACGACCCGCACGAGGCGCTGTACGGGGCCTATCGCCAAGCGCTCTTGAGCCTCGGTCGCGGGGAGGAACACGAAGCGGTGCTGCGCATTTTCGAGAAGCACCTGCTGGGCGAGCTCGGCTACGGCCTGGTGCTCGATCACGACATCGACAGCGCGCCGCTCGACGCGCAGGCCGTGTATGATTACCTGCCGGAACGCGGCCCGCGCCGCCTCTCGAGCGACGCAGGTCCCGGGGAGGGCGTTTTGATCCGCGGCGCGAGCCTGCTGGCACTCGCGCGCGAGCGGTTCGATGACGAGGGTATGCTGCGCGAGGTGAAAACGCTGATGCGCGTGGCCCTTGCGCGCCACCTCGGCGACAAACCGCTCAACAGCCGGCGCCTCTATCAAAGTGTCATGGCGGCACGTAGCAGGAACGGCACACGGAGCATCGGCACCACATGATCAGTCTGGGCGTCAACATCGACCATGTCGCGACCTTGCGCCAAGCGCGCGGTACGCGTTATCCCGATCCGGTGCACGCGGCCATCGCGGCAGAGCAGGCCGGCGCCGACGCCATTACGCTGCACCTGCGTGAGGATCGTCGGCATATCCAGGAGCGCGATGTCGAGATGCTGCGCGACATCCTGCAGACCCGCATGAATCTGGAGATGGCCGTGACCGACGACATGCTGGCGTTCGCGCGGCGCGTCCGCCCGCACGATTGCTGTCTCGTGCCGGAGCGTCGCCAGGAGCTCACCACCGAGGGCGGGCTCGATGTCGCGGGACAGCTGCGGCGCATCCGCGACGCCTGCGCGCGCCTGGCCGAGGCCGGTATCCGCGTGTCGCTGTTCGTCGACCCGGACCCCCGCCAGATCGAGGCCGCCGTGCAGAGCGGGGCGCCGGTAATCGAAATTCACACCGGTCACTATGCCGAAGCCGGTGACCCGGTGATCTGGCGCGAAGAGCTCGCGCGTATCGAGCAGGCCGTGGTGCAAGGGCGCGAGGCGCGCCTGCAGGTCAACGCCGGTCACGGCCTCAACTACCACAATGTGCAGTCCATTGCCGCCATCCCGGGCGTATCGGAGCTCAACATCGGTCACGCCATCGTCGCGCGCGCCTTGTTCACCGGATTCGGCGAAGCGGTGCGCGAAATGAAGCGCCTCATGGTCGAGGCCGCCACGCACAGATGATCTTCGGCATCGGCACCGACATCGTGCGCGTTTCGCGCATGCGAAAGAATCTCGAGCGCTACGGCCAGCGTTTCGCGGAGCGCATCCTCACGGACCACGAGATGGAGGAGTTCCGCCGCTCGGCCCGCCCCGCGCATTACCTTGCGCGCCGCTTCGCCGCCAAGGAGGCGGCCGCCAAGGCACTCGGCACCGGGTTCGCCGGCGGCGTGCAACTGCGCCACATCGGCGTGACCCATGACGCCGCCGGTAAACCGCGGCTCGAATTCAGCGGCCGCGCAGCCGAGGTGCTGCACGAGCGGCGCATCGCGATCACGCACATCAGCCTCTCCGACGAAGAGGACCACGCGGTGGCCTTCGTCACCCTCGAAACGCCCTGACGGATCGGCGGACACACCCGCCGCCGGCGGGCTTGCGGCAGTCTCGTATTCCTGCGAGGACGCGAATAGCGCTGACCCCCGGCTCTTTCCGCTGCACGAAGTCCACAGCCTCATCGGGTGCCCGGCCTGTCCGTGCGGGATACATCCCTCGGGCACATCTTTTGCAATTCTATCCTATGAGGCCTGATTGATCTCGATCAACTCAAGGCCACCCGTTCCTGTTTAGCATTATCGGTGCAAGCGCGTCCGTTGCACATGAAAAACAACCGTAGAAATCGCCACGCTTGTCCCGCGTGGACGCAAATTGCCGGCCTCGCGTTTGCGCTCTTCACGGCTGCTCCTGGTTTTGCTCAGGGGGCCGAGCCGCCACCGGACGCTTGGCTTGAGCGGATCCTCGCAAGCCTGCAGCAACTCGAAACGCAAGCACAGGATCAGGCAGCCCGGGCCGACCGCAAGATCCTTGCCGCCGAGCAGGTGATCCGCCAAAGCACGGAGGCATTCGCCGCCGCTGAAGCGGCCGCAAACGCCACCGCTCGCGACACTGCCCGCCAGGCGCTTGCGCGCGCCACGGCCGCCGAGGCCCGCGCCAGGCGTCTGCGCGAGGCGGCCGAGGTCAATGCGCATCGTGCGCGTGCAGCCGCCCGCTCCGTGCGGCGACTGGCTGACACGGCAAGGGAGATCCAGGCGAAGGCGTTGCTCGTGTTCCAGAAGGGCGACGTGCGGATTTCAAGCCCGCAAGGTGCCCGGCAGACTTCCGATCCTTCCGTGGCGCGACCGCTGCAAAGTGGAGATATGTTGCGCACGGGCCCAGGCGGCTTTGCGCAGTTATTCCTCGGTGATGGCCAAAGCACGGTCATGCTGGGCGAGAATACGACAGCAAGCTACCGCGACAGCGAGGAACGCACCGTGCTCGATTTGGTCTCGGGTGAGGTCAGGCTGGCGGTCAAGAAATGGACAAAGCGATTCGAAATTCCAACACCGACAGCAGTCTGCGCAGTTCGCGGTACCCGGTTCGCCGTTCGCCATGACAGGGAAACGAGAAATACGGAACTTGCGGTAGTCGAGGGAATGGTCGAGGCGTGGCCGCTGGCAGCAGACAAACCAATCGAAGTGCCCGCCGGCATGCGCTTACTGATCAGGTCCGACGGCGCCGTGGGAGGACCGCTCGCACTTGATCCTTCCGCCGTCGATCCATGGGAATCCGGTTTCTGAAACATCCGTGCGAGGCCGGGAGTCATGTGTAACCTTGCGACAACACCATCGGTCGGGCGATTTTGCGCGAACACCGTGCTCGCCGCCGTGACGGCCTTCCTGCTTGCGGCTCTCGGCCATTCCCCAGTCGGCGCCGCAGGCGCCGTATGCGACGGGACGGTCGTGCCCGGCCGTGGTTTCGTAAGAGCAGGCAATACCTACAACGTGACAAAAGGCGGGACGACCTACATATGCGTCGCCTGTGGAAGCTGCCGTCCGTTGTCGTCTGGTCAGGGCGCCGGAGGCGGCAACTTCGGAGGGACGTCAACACGAAGCATGGTTGGAAACGCGATCGTCGGCGGCTTCATGTCGGGCCTCCAGCAGGACTTTGCGGATGCGCAGGCAGAGCGGGGGCGGGAGGCAGCCGAAGCCGCGGCGCGTGCGCAGGCAGAACGTATCCGGCGCGAGCGGCAAGAGGCAGCCCGGCGCAAGGAATTCGAGCAACAGAGGTCCGAGACACTGGGAGCATTGAAGGGTTTTTCCGCGGACAGTGGCTCGGGTGCGGGCGGCGCGGACGGCTTGGGGCTCAAGCCCTTGACGCTCGACAGTGCGGCAGACCGAGCGACCGACAGCCTCGGGCTGAAGGCCTTGCCATCGGCCACGGCAGACAATGCGTCCACCGGCGGCTCGAAAGCGTTGCGCGATGCGCGCTGCGCCACGCTACGCTCCATCGCCGCTGCGCGCGAGACGAGCGCTGAGCAGGCGCGCGTGAAGTCCGAACGCGCCATGCAGGGTGCGGGTGATGCAGACTGCCCGCTGCCGCCGCCCCACGTACCCATGCCGTCGTCGCAATCCGTCCGGACCCCGGAAACCGCCGCTCGCATCAAGGCGACTGAAGAGCTCATCCGGCAGCTGAGCCACAACAGCCAGGCCTTGACCGAGGCGAACGCCAGGCGCCAGAAGACTGTCGAGGAGCTCGAACGCGCCAGGAACGAGGTTAAAGCCCTGACAAACCAGCCGCACGACGAGGCACAACGCAAGGCGCAGGCCGCGCTCGCGGCTGCCGCCAGACTCGAGCAGGAGCTCGCCGAGGTCGAACAGACGATCAGGGACATCAAGAACAAGAACACGCAACTGGCCGGGCAGCTTGGTGACCTCGAGCGGCATAGCCCGTCTGGCGAGCCTGGCGTCCCCGTTTCCCCGAACGCCCATCCTTAAGGGAGGATCGCCATGAGGACAACGGCTGCACTCTTGTTCACGATCTGCGCCCTAGTCGCACAGACAGCATGGGGTACCGGCACCATCCCCGAGGAGGCGCGCCGGCATCTCATTCGAGGACGCACGGCCCTGGAGATGGGACAAACGATGGCGGCGTTTCACGAGGCGCGCCGGGAATTCGCCAGGGCCGTCGAGATCGCCCCCGGCTGGGCCGACGCGCATTACAACCTTGCGGTCGTGCAAGCCAAGACTGGCGACCTGAATGGAGCCATCGAGTCATATCACCGCTACCTCGAGCTTGACCCGCAGGCCCGGGACGCCCAGAAGGTCAAGGATGAAATCGTCAAGCTGGAATACCAGAAAGAACAACAGGAACGAACATCGCCGTTCATCCGTCACATGGCCATGCTCACGGCAGGTGGTATCGGCGCAGGGATCAAGGCCGACGCTGCAAGTGGCGAGATCCTTCTCGCTCTGGTCGCCAAGGGTTCGGCGGCGGAAGCGGCGGGCCTACAGGCCGGCGACCGGCTTCTGGCCGTGGACGGCAAGACAACAGCCGGTCTGCGCGAAGATCAGGTCGTGAAGCTCGTGCGCGGTGAACCCGGAACGCCGGTGAAACTCACGATCCTGCGTGACGGCTGGGACCAGCCGCGGGAATTCTCGCTGACGCGCATGAATGCCCCCGCAGCGAGATTTTTGCGGTAACCCCCGTTCGCGCCGCCCCTGCCGCGCGGCGTGATCGGCGTGAGCATCCAGGTCGGCGAGCCGGATAGTGTCGTGCGCCTGGCCGAGACCCTGCCCGAGTCGACGGCGCAAGCGGCAGGCCCGCAGGCCGGCGACCGGCTTCTGGCCGTGGACGGCAAGACAACAGCCGGTCTGCGCGAAGATCAGGTCGTGAAGCTCGTGCGCGGTGAACCCGGAACGCCGGTGAAACTCACGATCCTGCGTGACGGCTGGGACAGCCCACGTGATTTTGCGTTGACGCGCAAGGACCTGGACCGCCGCTGACGTCGAACCGCGGAGCCTCCGCCACGGGGCTCGGGCTGCTTCATCGCCACTGCGGCCTACGGCTCGTACCTCGATGCGCACGTCGAGGCGCTGCGCGGTCTCCGCGATCGCCATCTCCTGACGAACGTGCCAGGCCGGGCGTTCGTAGAGTTCTACTACCCTCACTCGCCGCCCCGATCTCCGCCTACATTGCCGAGCGGCCGTGGGCGCGGGCGGCGGCGCGCTGGGTCTTGACTCCAATCGTGTTCAGTATTCGCAACCCGGCAGAAACGGCGCTGCTCGCACTCGCCGGCGTGGTAATGTTCTCGCGCATGCGTTGCCTAATTGCGGGGTAACGGGGTAAGGGGAACGAAACCGGCTGCGAAACGAAAAGGGCCGCCTGTGCGGCCCTCCTGTCTGGATGGCTCCCCGGAGAGGACTCGAACCTCTGACCCAGTGATTAACAGTCACTTGCTCTACCGGCTGAGCTACCGGGGAATTCTGGGTCGCGACCCTTGGCGCGAAATATCGTGGGCACCCGCGCTTTCGGGCGGCGTATGTTACTTGTGGCCGGCAGAGAGGGTCAAGCCGCGTGCGCGGTTAGCGACACTGCGGTTTGGAGCCGGTGGAGGTCCGATCCGACACGCGCGCCCGGCCCACACGATTCAGAATCACGGTCTTTGCCGTGCCGCGTCGATCGCACAGGGTAAAGGTGCCGTTCATCGGGGTCTGCCCGGTTGGATAGTAGGTGAAGCCGTTATTGCGCTCGCTCGCGGCGGGGCCAACGCCCGACGCGCGAAGATCCAGCTTGTGCCCGGCACTCAAGGCCTGCTGCACGCGGATCACGGTTTCGTCGGCGCCACGCTCCTTGTCCTGATCGGCGTCGACGAACACGATCCAGCCTTGTTCCCAGCGGCTATCCGGCGTGCAGCGCGCGCCGCTCGCGCTCTTGCACACGGTCACTGGGGTGGCGCGCCGAATGGCCTCCGAGCGGGCGAACGCAAGATGCGTCACGAGCACGTTCACATCGGTCGACAAGCGCTGTCGCTCAAGCAGGGGATCGAGCCCGCCAGCAACGCCCGCGCTGAGAACGCCAACTACTCCGATGCTGGTCAGCAAGTCGTAAAGCGAGTAACCACGTTGGCGGCCTGACGTGACCGGACCAACGGCACGGAGACGGATACGGATACGGAGGCGACGCATGTTGCACCTTCCCTGGTTTTTCTTGTTCCATGCCGGGGCGGCATGATCGACAACAGCGAATTCCGTTTCTGCCGAATACTATGCCGGGCGCGGCGACGGCTGTAAAGCGTGACGGCGCTCAGTTCCAGCCGATGCCGGGACCCCCGTCGAGTGGCGTAAAGTTTACATGCACGTCAAGGCGGCCCTCGAACAGCGCGTCCATGCGCAGCTGGCCGGGGGAATCCACGGCGTGCAAACGCAGCGGCGGCGGGGCGATCGTGCGCACGCGCAGGGCGTTGGCCGGATAGTCGATGGTGATCTGCACCAGCATCGGGAAATAGCCGTCGAAGAACCGGCGCATGTAAGGCCCGCCATGCCATTCATATTCGCCGGTCAGCTCGTTGCGGCGCAGTGAGCGATTCTCGCTCAGGATGCACAGCACCGCATCCTTGCCGACCTCGGTGAGCTGCACCGTCGATCCCTCGATCCAGGCGCGGCCCACATGCTGGGCCTCCAAGATCTGGAGGTTGCGCACGCGGCCGCGATGGAACACCACCTGCAGGGCTGGAGTTGGGCCGAGACGGTGATGGCACTGCTTCATGCGGATCCAGCCGGTTTTGAGCGAGTCGTCCGTAATCGCGATGTGGCTGCTCTGCAGGTGCGGCGGCCGCGCCGGCGCCTCCGGTAGAAAGTGCAGCTCACCCTCGTTGATCTTGTCCGGCGAAAACTCCTCGTCTGCCGCAGGCAGCATCGGTGCACAACACAAGGCAATCAGGCCGGCCGACAACCTGAGGGCAACGCGCCGACCGGATTTCGGCATCGCGATCAGGCCGCCCCTAGGGTCTGCTCGATGCGATCGAGTGCCTTGTCGAGCGTTTGCATCGAGGTGGCGTAGGACAGCCGTAAGTAGCCCTCGGCCCCGAAGGCCGAGCCCGGTACCAGGGCGACGCCGGCCGCATTGAGCAGATGCTCGGCGAGGGCAACATCGTTGGCAAGCCCGCTGGTGGTTATCGCGCCGCTGAAATCCGCAAACGCATAGAAGGCGCCTTGTGCAGGCAAGCAGCGAACCCCGCGAATGCGGTTGAGTCGCGCCACGACATGGTCGTGGCGTTCGCGGAAGGCCTTGAGCATCGGCATGATACAAGACTGGTCGCCCACGAGCGCCGCCTCGGCCGCCACCTGGGCGATGGAGGTCGGGTTGGAGGTGCTTTGGGACTGGACATTCTTCATCGCCGCGATCAACGCTTTCGGCCCGGCGCAGTAACCGATGCGCCAGCCGGTCATGGCATAGGCCTTGGACACGCCGTTGAGCACGATGCTGCGCTCCTGCAGGTCCGGGCAGGCGTTGACAATGTTCGCGAATGGCTCGGCCGCCCACAGGATGTGCTCATACATATCGTCCGTCGCGACCAGCACCTGCGGGTGGCGACGCAGGACCTCGCCGAGGGCGGCGAGCTCCGCCCGCGTGTAGGCCACACCGGTCGGATTGGACGGGCTGTTGATCACGAACAGCTTGGTCCTGGGCGTGATCGCGCGCTCGAGCTGCTCGGGTCGAATCTTGAAGCCCTGCTCGATGCCGGCCTTGACGATGACCGGTACGCCGTCGGCGAGCAGAACCATGTCCGGATACGAGACCCAGTAGGGCGCCGGGATAATGACCTCGTCGCCGGCGTCGAGCAGCGCCTGCGCCAGATTGAAAAAGCTCTGCTTGCCGCCGACCGAAACCAGCACTTGATCCGGGGTGAATGCGAGCTGGTTCTCGCCCTTGAACTTCTCGACGATCGCCTGCTTGAGCGAGGGAATGCCGTCGACGGCGGTGTACTTGGTAAATCCCTCGTGGATCGCCCGGATCGCGGCATCCTTGATGTGTTGGGGGGTATCGAAATCGGGCTCGCCCGCCCCCAGACTGATCACGTCTTTGCCTTGCGCCTTGAGCTCTTTGGCGCGGGCGTCGACGGCGAGGGTGGGCGAGGGTTTGATGCGACCGACACGACTGGCAAGACGGATACTGGCCACGAATTCCTCGCTTTGGACACTGTCAAACGGGATCGCGGCTAATATAACCGTCCGCGCCAGCAAAGACGATAGGACATGACCGCAGCATTTGCATTGACAAGCCCGTTCAAACCCGCCGGCGACCAGCCCGACGCCATCCGTGCGCTGGTCGCGGGCCTTCAGGCCGGCGAGGCGTTTCAAACCCTGCTCGGCGTTACCGGGTCAGGCAAGACCTTTACGATCGCCAACGTCATTGCACAGGTTCAGCGTCCCACACTGGTGCTGGCGCCCAACAAGACGCTCGCCGCCCAGCTGTACTCGGAATTTCGCGACTTCTTCCCGCGCAATGCGGTCGAGTACTTCGTGTCCTACTACGACTACTACCAGCCGGAGGCGTACGTCCCTGCGAGCGACACCTACATCGAAAAGGACGCCTCCATCAACGAGCATATCGAGCAAATGCGGCTGTCGGCGACCAAGGCGTTGCTCGAGCGGCCGGACGTCATCATCGTGGCCACGGTATCCGCCATATACGGCCTGGGCGATCCGGCCGCGTATCACGGGATGATCCTGCACCTGCGCCAGGGCGCGACGTACGACCAGCGGGCGATTCTACGGCGCCTGACTGAGCTTCAGTACACGCGCAACGATCTCGAGCTGCGGCGCGGGACGTTTCGGGTGCACGGCGACGTGATCGATATCTATCCAGCGGAATCCGAGCGCCTGGCGATACGCGTCGAGCTCTTTGGTGACGAGATCGAATCGATTGCCGAGTTCGATCCGCTCACCGGGGCATTGGAGAACCGCCTGACCCGCACTACGGTGTTTCCGACCAGCCATTACGTCACGCCGCGCGAGACCATCCTCAACGCCATCGATGAAATCAAGGCGGAGCTGCGCGAACGGCTCGAGGAGCTGCGCGCAACCGGCAAGCTCCTCGAGGCCCAGCGACTTCAGGAACGCACCCTCTACGACCTGGAAATGATGCGCGAGGTCGGCTACTGCGCCGGTATCGAGAACTACTCGCGCTACCTCTCGGGGCGCAAGCCCGGCGAGCCGCCACCGACGTTGATCGATTACCTGCCGAAGGACGCGCTCCTGGTGATCGACGAGAGCCATGTCACCATCCCGCAGCTCGGCGGGATGTACCGCGGCGATCGCTCGCGCAAGGAGACGCTGGTGCAATACGGCTTCAGGCTGCCGTCGGCGCTCGATAATCGGCCGCTGCGCTTTGATGAATTCGAACGCCTGATGCCGCAGACGATCTTCGTGTCAGCGACCCCCGGACCGTACGAACGCGAGCGCTGCAAGACCGTCATCGACCAGGTCGTGCGCCCGACGGGTCTGGTGGATCCCGAGGTTGAGGTGCGCCCCGTCGCCGGCCAGGTCGACGACCTGCTGTCAGAGATTCGCGCACGGGTCGCGGCCAAGGAGCGCGTGCTGGTCACCACCCTGACCAAGCGCATGGCCGAGGACTTGACGGAGTACCTGCACGAGCACGGGGTGCGCGTTCGCTACCTTCATTCCGACATCGACACGGTGGAGCGTGTTGAGATCATCCGCGATCTGCGGGCCGCGGTGTTCGACGTGCTCGTCGGCATCAACCTGTTGCGCGAGGGGCTCGACATCCCGGAAGTGTCGCTGGTCGCGATACTGGATGCCGACAAGGAAGGATTCCTGCGATCAACGCGCTCCTTGATCCAGACGATTGGCCGCGCCGCCCGCAACGTGCATGGCAAGGTGATTCTGTACGGCGACACGATAACCGACTCGATGCGGCAGGCCATCGACGAGACCGTGCGCCGCCGGCAGAAGCAGACCGCCTACAACGAGACGCATGGCATCACCCCCAGGACCGTGAGCAAGGCCGTCAAGGAGATCATCGAAGGTGTGCCGGGGATCAGGACGGGCGCACCGGCACGCGCGCTGGGCGGGGAACGGCTGCGCGCCGCTGAGGAGGCAGCCCAATACGGCCGTCTTGCGCCCGACGCGCTAAGCAAGCTTCTCGCGAAACTGGAGAAGCGGATGTTCAATCACGCCAAGAACCTCGAGTTCGAGCAGGCAGCCGCGGTGCGCGATCAGATTAGCGCCATCAAATCCGGTTTGTTCGGGGTCATCGAGGGCGGGGGACGTACGCAGCGGCGCTAGCCTTTCGTCACTCAGGGGTGCCGAGGGCGTGCAGTTCCCGGTCGAGCCTGGCGGGATCGCCGAGATTTAGCTCAACGAGCCGGCGCAGATGCGTGATGCTCTGGAGATCTATGTGTCTGCAATGCAATCCCACACGGCCACCCCCGCAGTGCGCGACCTCGGCGTCCATGTGAATGGTCGCTGCGCCGTCGTCTACCGACAGGTCGAGACGTAACGGCTCGCCGATCCGAAGCGTCACGCCTGGCGGTTGAGTGACGAGCGCGCCTTTGAGGGAAATGTCGATCAGCTCCGACGGCCAATCCAGACCCTGTCCGTGCAGCCGGGCACGCGCGACGAAGGGGATGCGGCTGAACCGCCTGTGATCGGAGTGAGGCATGATCAATTAACCTCGGATAGCCTGTAACCTCGGATAGTCTGACCCGGCGCGCGCTCTAGGGCACAGGGAGGCGTTTCGGTAGGCCTCAATCGAATGGAAGCGCTCCTTCACCGCAGTATAGAGAAAGGCACCCCACGTAGGAGTCGTAGGAAAGCCGCCCTACTTAAGCACATGCAGATATTCTGATGGCTCAAGTGCGGCGGAGTGACGAAGACCCTCCACCGCACTTGCCAGCGTCAAAATTTTGTGGTTGGCGTTGGGTAGCGCCCATGCCTAAGCTGTATCAGCAGCGAAGCTCCAAGGCATCAGGGAATGGGCGGGAGCAGGAAATCAAGTGGTTAACCAAGCCTGGTGGCTTAGGGAGTTTTGCAAATGAATCGAGCTCTTTTGACCGCGCTGCTCAGTGCGGGTGCGATGCTGTGTGTGCCTCTGAGCGGTAACGCAGCCGAGAAGAAGGTGACCCTGACGTGGGCCGGGTGCGGCATTTCCAAGAATGCCTTCATGGCCGAGATGGCGGCAGCCTACAAGAAGAAGACCGGTGTTGAAATCGACTTCAAGGGCGGCGGCGCAACCAAGGGCATTCGCCAGGTCGCCAACCATGAAGTCAAAATCGGCGGAACCTGCCGCCATGTGATCGAGGATTCGGAAACGATGACGACGATCGCAGCGGAACGTCGCGTGCAGCTCACGCCAGTGGCGTGGGACGCGCTGGCGGTCATCGTGCACAAGGACAATCCGGTCGACAACCTTACACTGCAACAACTGCGCGATCTCTACCTCGGCAAGATCACCAACTGGAAGGAGCTTGGCGGTCGCGATGCTCCCATCGAGCTTTATGTCCGTACCGGCAAGATTTCCGGTGTCGGGCGCACATTGCGCGAACTCGTGTTCAATAACTACGAGCAGGAGTTTGTTGCCAAGCACGTGGTTGAAGAATCGGCCACGCTTGAGAAGGACATGGTGACCAACCCGAACGGCATCGGCGTAACCGGCGTTTCAAGCGCGCGCAAAATCACCAACATCGCCAAAATCCTCAAGCTGGAAGGCAAGGACCCAAGCTACGAGAACATCAAGAATGGCGACTACATGCTGTACCGGCCGCTCTACATGGTGACCCACATGCAGGAGCGCGACCCGGAGGTCAAGCGGTTTCTCGAATTCGTCATGGGACCGGATGGCAAGGCCGTAATGCGCAGCGTCGGAACCGTTCCCTACGAGGACGCCGTACACCTGTGGCTCAAGTATCTCGACCAGCAGAACAAGGCGCTGGCGGCCGGTGTGGCCAACACGGCGGCGCGTGGCTCCAATACCAAGATCCGATAGCAAAAACTTGTTGTCGGTCACTGAGTTGTGCTAATTTTCGCGCCGGCTTGCAGGCGCGTAGCTCAGTGGTAGAGCACCACCTTGACATGGTGGTGGTCGGTGGTTCGATCCCACTCGCGCCTACCAATACCATCGGACGACTCGACCCGCCTGCGGCAACCCCGGGGCGGGCGCGTTTCAGGTAACAGAGACGTGCGCACTCGCCGGGGTACTCGCCCTGGCGCAGCGTTTCGCTGACAAGCCCGATTATGCGGCCAATCGTAGCGGTCGCCACTGATAGAGGGTTGTGCCATGCCGGTCATCACGCTTCCTGACGGCTCTCGCCGTGAGTATCCCAACCCCCTGACGGTCGCCGAGCTGGCCGCGAGCATCGGCCCCGGCTTGGCGCG
>CAYZVX010000001.1:91128-132041 GCA_964482055.1 uncultured Acidiferrobacteraceae bacterium
GAGGCGCGCATGCATGAGATCGCCAAGCGCGACCTGAGGATCGAGCGGACAGTGATGCCGCGCGATGAGGCGGTGCGCCTTTTCCGCGATATGGGCGAGGAGTACAAGGCCCGGATAATTGCCGACATCCCGGTGGATGAGGAAATCTCTCTTTACCGGCAAGGCGACTTCATTGACCTGTGCCGCGGACCTCATGTGCCTTCCACCGGAAAGCTGAAAGCCTTCAAGCTCATGAAGGTGGCGGGTGCCTACTGGCGTGGCGACTCACGTAACGAGATGCTAGCGCGCATCTACGGGACCGCCTGGCCGACGAAGGAAGCGCTCGACGCCTACTTGCACAGGTTGGCAGAAGCGGAGAAGCGGGACCACCGCCGCATCGGCCGGCAGCTCGACCTCTTTCACATGCAGGAGGAGGCGCCCGGGATGGTTTTCTGGCACGAGCGTGGTTGGCGACTCTATCAGACCATTACCCGGTACATGAGCGAGCTTTGGCGCGAGCACGGCTACCAGGAGATCCGCACGCCGCAGCTCGTGGACCGCAGCCTGTGGGAGAGATCCGGACACTGGGAGAAGTTTCACGCCGACATGTTCACGACCGAATCGGAGAAGCGCACCTTTGCGGTCAAGCCGATGAACTGCCCATGCCACATCCAGGTCTACAACCAGGGCCTCAAGAGCTACCGCGATCTGCCGCTGCGGCTCGCGGAGTTCGGTTCCTGCCACCGCAACGAGCAGTCCGGCGCCCTGCATGGCCTCATGCGGGTGCGCGGCTTCACCCAGGACGATGCCCACATCTTCTGCACCGAGGACCAGATCCAGTCCGAGGTCTCGACGTTCATCGACCTGCTGCACAAGGTCTATGCCGATTTCGGCTTTCAACAGCTTACCTACAGGCTTTCCACCCGGCCGGCCAACCGCATCGGCTCGGACGAGGCCTGGGATAAGGCCGAGCACGCACTGGAGCGGGCCCTGAACAGCAAAAACCTGCCCTGGGACCTCCAGCCGGGAGAAGGCGCCTTTTACGGGCCCAAGATCGAGTTCTCGTTGAAGGACTCGATCGGGCGGGTGTGGCAGTGCGGCACCATCCAAGTGGATTTTTCGATGCCGGGTCGTCTCGGCGCCAGCTACGTCGCGGAGGACGGCTCGAAGCAGGTGCCTGTAATGCTGCACCGGGCCATCTTTGGCTCGCTCGAGCGCTTCATCGGCATACTGATCGAAGAGCATGCTGGTGCGTTCCCGGCCTGGCTGGCCCCGGTCCAGGCGGTGATTCTGACCATCACCGACCACCAGTCGGGCTACGCGCGGGAGCTGGAAAAGACGTTACGGCGACAAGGCTTACGCGTTGAAGCTGACTTGAGAAACGAGAAAATTGGCTTTAAAATTCGCGAGCATACTCTCCAACGCATACCCTACATGCTGGTTATCGGCAAGAAGGAAGCCGAGGGGGGGACGGTAGCCGTGCGCACGCGCAAGGGCGAGGATTTGGGCAGCATGACGCTCGAAGCTTTCGTCGAGCTTCTCGCCAGGGATATCGCGAGCCGCGGCATCAATTTTTTGGAGGACCAACAACATCACGATCGAACGAGAACATCGGGTTAACGGCCGCATCCGGGCCCCCAGCGTTCGCGTCATTGGCGCGGACGGGCAGCAGTTAGGGATCTTCTCCGTCGCGGAAGCGCTTCGTAAGGCCGAAGAGGCGGGCCTGGATCTGGTCGAGATCTCACCCAACGCCGAGCCGCCGGTTTGCCGTATCATGAACTACGGCAAGTTTCAGTACGAAGAAGCCAAACGTCGGCACGCGGCGAAGAAAAAGCAGAAGCAGATCCAGGTCAAGGAAGTGAAGTTTCGCCCGGGCACGGATGTGGGCGACTACCAGGTCAAACTTCGCAACCTCATTCGTTTTCTCGAGGAAGGCAACAAGGCCAAGGTTACCCTGCGCTTCCGAGGGCGCGAGATGAGCCACCAGGAATTGGGCATAGAAATGCTCAAGCGCATCGAAGCCGATCTCAAGGAATACGGCGTGGTCGAGGTGTACCCGAAGCTCGAAGGTCGCCAGATGACTATGGTTGTCGCGCCCAAGGCCGGTGGTGCCAGATCTAAGGCCGAGAAATCGGAAAAGTCCGCCGCGGCGAAAGAGGCCCAACGCTAGATTTTCCAATGAACCAGCGACCGAACGGGCGTGCATGTGCCCGCAGGCGCACGACACATCAGGAGTTAAGAAACATGCCCAAGCTCAAGACCAACAAGAGCGCCGCTAAGCGCTTCAAGAAAACCGCGACTGGCCGTTTCAAGCGCGGCCATTCGCACCTGCGCCACATCCTCACCAAGAAGCCCAGGAAGCGTAAGCGCCACCTGCGGGGCACGACAATGGTTCACCAGACGGATACGGGTCGTATCCGTCAGATGATGCCGTACGTCTGAGGAGCTGAACCATGCCACGCGTCAAACGCGGCGTCGTTACCGGTCGACGCCACAAGAAGGTTCTCGCCCAGGCCAAGGGCTATTACGGCGCTCGTCGCAAGACGATCAAGGCCGCCAAGCAGGCCGTTACCAAGGCTGGACAATACGCTTTCCGGGACCGGCGCGTCCGCAAGCGCGAGTTCCGCGCGCTGTGGATTCAGCGTATCAATGCCGGTGCGCGGGAATGCGGCCTGTCGTACAGCCGATTCATGGATGGTCTCAAGAAGGCGGCAATCGCCATCGACCGCAAGGTGCTCGCCGACATTGCGGTGCATGACAAGAAGGCCTTTTCCGTTCTGGCCGACAAAGCCAAGGCGGCGCTTGCCGGTTGAGATATCCTGGCGCAGCATGTCGCGCCAGGCGTTTTAGGGACGCCAGGAAGGGAAAGGCCCATTTGGGTCTTTCCCTTATTTTTTCGTGCAATGTCGTTCAGATGCCGAAGGCGCCGAAGCGAGGACGGCTTGAAGCATACCCTGAGGTCGGGTCGCAAGAGATAAGACCGAGGGGTACGCGCGAGCGGCTTGGGTTATGGGCGCGCGGGCTCGCAGAATCAGTAACACCCAGGCGGTCCGAGCGGCAGATTCGCACAACAACACGCCCGAAGAGATCAAAGCAGTGCCATTGACCACAGACACCGTCCAACGGGACCTCCTCGAGCTGCTTGGCGCCGCGCAGGGCGAGCTCGCGGCGGCGGCGGACGTCGCGGCGGTCGAAGCCTTGCGGGTGCGCTATCTCGGCAAGAAGGGTGTGCTGACCGAGCAGCTCAAGGCGCTGGGCCGGCTGAACGCGGAGGAACGCCCGCGGGTCGGAAAGCTGGTCAACGAGGCCAAGGAGAAGCTCCAAGAACAGATCGAGGCACGCCGGCAGCAGCTTGAACTCGCGGCGCGTGCTCAGCGCATGGCTCAGGCTGCCGTCGACGTCACACTGCCTGGCCGCGGACTGCGCAACGGCGGGTTACACCCGGTCACGCGCACGCTGCAGCGGCTCGAGGAGTTTTTCGTGCGCATGGGATTCGATGTGGCGGATGGGCCGGAGATCGAGGACGACTATCACAACTTCGAGGCGCTCAATATCCCGCCCAACCACCCTTCGCGCGCGATGCACGACACGTTTTACGTCGACGCCCACCGGCTGCTGCGCACCCACACCTCTCCGGTGCAAGTACGCTACATGGAGACCCACAAGCCGCCGCTGCGCGTGATCGCGCCAGGGCGCGTCTATCGATGCGATTCGGATGTGACGCATACCCCCATGTTCCAGCAGCTCGAAGGCCTCATGGTCGATGAGCAGGTCAGCTTTGCCGACCTGAAGGGCGTGTTGACGGAATTCCTGAAACGCTTTTTCGAGAAGCCCCTGAAGGTGCGATTTCGGCCGTCGTACTTCCCGTTCACCGAACCGTCGGCAGAAGTCGATATCAGCTGTGTCATCTGCGGGGCACGGGGATGCCGGGTCTGCAAGCACACCGGATGGCTCGAGGTGCTCGGATGCGGAATGGTGCACCCGGAGGTCTTCCGCCACGTCGGCATCGACAGTGAGCGCTGGACCGGGTTCGCCTTCGGGTTGGGCGTCGAACGCCTGACCATGCTGCGCTACGGGGTCAATGACCTACGGATGTTCTACGAGAACGACCTGCGCTTCCTGCAACAGTTCCGCTGATGGCGGGCTGCTCGGTGACCCATGAAGATCAGTGAGAAATGGCTGCGCGAGTGGGTGTCGCCCCCGCTCAGCACCCGCGCACTTGCCGAACGTCTGACCAACGCCGGTCTGGAAGTGGCCAGCGTGACGCCGGCGGCACCGTCGCTCGAGGGCATCGTGGTCGGCGAGATCATCGACGTTAAGCCGCACCCCACCGCCGACCGGCTCAAGTGCTGCAGGGTGAGAATTGCGGGCAAGCGGGCAGTGGATATCGTGTGTGGTGCCGCCAACGCTGCCGCCGGCATGCATGTACCGGTGGCGCTGCCTGGAACCACGCTCCCCGACGGGGCCACCATTGTGGAGACCGAGATCCGCGGCGTGCGTTCGGCCGGCATGCTCTGCTCAGCGCAGGAGCTCGGACTGGAGGACGCCTCGGAAGGCCTGATGGACCTCGGCCCCGCAAGCCGGGTCGGCCAGGCCCTCGCCACGCTGCTGGCGCTTAACGACCAGATCCTGGAGCTCGAGCTCACGCCCAACCGCGGTGACTGCTTGAGCGTCCTGGGCGTCGCCCGCGAGGTCTCCGCCCTGACGGGAGCAAAGCTGCGAATGCCGCAGACCAGGCCGGTGCGCGCCACCTCCAGACGCCGCGTCGCGGTGAAGCTCGCGGCAGGTGAAGACTGTCCGCACTATGCCGGTCGCGTGATCGAAGACATCGATACCCGGGCCTCGACACCGCTTTGGATCAAGGAGCGACTGCGCCGCAGCGGCATGCGCAGCCTGCACCCGGTGGTGGACGTTACGAACTACGTGATGTTGGAAATGGGACAACCCATGCACGCGTTCGACCTGGAGCGCCTCAACGGCACCGTCCAGGTGCGACACGCACGCCAGGGCGAGGCCCTGACGTTACTTGACGGCCGCCGGGTTGAATTATCGGTCGGGAGCTTGCTGATCGCCGATCAGGCGAGGCCGCTCGCGCTTGCCGGTGTCATGGGAGGGCAGGAGTCGTCGGTGAGCACGGATACGCGGCACATCTTCCTCGAGAGTGCATACTTTCGCCCGCAGACAATCGCCAGCCGTGCCCGCGCGCTCGGGTTGCAGACTGAATCGTCGCAGCGGTTCGAACGCGGCGTGGATTTTACGCTGCAACGCGCCGCACTGGATCGCGCCGCACAGCTGTTGCTCGAGATCGTCGGCGGCAAGGCTGGCCCGGTAACGGAGGCAGTTGCTGCGCGCTACTTGCCCCGAGTCAAACCCGTGACCCTGCGCATGGATCGCGTGATTCGGCTGTTGGGCGCATCGCTCGAACGGCGCTGGTGCGAGACAATGCTGCGGCGTTTGGGCATGGGCGTCAGGCGGAGCCAGGGCGGCTGGCGCGTCGTTCCGCCGGCCTATCGGTTCGATATCGCGCGCGAGGAAGACCTGATCGAGGAGCTTGCCCGCCTGCACGGTTACGAGCGGTTGCCAGCCCGTCTGCCCGTAGTCGCGATGAGCGCTCACGAGGTGCCGGAAGTGCGGGTGCCCCAGTCGCGGTTGCGGGCGCTGCTCGTTGATCGCGATTACCAGGAAGTCATCACTTACAGCTTCGTCGATCCGAAGACGCAATCGATGGTCGATCCGGGTCAGACCGCTGTTCGCTTGGCGAACCCGATCGCCACGGACATGGCAGTCATGCGCACAACGCTGTGGCCTGGCTTGCTTCAGACGCTGGCCTACAATCAGAAACGGCAACAAACGCGCGTGCGGGTGTTTGAGCTTGGGAGGCGTTTTCGCAGCGACGACAGCGGTGTGCGGCAAGAGATGGTTCTGGCAGGGGCGGTCACGGGTCCCGCCGCCGCCCCGCAGTGGGGCATCTCGGCACGCGAGGTCGATTTTTTCGATCTCAAGGCCGACGTCGAGGCCCTGGCGGGGCTAGGTGGTCGCGCCTGCCGATTTCGTCCGGCCTCGCATCCTGCGCTTCACCCGGCACAGGCGGCAATGGTCGAAATCGGTGGGCAGCTGGCCGGATTGATCGGGATGCTGCACCCCGACATACAGGCCCGGCTCGAGCTCGACCGGTCGGTTTTCCTTTTTGAACTGGACGCAGACGCTTGCCAGATTGCGCGCGTGCCGATTTTCACGGAAATATCGAAGTTCCCGGCCGTTCGGCGCGATCTGTCCTTGATCTTGCCGGAATCCACTCCGGCGCAGGCTGTCATGGATCTGACGTCAGCTGTGGCCGGGAATTTGCTTGTTCATTTAGAGCTGTTTGACCAATACCGCGGCAAAGGCATTGATTCCGGAAGAAAAAGTTTGAGCCTGGGCTTGACCTTCCAGGACTCTTCGCGCACTCTTAAAGATGATGAGGTAGAAACGCTCGTCGCCAAAATAATATCTACCCTCGAGTCCGAGCTGGGGGCACGGTTGCGACAGTAGCCCTCAGAAAAAGCAAAAGGAAGGACGTATGGCGCTCACCAAAGCAGACATGGCGGAAGGCTTGTTTAACGAGCTGGGGCTCAACAAGCGGGAGGCAAAGGAGTTCGTCGAGCTGTTCTTCGAGCACATCCGCGCGGCCTTATCCGAAGGCCAGCAGGTGAAGCTATCGGGCTTTGGAAACTTTGGTCTGCGTCAGAAGAATTCGCGCCCTGGTCGAAACCCCAAAACCGGCCAGGAAATCCCCATTACCGCCCGGCGCGTGGTGACGTTTCGCGCCAGCCACAAGCTCAAGGAACGGGTCGAGCAGAATGCCCGTTTGCACGGAGACCGGCTGAAGGAACGGGCGGAAGCGAATGCTTGATACGTCGGAAAATCTCGAGCTCCCGCCGATCCCCAGCAAGCGCTACTTCACCATCGGTGAAGTCAGCGAGCTTTGCGCGGTCAAACCCCACGTCCTGCGTTACTGGGAGCAGGAGTTTCCGCAACTCAAACCGGTCAAGCGCCGCGGCAATCGTCGCTATTACCAGCGACACGACGTGGTGCTGATCCGCCAGATCCGAAGCCTGCTGTACGTTGAAGGCTTCACCATCAGCGGTGCACGCAACAAGCTCGCGCTGGAGAACCCCGGGTTGCTCGATGGCGACCGCCTACAGGCAATCAACGTTTTGATTCAAGAGCTCGAGAACGTCATTGCACTGCTCAAAAGGGACTAAGCGCGGTCGCTTCTGTTATCATTGTCGCGCCTCGGCGGCGTGTCGGTCCCGGGGAACGGGTGGCGTGAGGTGCGGCGGATGGACCGTCGCGACTGAACAACATCTTTCGGGGCGTAGCGCAGCCTGGTAGCGCACCACCTTGGGGTGGTGGTGGTCGGAGGTTCAAATCCTCTCGCCCCGACCAACAATTCATGTCAGGGCGATCAGATTCCCAGCCCGGTATCATCCATGACGACGGGCGCTCGGCCGGCAAGATGTCCGCGGGACATCTTGCTTTTCTGCCTCACCCTCTCCCCGAGCTGATGAGGCGAGGACCGCGCGACAAGGATGTCGCGGCTGCGGTTTCGCCGACGGGATGGAGGCGAGGACCGCGCGACAAGGATGTCGCGGCTGCGGTTTCGCCGACGGGATGGAGGCGAGGACCGCGCGACAAGGATGTCGCGGCTGCGGTTTCGCCCCCACCAACTCTGACGCCCCCGCGTGGTCATGCGCATTCTGCTCAGCAACGATGACGGCTACCTGGCTCCCGGGCTGACCGCCTTGGCCAGGGCTGTGAGCTCAGTCGCGCACGTGGACGTTGTCGCGCCCGAGCGCGATCGTAGCGGCGCCAGTAACTCGCTTACCCTTGACCGCCCCCTGCGCGTGAAAGTCGGCGAGAACGGTTTTCGCTTTGTTGATGGCACGCCAACCGACTGCGTGCACCTTGCCATCACGGGCCTGATGGACACGGAGCCCGATATGGTGATCGCCGGCATCAATCGCGGAGCGAATCTTGGCGATGACGTTATCTACTCCGGAACCGTGGCCGCCGCTATGGAAGGCCGCTTTCTTGGTTTTCCCGCGATTGCGGTGTCGCTGGTTGGCAAGACCAGCACGCACTTTGAAACTGCCGCAACCGTCGTCGTGCAACTCGTAAAGCACCTGCACGCGCATTCCCTGCCCGCCGATACCATCCTGAACGTCAACGTCCCGGACGTTCCGCTTATGCAGCTCACCGGCATTGAGGTGACGCGTCTCGGTCACCGTCACAAGGCCGAACCGGTCGTCAAGTCGACGGACCCGCACGGAAATCCAGTCTACTGGGTAGGCGCGGCAGGACCCGAAGCGGATGCCGGCCCCGGTACCGATTTTCATGCAATCAAACGCAACGCTGTGTCAATCACCCCTTTGCATGTCGACCTGACCCGGTATACTGCGATGGAGCAAGCCGCCGCCTGGATCAAGGACCTCAAGTTACCCGCGCAATGAAACACGGCACTCAGGGGATCGGCATGACATCCCTGCGGACCCGTACACGCCTGGTCGAGAGATTGCGCGAAGAGGGGATACGCGACGCCCGCGTCCTCGACGCCATTGGACGCATCCCGCGTCACCTGTTCGTGGATGAAGCACTTTCCCATCGCGCCTACGAGGACACGGCGCTTCCTATCGGTCTGGGCCAGACGATCTCGCAGCCGTATATCGTGGCCCGCATGACCGAGGTCGCCGTTGAGCGTCGACCCAAGCGAGTGCTCGAGGTCGGCACCGGCTCCGGTTACCAGACGGCCGTGTTGGCAAGTCTCGTAGCGGAGGTCTATACCATCGAAAGACTTGAGCCACTGATGCGGCAGGCGCGACGGCGCCTGCGCGAGCTGGGCTACCAAAACGTGCACTTTCGCAGCGCTGATGGCAGCAGCGGTTGGCTGGAACATGCGCCCTACGATGCCATCGTTGTGACCGCCGCGGCACCAGAGTTGCCACCGGCGCTCGTGGATCAGCTGGTAATGGGCGGGCGCCTGATTGTTCCGGTCGGCGGCGCGACTCACCAGCAGTTACTGCGCGTTGACCGCACCGAACAGGACTTAGCGACCACACGTCTCGAGCAGGTCGTGTTCGTACCGCTGGTAGCCGGGCGCACGTGAGGCTGGCAGCGTCCGATCGGGATGGATGATTGCGCAAGGCAATGGCTGGTCATCGGCTTATGCACCGTGTCACTGGCGGGCTGCGAATCGTTCCTGCCGGTCGGCGTAGAGGAGCGCGGCCAAGCGGTGCGCGAACCCGAATCGGAGTATCGCGAGGTCGTGGCGGGTGACACGCTGTACAGCATCGCCTGGGAGTCGGGGCGCGACTACCGCACACTGGCGGCCTGGAACGGCATTCCTCATCCTTACATCATCAAACCCGGGCAGAGAATTCGGCTTCGTCCGCCGGAAGGTGCCTCGGTCAACCGGGCGACACACGATGTGAGGGTCGTGAAATCCGGCGACACGCTCTACCGCATCGCAACCGAGGCCGGCGTAAGCACCGCCGAGCTCGCTGCCTGGAACAACATTTCGCCTCCCTACCGGCTTAGCCCCGGGCAGAAACTGCGCCTGACACCGCCCGCGGCGTCCGCGCCGCCGACGGTAGTGGAGGAGCTACCGCCCAAGAATGCCGTCACCAAGTCGGACAGCGGCAGGGCGCAAGCTGCGCCATCGGCGTCACCCTCACACACACCAGCGCCGACGAAGCCCGTCGCGGCGGGCCGTGCGAGTCCCAAGAGCCCTCCCGGTCGGTGGAGCTGGCCGGCAGATGGCGTGCTCTTGGAGCGTTTCGGATCGAGCAAGGGGATCGACATCGGCGGCAAGAAGGGTCAGCCGATCCGCGCGGCTGCCGACGGGCGAGTCGTGTACCAAGGCAGTGGACTTCGCGGTTACGGAGAGCTTATCATCATCAAGCATAGCGCCGAGTTCCTCAGCGCCTATGCGCATGCCAGCAAGACCTATGTGAAGGAAGGTGACGTGGTTAAGCGCGAGCAGCGAATAGCCGACATGGGCAGCACCGGTACCGACCGGGTCAAGCTGCATTTCGAGATCCGATTTCGCGGCAACCCCGTCGATCCACTTGAGCATCTTCCCAAACAGTAACCATGCTGCCGCGTAAATCTTCCGGTCCAAAGAAATCCTCCAAGAAAGCGGCGCCCGGTAAGTTTGAAGTCAAGAAGAAGGCCGTTGCCTCGAGCAAGGCCGAACCGCCGCTGCGCAAGCGCGCGGCCGCGGCGGCCCGCCTCGACGAAGCGGAGATCCCGGAGCTCACCGAAGAGGAAAGCCCCGCCGCCGGCGAAGAGGCCGAGGAGGAAACCGGCGTCAGCGTAAGCGCTGGCGAGGATGCCGCAAGTGAAACCGAAAAGGAAAGCGAGAGCGCGAGCTCTGATGACTATTACTCGCACGCGGACGCGACCCGCCTGTACCTGCGCGAGATCGGCTTCTCGCCGCTGTTGACGGCGCAGGAGGAGGTTTACTACGCGCGGCGCGCGCAGAAGGGCGAGGAGGCGGCACGCCGGCGCATGATCGAAAGCAACCTGCGCCTGGTCGTGAAGATTGCGCGCCGCTACATGAACCGAGGTCTGTCGCTGCTGGACCTGATCGAGGAAGGTAACCTCGGCCTGATTCGCGCCGTCGAGAAGTTCGATCCGGAGCGCGGCTTCCGGTTCTCGACCTACGCGACGTGGTGGATCCGGCAGACCATTGAGCGCGGCATCATGAACCAGACGCGCACGATCCGGCTCCCGGTTCACGTGCTGAAAGAGATCAACATCTACCAGCGCGCGGCGCGCTACCTGGCGCAGAAACTGGACCACGAACCGACACCGGAGGAGGTCGCCAACCTTCTCGACAAGCCGGTCGATGACGTCAAACAGATGCTGGGGCTGACCGAGCGCGTCACGTCCGTCGATGCGCCGCTCGACGATGATCCCGATCGCTCGTTGCTCGACGCCATCGCCGATGATCGCACCCCCGATCCCGAGCACCTCATGCAGCGCGAGGACCTGCAAGTGGTCATTCGCGAATGGCTCAATGAGCTCAACGACAAGCAGCGCGAGGTGGTGGAGCGGCGGTTCGGGTTGAACAACCGTGAAATCGCAACGCTGGAGGAGGTCGGCGCCGACATCGGGGTGACCCGCGAGCGGGTTCGCCAGATTCAGGTCGACGCCTTGAAACGACTGCGCGTGCTCCTCGAGAAGGCCGGCTACTCGGTCGGATCAGTGTAGTCCGAGCCGGGGCGGGGCGGCCGCTATCCGGTCGGCGAATCCGCAGCCGCGACGTCCCTGTCGCTGCGGCCCTCGCCTCTATCCGATCGGCGAATCCTGGCTTTCGATCATCAACAGTGCCGCCACTACCCGACGCCCCTCACTCATGAGGATGTTGTAGGTCCGGCAGGCGGCGCCGGTATCCATGGATTCGAGCCCGATGCGCGCTGCAATGAGGCCCCGCAGGTGCTCGGGCGCCGGCCAGCGCAGGCGCGCACCGGTGCCGAGCACCACCACCTCCGGCTGCAACTCGAGGATGGCGTCGAAGTGCTCGGCGGTCAGGTCCTCAAAGCGCCCCGGCATCCACTCGACTATCCGGTCCGGGGCTACGAGCAGGCTGCGGGTGAACACGCGCTGATTGATCGTCACCTGACCCGCGCGGTAGGCGTTGATGAGGTTGTGGCCGGAACCGGTCTCCAGTGTGAATTTCATGTCGTGAGCGCCGAGGCTGCGCCGCGGGAAAGTTGGCGTGTCCGCGTGAAAGCCCTATAATGCACGCGCATTCAATACCTTGGGTGCGGTAACTATACCGCCCGACAATATTCATGTCACAGCCGGACGACGACTTCGCGCGCATCAAGCGCCTGCCGCCTTACGTCTTCAATATCGTCAACGAGTTGAAGGCCGAGGCGCGCCGGCGTGGCGAGGACATCATCGATTTCGGCATGGGCAACCCGGATGGCGCCACACCGCGGCACATCGTCGATAAGCTCATCGAGGCCGCGAGCCGCGAGGACACGCACCGCTATTCGGTATCGCGCGGCATCCCGCGCCTGCGCCGCGCCATCTGCCAGTGGTACAAGCGCCGCTACGACGTCGATCTCGACATGGACAGCGAGGCGATCGTCACAATCGGCTCCAAGGAAGGCCTGTCGCATCTCGCGCTCGCCACCGTCGACCGGGGCGACGCCGTGCTGGTGCCGAACCCGACCTACCCGATCCATAGCTACGGCTTCGTCATCGCCGGCGCCGACATTCGCCACGTGCCCTTGCTGCCGGGCGTCGATTTCTTCGGCGAGCTGGAGAAGGCTGTGCGCGAGACCTGGCCCAAACCGAAGTTCCTCGTTTTGAACTTCCCGGCCAACCCGACCACCATGTGCGTGGAGCTCGACTTCTTCGAGAAGACGGTGGCATTCGCGCGCGAGCATGGCATCTGGGTGGTCCACGACCTCGCCTACGCCGACATCGTCTTCGACGGTTACGTGGCCCCCTCGATCCTGCAGGTGGCGGGCGCCAAGGAAGTGGCGGTCGAGTTCTTCACGCTGTCCAAGAGCTACAACATGCCCGGCTGGCGCGTGGGATTCATGTGCGGCAACCGCAAACTGGTGGCGGCGCTTGGAAGGCTCAAGTCGTACTTCGACTATGGGATGTTCACCCCGATCCAGGTGGCCTCGATCCTGGCCCTCGAAGGCCCGCAGGATTGCGTCGAGGAGATCCGCCTCAAGTACGAGAGGCGCCGCGATGTACTGTGCAACGGGCTGTACTCGGCCGGCTGGATCGTCGAGAAACCAAAGGCGACCATGTTCCTGTGGGCGCGCATTCCGGATCCCTACGTACACATGGGCTCGCTCGAGTTCTCCAAGAAGCTGCTGAGCGAGGCGAAGGTGGCCGTGTCGCCCGGCATCGGCTTCGGCGAGTACGGCAACGATTACGTGCGCTTCAGCCTGATCGAGAACGAGCACCGCACGCGCCAGGCCATCCGCTCCATCCGCGAGATGTTTCGCCGCGACAAGGTCCTGCTGCAAAGGAAGGAAGCGTGACACCCGTCCGCGTCGGGATGCTCGGCCTCGGCACGGTCGGCTGCGGCACGGTCAACGTGCTGGCGCGCAATCGCGAGGAAATCACGCGCCGCGCCGGGCGCGACATCGCGATCGTGCAGGCGGCGGCGCGCGATCCGCGCAAGGTGCGCGCCTGTCCGACGGCGGGAATCGAGATCGTCGGCGCGGCCGAAACCGTGGTGCGCAACCCGGACATCGATGTCGTTGTCGAGCTCATCGGCGGCTACGAGCCGGCGCGCACGCTCGTGCTCGAGGCCATTGCGCACGGCAAGCACGTGGTCACCGCCAACAAGGCGCTCATCGCCCTGCACGGCAACGAGATTTTCGCGGCCGCGCAGCGCAAGGGCGTGATGGTGGCGTTCGAGGCGGCGGTCGCGGGCGGCATTCCCATCATCAAGGCGCTGCGCGAGGGTCTGGCCGGCAATCGCATCGAGTGGCTCGCCGGCATCATCAACGGCACGAGCAATTTCATCCTCACCGAGATGCGCGACAAGGGTGCCGAGTTCGCGGACGTCCTCAAGGAGGCCCAGCGTCTCGGCTACGCCGAAGCCGATCCGACCTTCGACGTCGAGGGCATCGACGCGGCCCACAAGCTCACCATTCTGGCTGCCATCGCCTTTGGCGTTCCGCTGCAATTCAAGAAGGTCTACACCGAGGGCATCACCCGCATTACCCGTGCCGACATCGTCTACGCCGAGCAGCTCGGCTATCGCCTGAAGCTGCTCGGCATCGCGCGCCGTACCGACGGTGCCATCGAGCTGCGCGTCCACCCGACGCTCATCCCCGAACGCCGGCTTATCGCCAATGTCGATGGCGCGATGAACGCGGTGTTGATCAAGGGCGATGCCGTCGGCCCGACGCTCTTCTACGGCGCCGGCGCGGGCGCCGAGCCGACGGCCTCCGCCGTGGTGGCTGATCTGGTCGACGTCGTGCGCACGCTGACGGCCGATCCCAACAACCGCGTGCCACATCTCGCGTTTCAGCCTGACGCGATTGCCGATCTGCCGATCCTGCCGATGGAGGAGGTGCAGACCTCGTATTACCTGCGCATGCACGCCCAGGATCGACCCGGCGTGCTGGCGGACGTCACGCGTATTCTCGGCGACCTCGGCATCAGCATCGAGGCGATCCTGCAGAAGGAGCCAGCCGAGGGCGAGAGCGTCGTGCCGATCATCATCCTTACACAGCGCGTGATCGAAAAGAACATGAACCAGGCGATCGCGCGTATCGAGGCGCTCGACTCGATCAGCGGCCAGGTCGCGCGCATCCGCCTCGAACACCTGCGCGCCAACTGGAAGTGAGCATGAACATCGGTAAGCGTTACACCGGGCTGATCGACAAGTATCGCGATCGGCTGCCGGTCCACGACGACACGCGCATCATCTCGCTGGGTGAGGGCGCCACGCCGCTCATCCGGCTCAGCAATATTCCGCGTCTTATCGGCAAGAGCGTCGACATGTACGTCAAGTTCGAGGGGCTCAATCCGACCGGCTCTTTCAAGGACCGCGGCATGACCATGGCGGTGACCAAGGCGGTGGAGGAGGGGTCACGGGCCATCATCTGCGCCTCGACCGGAAACACCTCGGCCTCGGCCGCGGCCTACGCGGCGCGCGCTGGCATCACCTGCTTCGTGCTCATCCCCGAGGGCAAGATTGCTCTCGGCAAGCTGGCGCAGGCAATGATCCACGGTGCGGTGGTCATTCAGATCGAGGGCAACTTCGATGCTGGCATGGCGCTGGTGAAGGAAGTGGCCAACGAGGCGCCGGTGACGATCGTGAATTCCATCAACCCGTTTCGCCTGCAAGGCCAGAAAACGGCGGCGTTCGAGATCATTGAGGAGCTCGGGGCGGCGCCGGACTTCCACTGCCTGCCAGTCGGCAACGCCGGAAACATCACCGCGCACTGGATGGGCTACTGCGAATACGCCGATCATGGCATCTGCAACAACCGGCCGGTGATGGTGGGCTACCAGGCCGCCGGCGCCGCGCCATTCGTGGCCGGCCACATGATCGATCAGCCGGAGACCGTCGCCACCGCCATCCGCATTGGCCATCCGCAGTCCTGGGACAAGGCGTGGCAGGCGCAGCGCGACTCCGAGGGGTGGTTCGACAAGCTCAGCGATGAGGACATCCTGGCCGCCCAGAGGCTGCTGGCGGAAAAAGAGGGCGTATTCTGCGAACCGGCTTCGGCGACCTCGGTCGCCGGTGCGCTCCGTGATATTAAGAAGGGCCGAATTCCCGAGGGTTCCCGTGTGGTATGCACGCTTACCGGCCACGGCCTGAAGGACCCCGACACCGCGATCAGGCAAAGCACGGCGCCCGTCGTCAAGGTCGCGGCAAGGCTTGATCAAGTGAAAAAGGCCATTTTGGACAACCTCGCGCGCTAGCGCGGCGCCTGGCGTCGGAATCGGCGTCGTTTGCACATCGCGGCAGCCGGTAGTCGCGAGCGGCATCTGGGCCCATAATCCGGGAATCCATGTCGTCAACTGAAGGAGTGTCACGTGTCTAAGAAGAGCTGGTGGTTGGTCGGTTTGCTCGCGCTCGCGGGCGTATCGGTGGCGCAGGCCGATACGTATCCATCGAGGCCCATCACGATGATCGTGCCGTTCTCAGCCGGCGGTCCCACGGACACCGTCGGGCGGCTAATCGCGCGCGCGATGGAAATGGATCTCAAGCAACCCGTGGTGGTGGAAAACATCGGCGGTCCCGGCGGAACGATCGGCGCCGGGCGGGTGGCGCGCGCGGCACCCGACGGTTACACCATCCTGATCCATCACATTGGCATGTCCACGGCGCCGACGCTGTATCGGAAGCTGCCCTACAACTCGTTGACAGATTTCGAGACCATCGGGCTCATCAACGATGTGCCGATGACCATCATTGCACGCCGGGACTTCCCGCCGAACAGTCTCAAGGAACTGATCGAGTACGTGAAGAAGAACAAGGACAAGGTGACCTACGCAAACGCCGGGCTCGGCGCGGCTTCGCACCTGTGCGGCATGTTGTTCATGAGCGCGATCGGCACCGATGTCACGACGGTGCCGTACAAGGGCACGGCGCCGGCGATGAACGATCTGCTGGGAGGCCAGATTGATTTCATGTGCGATCAGACCACCAACACCACCAGCCAGATCCGGGCCGACAAGGTCAAGGTCTATGCCGTCACCACCAAGAAGCGCGTCGCCTCGCTGCCGCATGTTCCGACTGCCGACGAGGCCGGCCTGCCCGGCTTCGAGGTCGGCATATGGCATGGGCTTTACGCGCCCAAGGGGACCCCGAAGGCGGTAGTCGATCGCCTCAACAAGGCGCTCAAGTTCGCGCTCAAGGACGAAACGGTGAAGCAGCGCTTTGCCGATCTCGGCACCGAGCCGATCGAGGACAAGCTGGCGACGCCGGATGCGCACCGGGCGCATCTGGCGGCGGAGATCGCCAAGTGGAAGCCGATCATCGAGAAGGCGGGCAAGTTTGCCGACTAGGCGTTCCGTCCGGATCGCCAGCGCCGGAAGGGAAAGGCCGGTCACACCGGCCTTTTCCGTCTAGCGCGACCGCCATCCGCGGCGCCGTTAACATAGCAGCAACAGCGATCAGACCAAACGCACGGAAGGGAGCGGCTTGATGTCGCGCGTCCGCAGTCCGAAGGACTTCTGGGCCGGTTTGCTGTACCTCGGCTTCGGGCTGGGCGCGATCGCGATTGGAACAAACTACGAGATGGGCACGGCCCTGCGCATGGGCCCAGCGTATTTTCCAACCGCGCTCGGAGTCCTGCTCGGCCTGATCGGCGCCATTTCACTCGTCCGCGGGTTCGCAAAACCCGGTGAAGCGGTCGGGCGCCTCGCGCTCAAACCTCTGGCGCTAATCACGGTCGGGATCGTCGCGTTCGGCCTGCTCGTGCGCGGCGCCGGCTTGATCGTTGCCATTCCGCTGCTCGTCATCGTCAGCGCCATCGCCAGCATCCACTTTCGTTGGTGGGTGGCGGTGTTGCTCTCTGCGGGCATGACAGCGTTTTGCGTACTCGTATTCAACAAGGGGCTGGGCGTGCCGCTCCCGGTGATAGGTCCCTGGTTGGGCGGCTGATCCGGTTCATCGACGAGGCGTCCGCCCATGGAATTGTTGGCGAATCTCGCGCTCGGCCTGGAAACCGCCTTTACGGTCACCAACCTGCTGTACTGCCTCGCCGGCGTATTCCTCGGCACGTTGATCGGCGTGCTCCCCGGCCTTGGACCGACCGCGACCATCGCCATGCTCTTGCCGGTAACCTTCGGTTTGCCGCCCGTGTCGGCGCTCATCATGCTCGCCGGCATCTACTACGGTTCGCAGTACGGCGGCTCGACGACGGCCATCCTCGTGAATCTGCCGGGCGAGGCGGCCTCGGTCGTCACCGCGCTCGACGGATACCAGATGGCGAAGCAGGGCCGCGCCGGGGCGGCGCTCGCCACCTGCGCCATCGGTTCGTTCTTTGCCGGCACCGTGGCCACCGTGCTGATCGCGCTGTTCGCGCCGCCCCTGGCCGAGATGGCGCTCAAGTTCGGACCGGCCGATTACTTCTCGCTGATGGTGTTCGGCCTGGTCGTCGCGGTAGTGCTGGCGCGTGGCTCACTGCTGCACGCGCTGGGCATGGTGGTGTTGGGGCTCCTGCTCGGCTTGATCGGGACCGACGTGAATTCTGGCCTGGCACGCTATACCTTCGACCTGCCCGAGCTCGCCGATGGCATCGGATTCGTAGTAGTGGCCATGGGCATGTTCGGCATCGGCGAGATCGTGCGCAACCTGGAGGACGAGCGCACACGCTCACTGATGGTAAAGGAGATCAAGAACCTGATGCCGACCCGAGAGGATTTCCGGCGCATGATCGCTCCGATCCTGCGCGGCACCGCGCTCGGGTCGGCGCTCGGCATCTTGCCGGGCAGCGGTTCCATCCTCGGGTCGTTCTCGTCGTACTCGCTCGAAAAGAAGGTATCCAAGCACCCGGAAAGATTCGGCACCGGGATGATCGAAGGTGTCGCCGGACCTGAATCCGCCAACAACGCCGGCGCCCAGACGTCGTTCATTCCGATGCTCACCCTCGGTATTCCATCGAATCCGGTGATGGCGCTGATGATCGGCGCGCTCATCATCCAGGGTATCCAGCCCGGGCCTTCGGTCATCAACGAGCAACCGGCACTGTTCTGGGGCATCATCGTGTCGATGTGGATCGGCAACCTGTTCCTGCTGGTTCTCAATCTTCCATTGATCGGGCTGTGGGTGCGCATCATCACGGTACCGTACCACCTGCTGTTTCCGTTGATGCTGGTGTTCTGCGCGATCGGTGTGTACAGCCTGAACAACAACAACTTCGACGTATACTTGATGGCCCTGTTCGGTGTCCTTGGTTACGTCTTTTCCAAGCTCGACTGCGAGCCGGCGCCGATGCTGCTCGGCTTCATACTCGGACCGCTCATGGAGGAGTACTTGCGCCGCGCCCTGATTATCTCGCGCGGCGATCCGTCGGTGTTCATCACCCGTCCGATCAGCGCCACCTTGCTCGTGTTGACAGTCTTGGCCATGGTGATGGTGCTTCTGCCGGCCATCCGTAAGACGCGTGAGGAGGCGTTCAAGGAGGAGGGATAGGCGAGCAGTGGAAGAGGGTAGCCTCGTTCCCGCCGGGGCGCGAGGTGGTACCGGCGAGCCTGTATAATTGACCCGCATGTCGCCGGCCGCTGCGCTCAAACTCACACTCCTTGTCCCTGGCCTGTTCGGCGCCACGCGTCGCGTCGAGGCCGCCGCGCATCGAGGCTCGATCCCGCGACTCCCGGCGCTCGAGACGTTTCTGACCCGCGCCGACCCTTGTCCGAATGCCGCCCAGGGCGCGGAAGCGCGCATCTTCGGGCTTTTCGGCGTCGAATTGCAGGAAGGTAACGATGCGCCGGTGGCGGCCGTCACGCGGGCCCTGGATCTTGGCGTGATCGACAATGGCTGGTGGGTGCGCGCCGATCCGGTCCATCTGATTCCGGACCGAGATCGTCTGGTGCTGCACGACGCCCAGTGGCTTGACCTGACGCAAGACGAGGCGACCAGGCTTGCGGCCGAGATCGGCGAGGCCTACGCGGGCGAGGGCTGGACCTTGAAGACGCCACGGCCGGGCCGCTGGTACCTGAAGCCGCCGCGCGCGCCGCAGCTCATGACCACTCCGCTGCCCGAAGTGGTGGGCCGCGACATCCACCCCTACCTCCCGCACGGCAAAGACGGCAAGGCCTGGCACACACTGCTCAACGAGCTGCAGATACTGCTGCATACCGCGCGCGTCAACAGCGAACGTGAACGGGATGGCAAGCCGCCCATCAACAGCCTGTGGTTTTGGGGCGGGGGCCAGCTGCCGAAGGTGCCGCCCGCGCCGTGGGCGCAGCTGTGGAGCCTCGAGCCGATCAGCCTGGGGCTCGCGCGCCTCAGCCAGATACCCGCGGAAGCACCGCCCGTCGGCTTTTCGGAGTGGCAAGGGCGCGCGCCCGCCGCGTCCGGGGCGCATCTGGCGGTGCTCGATTCCGCGCGCCCAGCGGTGCAGTACGGCGACCGCGCGCGCTGGCAGGAAGAGATCGTGCGCATCGAGCGCAACTGGATCGCGCCCGCGCTTGCCGCCTTGACCGAGCGGCGGTTGCAGGCGGTCACGCTTGTTGATGAGACCGGGCCCGCCTACGAGCTCACACCGCGCCGCGCGCGCCGCTGGTGGCGTTGGCGGCGGGCAGCGGCGCACCGCGCGCCGGCATGATCTCGGCACAGCAAAAGCTGATCGTGCGGCGCGAGGCACCGGTCAACACCGACGCGACGTTCGAGCGGCTGAACCTGCATCCGGTGCTGGCGCGTGTCTACCGCGCGCGACACGTCACCTCGGCGGTGGAGCTCGACCGCTCGCTGGAGCGGCTGCTCGCGCCGCGATCGCTCAAGGGTATGGATGCCGCAGTCGCGCTGCTCGAGGAGGCGCTGCGCGAGCAACGGCGCATCCTGATCGTCGCCGACTACGACGCCGACGGCGCAACGAGCTGCGCGGTGGTGCTGCGCGCCCTGCGCCAGATGGGCGCGGGCGACGTGCGCTACCTGGTGCCGGACCGATTCACCTACGGCTATGGGCTCACGCCCGAGATCGTCGAGCTGGCCGCGCGTCAGCGGCCTGACCTGCTCATCACCGTGGATAACGGCATATCGAGCCTCGACGGCGTGCGTGCGGCCCGTGCGGCCGGCATGGCGGTGCTCATCACGGACCACCACTTGCCCGCCGCGGAGCTGCCGCCGGCCAACGCAATCGTCAACCCGAATCAGCCGGGCGATGAATTCTCGAGCAAGACCCTCGCCGGCGTCGGTGTGGCGTTCTACGTCATGCTGGCGCTTCGGGCACGCCTGCGCGAGACCGGCTGGTTTCGCACGCGCTGGCCAGCCGAGCCGCGGCTTGCCGATCTGCTGGACCTGGTCGCGCTCGGGACGGTGGCGGACCTGGTGCCACTCGACCACAACAACCGGATCCTGGTGGCGCAGGGTCTGGCGCGCATCAATGCGGGGGTGAGCTGCGCCGGCGTGCAGGCGTTGCTGGCGGTGGCCGGCCGCAAGGCGGGGCGCGTGTCCGCCACCGACCTGGGGTTCGCAGTGGCGCCGCGCCTCAACGCCGCCGGTCGACTGACCGACATGGCGCACGGTGTTGAGTGTCTGCTTGCGGACGATCCGGCGCGGGCCGCCGACCTCGCCGCCCGCCTCGATGGGCTCAACCGTGAGCGCCGTGCGCTCGAAGCCGAGATGCAGAGCCAGGCCTTGCGCGCGGTGGAAAGCCTGAGTCTCGACGCCACCGGGCTGCCGAAGGGGTTGTGCCTGTTCGACGAGTCCTGGCACCAGGGGGTGATCGGTCTGGTGGCGTCACGCGTCAAGGAACGCGTGCACCGCCCGGTCATCGCCTTCGCCCCGGCGGGCGGCACCGAACTGAAAGGTTCGGCGCGCTCCATCCCGGGGCTGCACATCCGGGACACGCTCGATGCCATTGCCGCCCGCCACCCCGGGCTGCTCGCCAAGTTCGGCGGGCACGCCATGGCCGCGGGCTTGAGCCTTGCGCGCGAGCGCTTCAATGCGTTCCGCGACGCCTTCGACGAGGAGGTCGCACGCCAGGTGTGCGACGCCGACTTGCAGGGCCGGGTGTGGAGCGACGGCGAGATCAGCGCAGCGGAGCTGACGCTCGAGCTCGCCGAGCAGCTGCGCGCGGCCGGCCCGTGGGGGCAGGGGTTCCCCGAACCCGTATTCGATGGCGAGTTCGAGATCGTGAGCCAGCGCATTGTCGGGAACCGCCACATCAAGATGGCGCTGCGCCGCGACGGGCGATTGTTCGATGCCATCGCGTTCAATGGCGCGCCACAGGGTCAGCCGCTGCGCGCGGCGCGCGTGCATGCGGCCTACCGACTCGACGTGAACGAATACCAGGGCGCGCGTTGTCTGCAGCTCGTGCTGGAGCACGTGGCCCTGGCGGACTGACGCCGCCCGGCTGCAGGTCAGCGCTGTCTATACTCTCCTAAGCAGGCAGCCGCGCAGGCGATGCCTTGCCTCACATGAAGATCGCCGTCCTGTCCGATATCCACAGCAACATCGAAGCGTTAGAGGCGTGCCTGGAGGTCGCGGCGCGCCACGGCGTGGACGGCTATGCGTGCCTCGGGGACAGCGTCAATTACGGCGCCGACCCGGTGGCGGCGCTCGACCGGATCATGGCGCTGCCGCGGCTCGTCGCCGTGCTCGGCAACCACGACGAGGCGATGTTCCTCGCGCCCCACTGGTCGCTGGCGAGCGAGCTGGAGCACTGCGCCGCGTGGACCCGCCGGCAGCTGCGGCCGGAGCATCTCGATTTTCTACGCGGCCTTCCGTACGTGCAGCGCGCGCATGGCGCGGTCTTCGCGCATGCCGTCATGGATTATCCCAACAGCTGGGAGTACGTGGTCGAACCGAAACAGGCGGAGCGCTGCTTCAAGGCCGTGCGCGAGCGCGTGCTGTTCCTGGGGCACGTCCACATCCCGTACCTCTTCCGCCAGGGTCGCAACGGAAAGGTGGAGGAGATCGAGCCGCGCCCGGGCGAAACCTATGCGCTTAGCGCCGGTGACCGCTATCTGGTCAACGTCGGGTCGGTCGGCCAGCCGCGCGATGGCGATAACAGCGCGAGTTTCGTGATTTATGACGTCGCCGCCGCCAGCCTGCGCTTTGAGCGCGTCGCCTATGACTTTGCGGCGGCGGCCGCGAAGATCCGGCGCGCCGGGCTGCATCCTTTCTTTGCCGAGCGCCTGGCCGTTGGCCAGTAGCGGCCTCCGGCAGACGTACGACTGTACCCGGCAAGCGGCGACGGCTAGGTGGCGACGTAGCTTGCCACCGCACCGGGAACGACGGCGTGCAGGTGCGCGTTGGCGCTCAGGCGCCGCGAGGCGTGTGCGGCGCTGCGTTCCTGCACGACGTAGATGGGGCACTTGATCGACGTCAGAACCTTGTAGGCAGTGCTGCCAAGGATGAAGCGGCTCAAGGCGCTGCGCTCGCGCGCACCGATGATGAGCAGATCCGCGGCGTAGTCCTCGAGACAACTTGTGATGGCATCCACGGTGTCGCCGCTGCGCACGTTGATGCCGATCGGGATGAGCGCCGCACCCAGCTCCTCCACCAGTGCGGCAAGGCGGGCGCGTGCCTTCTGGTAGGCGGCATTCTGAATCTGCATCTCCTTGCCACCGCTGGCGGTGCCAACGTCCTGGCGCGGCAGCACCGTCACGACGGTGACCATGGAACGCTGCATCTGGGCCAGGCGCACTGCCTCGCGCAGGATGGCGCGGTTCAGGGCGTCGGCACGGGCGCTGTCGGACGCATCGAGCGCAGCGACGATGCGGTACGGCGGCTCCCCGCGCAAGCGCTTGTGGCGCTCGATCCAAGCCTTGAGCTCCCCGAGGCGGTCAACGCGCGGCTCGGCCGCGCGCCGCGCCAAACGGGCCAGCAGGCTTGTGCGGTTGGCGGCGGGTACTTCTTCTCCGGCAGGGGCAGCGGCACGGCTGACGCCACGCTCGGCCTGCAGCGCCTGCAGCGCGGCGAACAGCGCCTCGGCATCCGCAAAGCGCCGGTCGGGAAGATTCTCCAGACAGGTCATGACGACGCTCTCGAATCCGGCGCTCAGCTCCGGGCGGTAGGTGCGCGGTGATACCGGGGTGCGACGAATGCGCTGAATCACGTCCAAGGCCGTCTGGGCGTCGGGATAGGGCAGCCGCGAGGTCGTCATTTCAAACAGCATGGCCCCGACCGAATACAGGTCGCTGCGCGGCTCATCGCGCACGCCGTAGAACTGTTCCGGCGCTATGTACGATGGTGTCCCCTTGGGTTCCTGGAACGATTCATAGATGTGATCGGGCAGGTCCAGATGGTTGGCGAGCCCGAAGTCGATCAGTCGAACCTCGCCTCGCGGCGTGATCATTATGTTCGACAGCTTGATGTCGAGGTGCACGATTCGCCGACGATGCAGCTCGGCCAGCGCGCGCACGATCTTCATGGCGAGCGTGACCGCTTCGTGCTCGGTCAGGCAACCGCATTGGCGCAGGTGCGTCCACAGGTCGACGCCCTCGATGTAATCCATCACGAGATAGCGCCCCCGGTCGCTGTGCTGCACGACCGGCATGTGCGCATGGGGAAAATCCTCCAGGTACGGCGCCAGGCGCAGCTCGTTTTCGAAGGCCACCACGCTGGCTGGATCGGCATCCTGCGAGCCGCGCGGAACCTTGAGCACGCGCCGCTTGCCAGCGCTGTCCACGGCCGAGTACAGCCAGGCCATGCCGCCTTCGCCAATCTTGCGCTCGATGGTCAAACCGCCCACCGGCGTGCCCGGGGAGAGCTCGACCGTTGCTGGCGGGTCGACGGAGAAAGATGTTGCTGCCACGGGGACTGCCGCCTTCTGGTGATTCAGTAACCCCAAGCAATTGGCAAGATCTGTGCCCGCGATGGCTGGCCGGACGAGCCACGGGTACCGAGCGAAAACCTTCGCCCCGACAGCTGGTTATCAACCGGACAGGCCCAACAGCGGACAGGCTCTTGCCCACTGCACGACGGAAAGTGGCAGCCGGCCGACGGGCGGCGACACGCACGCTGAGGTCGGTGGTCGCCAGCCCGACTCGGTCAACTGTAGGCCGCGGGAACGGGACCGTCCCGAGCCGAGGAGGGCAAGGACACGCCATTCGTGCCGACCGGGGATACTTTCCATTACAATGCGCGGATGCGGCTGAAAACGCTGGAAGATTTCGTCGGCAACACGCCGCTTGTACGCCTGCAACGGCTCCCGGGTCGGACCAGCAACACAATACTCGCTAAGCTCGAGGGCAATAACCCGGCCGGTTCGGTCAAGGACCGCCCAGCGCTTTCCATGATCCGGCACGCCGAGGCACGCGGCGAGATCAAGCCCGGCGATACCCTCATCGAGGCCACCTCCGGTAATACTGGCATCGCGCTTGCCATGGCGGCCGCCATGCGCGGCTACCGCATGGTGCTCGTCATGCCCGAGCACATGAGTGTCGAACGGCGCGCCGTCATGAAGGCGTTTGGCGCCGAAATCGTGCTGGTGTCGAAGGAGGCGAGCATGGAGGGCGCGCGCGACCTCGCCGCCCAGATGGAGCGCGAGGGCCGCGGCAAGGTTCTCGACCAGTTCGCCAACCCGGACAACCCGCGCGCCCACTACGAGGGAACGGGGCCGGAGCTCTGGCGGGACACGGACGGGCAGCTCACCCATTTCGTGAGCGCCATGGGCACGACCGGCACGATCATGGGGGTGGGCACGTTCCTGCGCGAGGTGAGCCCGGCAGTCAAGATCGTCGGCGTGCAACCGCAGGAAGGCTCCAGCATCCCCGGCATCCGCCGCTGGCCCAAGGAATATCTGCCGAAGATCTATGACGCCTCCCTCGTCGACCGGATCATCGATGTCTCCCAGCAGGAGGCCGAGGACATGACGCGGCGGCTGGCACGCGAGGAGGGCATCTTCTGCGGCGTTTCTTCCGGCGGGGCAACAGCGGCGGCGCTGCGCCTTTCGCGCGAGGTCGAAAACGCGGTGATCGCCGTGATCATCTGCGACCGCGGTGACCGCTACCTCTCGACCGGCGTCTTTCCGGATTAGCCGGCCGCAGGTGACGGCCATGAACGTCCTGGCGTTCGACATCGAGACTGTGCCAGACGTGGAGGCCGGCCGGCGACTGTACGGGCTCGACGGTCTCGGCGACCGGGACGTGGCGCGCGTGATGTTCGCCAAGCGCCGCGAGCAGACCGGCGACTCGGAATTCCTGCGCCACCACCTGCAGCGCGTGGTTAGCATTTCCGCGGTACTGCGCACCAACGACTCCTTTCGTGTCTGGTCGCTTGGCGATGCGAGCTCGGACGAAGCCGACCTGATCCGGCGCTTTTTCGACGGCATCGACCGGTATACACCGGTGCTGGTGTCCTGGAACGGGTCCGGCTTCGACCTGCCGGTGCTGCACTATCGCGCCCTCAAGCACGGAATCGTCGCTTCGCGTTACTGGGAGACGGGGACCGAGGACCAGAGTTTTCGCTGGAACAACTATCTCAGCCGCTACCACGAGCGCCATACGGACTTGATGGACGTGTTGTCCGGCTATCAGCCACGCGCCACGGCGCCGCTCGACGAGGTTGCCGTGTTGCTCGGCCTGCCCGGCAAGATGGGGCATAGTGGCGCGGAGGTCTGGGAACAATTCCAGGCCGGGGCAATCGAGGACATCCGCAATTACTGCGAGACCGACGTGCTCAATACCTACCTCATCTACCTGCGCTATGAGCTCATGCGCGGCAATCTCGATGATGCCCAGTATCGAAGGGAGCTCAAGGTCGTGCGCGACGCGCTCGCGGCTGCCGGCAAGCCGCATCTGAACCGGTTTCTCTCGGCCTGGCACGCCGAGCCCGCGGGCGGATGAGGCCGCAGTCAATCGACCCGACCACCGCCGATCAAGCCGGCGACACCGCGGTAGCGACGATCGAGTCGCTCAACCACGACGCCCGCGGTGTCGCGCGGATCAACGGCAAGGTGACTTTTATCGAGGGCGCCCTGCCGGGCGAGTCCGTGCGCTTTCGCTACCTTAACCGGCGCAAGAGCTACGACAGCGGCGCGCTGCTCGAGGTCCTGACCCCGAGCCCCGATCGGGTCACCCCGCGCTGCCCGCACTTCGGCGTGTGCGGGGGCTGCTCCCTGCAACACCTCGGGCTGGGCGCCCAGCTTGCCGCCAAGCAGCGCGTGCTGGCCGACGCCCTGGCCCGCATCGGCAAAGCGGACCCGCAGGCCTGGCTCGGGCCGCTCGCCGGCCCGGGATGGGGCTACCGGCGGCGTGCCCGCCTGGGCGTGCGGCTGGTGCCCAAGAAAGGCGGGGTGCTGGTTGGCTTCCGCGAACGCCGTCGCAGCTTCATAACGGCCCTCGCGGAGTGCCCCATCCTCGACGAGCGGGTGTCTCGGCTGCTGCCCGGCCTGCGCACCCTCATTGCCGGCCTGTCCTGCCCGGACCGCATTCCACAGATCGAGGTCGCGGTCGCCGACAACGCCACTGCCCTGGTGTTTCGCCACCTCGTGGCCCTGGCGCCCGCCGATCTGGAGCAGCTCAGCGCTTTCGGCGAGCGCCACGGCCTGCAGGTTTATCTGCAAGGCGGCGGGCCGGATACGGTCGTGCCGCTGTCGCCACGGGCGCCAGAGGCGCTCTGCTACCGTCTGGCAGAGCATGGGGTAACGCTTCGTTTCGGGCCCGCCGATTTCGTGCAGGTCAACGCCGAGGTGAACCGCCAGATGGTGGCTCGGGCGCTCGCGTTGCTGGAGTTGCAGCCGACTGACCGGATGCTGGACCTCTTCTGCGGGCTCGGCAACTTCACCCTGCCGGCGGCGCGCCGCTGCGCGCGGGTCCTGGGCATCGAGGCGGACGCCGCGGCGGTCGCCACCGCCCGCGCCAATGCCGCGCTCAACGCCATTGCCAACGTCGAGTTTCGGGTCGGCGACCTGTACGACGCCGACGCTGCCCAGGACCCGTGGGACGGGTTTCGTTTCGACAAGCTGCTGCTCGACCCGCCGCGCAGCGGGGCGATGGAGGCCCTCAAGCGGCTGCGAACGGCGCTGCCGCAGCGCATCGTCTACGTCTCGTGCAGCCACGCGACGCTGGCACGCGACGCCGGTTACCTCGTGCACGCGCTCGGCTACCGCTTGGCCGCCGCCGGCGTGCTGGACATGTTTCCCCACACCAGCCATGTCGAGTCGATGGCGCTGTTTGTACAATCCTGAGCATGCGGCAGCGCTCGGACTACGCCATTGAGGTGGATGTACCCGCCCAAACCCTCACGCTCTACGACCGCGCCGGGCATGTCGTCATGCGAACCACCGTTTCCACCGCACGCAAGGGCGTGGGCGAGCGAAACGGCAGTGAACAGACCCCGCGCGGCGCCCATTACGTGCGCGCTAAGATCGGCGCGGGGCTGCCGGCCAACGCGGTGCTGGTCTCGCGCCGCCCGACCGGCGAGATCTACAGCCCGCAGCTGCGCGCCGCCTATCCGGGGCGCGACTGGATCTTAACGCGCATCCTCTGGCTGTGTGGCCTTGAGCCGGGCAGGAATCGTTTGGGCGACGTCGATACCATGCGCCGCTACATCTACATCCACGGCTGCCCGGACGAGGACCCGATGGGCGTGCCGTCCTCGCGCGGCTGCGTAAAGATGCGCAACCGCGACCTGCTCGAGCTGTTCGACCGGGTGCCGGTCGGCACGCGCGTCTACATCCGGGGCTGAGCGTGTCACTCGGCCCCGTCATGCTCGACATCGCGGGCCTGGAGCTCACGCCCGAGGAGCGCGAGCGCCTGCGGCATCCGCTCACCGGCGGGGTGATTCTGTTTTCCCGTAACTACGAGTCGCCGGAACAGGTCGAGCGCCTGGTGGCCGACATCCACGCCCAGCGTGAGCCCCAGCTGCTGGTCGCCGTCGACCACGAGGGCGGACGGGTCCAGCGCTTTCGTGCAGGTTTCACCGACCTTCCCTCGGCACGTGCCCTGGGGAAACTGCACGACGAGAATCCAAGACGCGCCAAGCGGCTCGCCGAGGCCTGCGGCTGGCTGATGGCGGCCGAGCTGCGCGCGGTGGGCGTGGATTTCAGCTTCGCACCAGTGCTCGACCTCGACCGCGGTGTGAGCGAGGTCATCGGCGACCGAGCCTTTCACGCCGATCCAGAGGTGGTGGTGGAGCTCGCCCACGCGTTCACGCGCGGCATGCATGCCGCCGGCATGGCCGCGACCGGCAAGCACTTCCCGGGCCACGGCGCCGTGACCGCCGATTCGCACGCGGCCCTGCCGGTCGATGAGCGCGATTTCGTCGACATCTTGACGGAGGACCTCGTGCCCTTCGAGCGCATGATCCACTACGGCCTCGCCGCGATCATGCCGGCCCACATCGTCTATCCCAAGGTGGATGCCCGGCCGGCCGGCTATTCGCGCGTGTGGCTGAAGGAGGTGCTGCGCCGGCGCCTGGGCTTTCAGGGGGTCATCTTCAGCGACGATTTGTCGATGGAGGGCGCAAAGTCGGCATTCGTGCCATCCCTGGCGCGCGGCCCTCGCCTCGGTCCAATCGGCGAGTCCGCAACCGGTGCATCCGTGCACCGCGGCCCTCGCCTCGGTCCAATCGGCGAGTCCGCAACCAGTGCATCCGTGCACCGCGGCCCTCGCCTCGGTCCAATCGGCGAGTCCGCAACCGGTGCATCCGTGCACCGCGGCCCTCGCCTCGGTCCAATCGGCGAGTCCGCAACCGGTGCATCCGTGCACCGCGGCCCTCGCCTCGGTCCAATCGGCGAAGGGGCGGGTGACATCGTGGCGCGCGGCCGTGCCGCGCTCGCCGCTGGCTGCGACATGGTGCTTGTCTGCAACGACCCGGCCGCGGCGGGGCGCCTGCTCGACGGGCTCGGCGCGCATGACGATCCGGCATCGCACTTGCGCCTGGTGCGCATGCATGGCCGTCCGGGCGCGCCGCCGCGCACGCTGCTCGCGGCCGACCGCAACTACCGCGACACGGTGCGCATGGTGCACAACCTGGCGTAGCAACCGCCGTCGCGCCCAACCTTGCGCTGAGCACCGCTGGCTGGGGAGCGCGTCGTGGCGACCATTGGCGGCGAGTCAAGATATTGATTTGGTCGGCCGTTGACCCATAATTACGACAAGCCACGAACCCCACGAGATAACGCGAGGGACACCGGAATTGGATCTGCTCAAGCCGCTCAGGAAACTCAAGCTCGAGAGCTTCAACAACCTCACCAAGACGCTGAGTTTCAACATCTACGACATCTGTTTCGCACCGAACGAGGCGGCGCAAAAGGAATACATCCGTTATATCGACGAGGTGTACAACGCCGAGCGCCTCACGCAGATCCTGACCGAGGTCGCCAAGATCATCGGCGCCAACATCCTGAACATTGCGCGCCAGGACTACGATCCGCAGGGCGCGAGCGTCACGATGCTGGTGTCCGAGATGCCGCTGCACGAGGAGCCGCTCAACCCCGAGGCGCCCGGTCCGCTGACCGCGACGCTCGCGGCTGAGGCCATCGAGCGCCCGGGCTCCGAAGCCGTGGTCGCGCACCTCGACAAGAGCCATATCACGGTGCACACCTACCCCGAGATGCATCCCGACAATGGCATCTCGACGTTCCGCGCCGATATCGACGTGTCGACCTGCGGGAAGATCTCGCCGCTGCGCGCGCTGAACTTTCTCATCCACAGCTTCGAGTCCGACATCGTGATCATTGATTATCGCGTGCGCGGCTTCACCCGTGACGTGAAGGGCACCAAACACTACATCGATCACAAGATCAACTCGATCCAGAACTTCGTCGATAAGCAGACGCTGTCGCGTTATCAGGCCATCGACGTGAACGTCTACCAGGAGAACATCTTTCACACCAAGCTGATGCTGAAAGAGTTCAAGCTCGACAACTACCTGTTTGGCGTGACCGAGGCCAATCTCAATCCGGCGGAGACCAAGGTCATCAGCCAGCGCCTGAAGCACGAAACCGCCGAGATCTTCTACGGCACCAACATGGTGCGGGTGAGCTGACCGCGAGCGCCGCGCCCCGTCGGCCCCACCGAGCGCAAGGCCCGTCAGCCGCGCCTCCGGCCGGGAAGCCGTTTGACCCCGACTGCACCGCCTGCCCACGGCTGGCCCGCCACCTCGCGGCCGTGCGTGCGCGCCACCCGGACTATCACGCCCGACCGGTTCGCCCTTTTGGTGATCCCAAGGCGCGGCTGCTGATTGTCGGGCTCGCGCCGGGTCTGCACGGCGCCAACCGCACCGGCCGGCCGTTTACCGGGGACTATGCCGGCATTCTGCTCTACCAGACCTTGTTCGACCTCGGGTTCAGCAACCGGCCGCAGTCGGTTTCCGCCCGCGACCGCCTGCGGCTGCGCGATTGCCGCATCACCAACGCCGTGAAGTGCCTGCCGCCGGCCAACAAGCCGACACCCGAAGAGGTGGCGACCTGCAATGCCTACCTCGCCGCAGAGCTACAAGCGCTTTCCCCGGGCAGTGTGGTGGTGGCGCTCGGTGCCATCGCGCACCGCGCAACGCTGCGGGCGGCGGGGCTCAAGATGACCGCCTTGCGGTTTCGGCACGGCGCGCATTACCGGTTGCCCGGGCCGCTGCACCTGCTCGATTCCTACCATTGCAGCCGCTACAACACCCAGACACGCCGGCTCACGCCGGCCATGTTCGCGGCCGTCCTGCGCAAGGCCAGGCGCTTGCTGGCAAAATAGCGGTATGTCGCTGGAACACCGCACGCTCGTCCAAGGGCTGCCGAGCGGTCCGGGCATCTATCGGATGCTCGACGCCGCCGGCACGGTGCTGTACGTCGGCAAGGCGCGCAGGCTGCGCAAGCGGGTGCAGTCCTACTTCCGTGCCACCGGGCTGTCGCCCAAGGTGCAAGCCATGATGCGGAACGTGGCGCACGTGGATGTCACCGTCACGCGCACCGAGGGCGAGGCGTTGTTGCTTGAGAACAACCTGATCAAGACCCTGCGGCCGCGCTACAACATTTTGCTGCGCGACGACAAGAGTTATCCGTACATCTTCGTTTCCGAGCAGGAATTTCCGCGCCTCGGGTTTCATCGCGGCGCACGCCGCACCAAGGGTCGGTACTTCGGTCCGTATCCTTCCGCGCGTGCCGTGCGCGAGAGCCTGAGCCTGCTGCAGAAGCTCTTCATGGTACGGCAGTGCGAGGATCCTTTCTTCAACAACCGCTCGCGCCCCTGCTTGCAGTACCAGATCAAGCGCTGCTCGGCGCCGTGCGTGGGCCTCATCTCGCCGGCACGCTACCAGCGAGACGTGCAACACGCGCTCATGTTTCTCGAGGGGCGCAGCGCGCGCGTGATCGAGGAGATGATCAAGGCCATGGAAGAGGCCTCCGCGCGCCAGGACTACGAGGCGGCGGCGCTGTATCGCGACCGCATCGCGACGCTGCGCCGCATCCAGGAACGCCAGTACGTAAGCACCGGCGAGGGCGAGGCCGACATCGTGGCAATTGCGACCGCGCAGGATACGGCCTGCATCAAGGTCAGCTACGTGCGCAGTGGCCTCAACGTGGGCGACAAGACCTTTTTCCTCAGAATCGGTGCGGCGGAGCGCGACAGCGATGTGCTCGGCGCCTTCCTCGCCCAGTACTATCTGGCGCAGTCTCATGCCGGCCGCCCACTTCCGCAGCGCATCTACGTCAACCAACTGGCGGCCGAACGCTCGCTGCTGCAAAGCGTCCTGAGCCAGCAGGCAGGAAAACGGATAACAATCTCACTCGCAAATCGCGGGACGCCACGGCGCTGGGCCGAGATGGCCGAGCTCAACGCTACCGACGCCCTGCGCCGCGAGCTGGCCGGTAAGGCCAGTCTGCATGAGCGGTTCGAGGCGCTGCGCACAGCGTTCGACCTCGATGAGACCCCGGCTCGCCTCGAGTGTTTCGACATCAGCCATACGCGCGGCGAGGCGACGGTGGCATCATGCGTGGTATTCGACCAGAGTGGCCCGGTCAAGTCGGCCTACCGGCGCTTCAATATCGAGGGCGTCGAACCGGGCGATGACTATGCCGCGCTTACGCAGGCCCTCACGCGACGCTACCGGCGCATTCAGGAAGGGGAGGGCATGCTACCCGATGTGCTGCTGATCGACGGTGGCAAGGGCCAGCTGCACGTCGCCGAACAGGTGCTACGGGAGCTGCAGATCGACGGGGTGCGAATCGTGGGTGTCGCCAAGGGGCGCGAGCGCCAGCCCGGCAGGGAACAGCTGTTCTTGTCCGGCGAGAAGGCCGCCACTATACTCGCGCCAGACTCTCCGGCGCTACATCTCATCCAACAGGTCCGCGACGAGGCGCACCGGTTCGCCATTACCGCGCATCGCGGGCGGCGCGCCAAGGCGCGTGTCACTTCTTCGCTGGAGCGCATCCCGGGCGTGGGCGACCGACGCCGCCAGCGGCTTCTGCGCAGCTTCGGCGGCCTGCGCGAGGTGGCACGCGCAGGTGTCGAGGACATTGCGCGCGTCCCGGGTATCAGCCCGCAGCTTGCCCAGCGCATATACGACGCTTTACACGAACACTGACACCTGCGCGTGCCCTGGACGACCCCCAACCTGTTCACGCTGCTGCGGATCGCACTCATTCCGCTGTTCATCGCCGCATATTTCTGGCCGCACCGCTGGTCCAACGAGATCGCAACGGCGCTATTCATCATTGCCGGCCTCACCGACTGGCTCGACGGTTATCTCGCCCGACGTCTGCAGCAGCTCTCGCCATTCGGGGCCTTCCTCGATCCGGTGGCCGACAAGCTGATGGTCGCGGCCGCCTTGATTCTCCTTGCCGCGGACTGGCGGGTGACGCAACTGGTGCTGGATCAGCGCTTGTTCACCGTCATGGTGCTCGTGATCATGGGGCGCGAGATTGCGGTCTCGGCGCTTCGGGAGTGGATGGCGGAGGTGGGAAAGCGCGGGCATGTCGCGGTTTCGCTCGTGGGCAAATTCAAGACCACGAGTCAAATGATCGCCATCGGCATGCTGCTGTGGCGCGAACCGCTCGGACCCGTGCCGGTTTTCCGGATCGGCGAAATCCTGCTCTATCTCGCGGCTGGGCTCACGCTCTGGTCCATGCTTACCTATCTGCGCGCCGCCTGGCCTAACCTGATCCAGCCGACGAAAGCCGCTGCCAAAGACCCGCCGGACGCCGCTTGATAGGTATCCAGACCATCCGTAGAATAGGCGTCCTTTGCGGGCATAGCTCAGTTGGTAGAGCGCGACCTTGCCAAGGTCGAGGCCGTGGGTTCGAGCCCCATTGCCCGCTCCAGTACCCACGGGGAAGACGCCGTCTTCCCCGTTTCTATCTCCGGGTCCCCCACGGCTGGGTGGCAGAGTGGTCATGCAGCGGACTGCAAATCCGTGTACGCCGGTTCAATTCCGACCCCAGCCTCCATTTTTTCCTCGCTGAGCGGTTCGACACATTCCAACGTGGTCATGAGGCCCGAGTGGCGGAATTGGTAGACGCAACGGACTTAAAATTCGTTGGAGGGAAACCTCCGTGCCGGTTCGATCCCGGCCTCGGGCACCATCTCGGGCACCATCATGGCCCCGAGTCTCATCCGAAGAGAAAGGCATCATTGCCGCACCTGCCGCGTCAATGACCCAGGTTTCTGCCATCCTTGCGCCTGAGCGCGCCGTGGCGCGTGTCCGCGCAGCGCTTGCTCCGCTGCTGTGGGCATACACCTACTTTGCGCTTGGCAACAGGCCGATGCCATTACACTTTTGGGTGTCGCTCGTCCTGTTCAGCGGCGCAGCGATCGCATTCATTTTCCTGGCAAGGGCCACGACCGTTCCGCCGCTCGTGCGCGCGGTTGCCGGTTCGCTGACCGATATTGCCGCGGCATCGTACCTGATGGTGCTGGCGGGCGAGGCCGGTGCAGCGCTTGTCACGATCTACATGGTGACGTGCCTGAACATTGGCCTGCAGCACGGCCGCCGAGCGCTCGCCATAGCGTCGCTTGCGGCCGTGGCCGGATTCGCCGTGGTCTGGAGCCAGACAGACTATTGGCAGACACGACCCAGCGCAATGCTCGCTGTGGTTGCGACGTTTCTTGGCGCCGTGACTGTCACGGGGCTGTACGCGAGACGCCCGGGCTCCACCTTCGGTGCAACTGCCGCATCAGCCGAGACCAGCCAGGCGCCTCCTAGAGCATCGAGCCTGGAATCGATCGGTGCCGATGTGGCGGCGGCCGAACCCGCCGCAAAATACGTGGTCCATCGTGAAAGTCGCTCGTCACACCGTCGGTCACCAACACGGCAGAAGATACTGGTTGTCGACGACAATGCCACCAACAGAATCATCACCGAGTCGATCCTCAACGCTGCCGGCCACGACACCGACGCCGTCGACAATGCACTAAGCGCCCTCGAACGCCTGGTCAGCGGACATTACCACCTTGCGGTGCTCGATATGCACATGCCGGACATGGGCGGCGTGGCGCTGTTGCGACGCTATCGGATCATGTCCCCGATAGACCGGGTGCCAATCTTGATGCTGACAGCCAACGCGAGCTCGGAGGCGGCTCAGCAGGCCGCCGATGCCGGCGCCGACGGGTTTCTTACCAAGCCGGTGAGCGCGCGTTTGCTGGTCGCTACTGTCGAAAAGCTGCTCGCCGACAACGAAGCAGGCAGGCTGAGGCCCTTGAGCGCGCAGCCGTCGGAGGCCGACGGTCCGGCGGGCATCATCGACGCTGCCGTCATTCGGGAACTCCAAGGCGTTTGCGGCTCGCCCGAGGAGTTCTCTGGACTCGTGACGGCGTTTAGCGAGGAAGGCGCGGCGTTGCTGGAACAATTCGTCAAGGCAGTCGAATCGGGCGATCTCAAGTCGGGAACCGACAGTGCGCTCGCGCTGCGCGCCAGCGCCGTCAACTTCGGCGGGCTGGCGCTTGCCAACACCTGCGAATGGGCCAGCCAGCTTACCGAGCCGCAGTTTCGCGACAAGGGCCAAGAGGCCGTCGAGCAGGTAAGGTCGAGCTTCGAAGCCACCGTCAGACAGCTCAACAGGCTCGTGGAAAACGCACGAGGCCAGAAGCCAACGCCCCTGGCTTGAACGCCAATCGCGTCACAACTGATTGATTCGGTTCATTCGAATCGAGCAACTTTCCTGCCCGGTGTGGCGCAGACCAGGCTGTCGGTGCAGCTCAAGTGTTGCCATAGCGGCGCAACACGATGGCAGCGTTGTGGCCACCAAATGCAAATGACTGCGACAGGCCGACGGTAAGGTCCGCCTTTGCGACGTCACGGACAAAATTCAGGTCGCGAACTGGCGACTGCAGATTCTTGCAGACGTGCGTCGTTCCTTCACGCAGGGTCAACGCTGTGACCACGGCCTCGATGGCACCGGAAGCGCCGATGGCGTGACCGATAAGCGACTTGGTGGCATTGACCAGCGGCCGCCGGCCAAACACACGCTCGATGACCTCGGCCTCCGTCTTGTCGTTGTTCTCCGTACCCGTGCCGTGGGCGTTAACGTAGTCGACTTCGGCGGGCGTGACGCCGGCCTTGTCCAGGGCAGCGCGGATCATGCGCTCGATCTGCACGCCGCCGGGCGCGAGGCTCATGATCGAGTGCGCATCGAATGTCTCGGCATATCCCGCGACCTCGGCCATTATCGTTGCGCCGCGCCGGCGTGCGTGCTCAAGCTCTTCCAGCACCAACACGGCGGCTCCGCCCTGGCTGAAGAGAAAGCCTGAGCGATTTCGATCGAAAGGCCGGTTCGCCTTGGCAGGGTCATCGTAATTTCGCGCCAGCGTTCCCGCTACGTCGAAGCCGCGAAAGATATGCCCGTGCTCGTCGTACAGGTATTCGGAGCCGCCTGTCAGGGCGATCGTGACGCGCCCGTCGCGCACGGCCTCATAACCATTGCCGACGGCCACCGTTCCGGCCGCGCAGGCCACACAGTAGGTCTTGTTAGGACCCGTCAGCGAGAACTTGATTCCGACCGCCGCGGATGGGGCGTTCGGCATGAGCATCGACACTACGAAGGGATGGTATCGTCGTCCGTGCACCAGCAGCGCGCGGAGGCCATTCAGTTTTGGGTCGTTAGCTTCCGCATGTGCTTGCGCGTAGGCGTCCAGGGCTTCGCGGGCCGGCTTGAAAAGGTGGTAAACGTGGTTATCCAGAAAGCTGTGGGCGCCGCCGATTCCTGTACCGAAGTACACGCCGACCTGCGTCGCGTCGAGACCGGAGACCGTGAAGGCGCGCGAGCCAGCTCCGGCAGGATCAAGGGCAAATCCGGCGCGCGTCAACGCTTCATGAGTCGCCCCCAGTGCCAGCACCGTCACGGGATCGAGCTGCAGCTGCTCCGCACGCGACACACCGAATGACTCGGCGTTGAGCTCGGGGAGAGGGGCCCAGATGCGGGAGTGGAGATCCGCGTAGCGGAGCCAGAGCTCAGGAACCGGGGCAACCGCCGATTTGCCTGCAAGACAGGATCGCCAAAAGTCCTCCAGGCCAATACCGATGGGGCTGATAACGCCAGCCCCGGTGATGACCACCCGACGGCTCATGCCGCGGCGGTTTCTTGCATCTTCTTTTCGATGAACGTTACGACGTCTTTAATGGTGTCAAGCATCGTCACCTCTTCGGGAGGAATCGTTCGCTTGAATTCGTCCTCCAGCACGATGAATAACGTCATCTGCTGAAGCGAGTCCAGATTCAGATCGCCGCGCAGGGAAGCATCGAGCTGTATGTCTCCTTCCTTCTTGTTAAGAACTTCGGCGACAACCTTGAGTACGCGTTGCTGAACATCGTTTTGCGTCATGAGTCCACTCGACCTGTGAATCACTACGGTTGTGAAGATGCTGAAGAATGCTCGCGATACTGGCGCTTATGGCTGTGGGCGCAGTTCAATTCGCTGGGCACGCCAGTCGGCAGAGCGGTTGACCGCCTCGTCATGTGGAGTAAGTTGAAGATTGTCTGGCAGCGGCGCGAGGTTGAACCCGTAGAGACCGCTGCGGAGACCGGCATAGTCGCTTACGCCGTCAAGCCGCACTCGGTCGATTCCGCCGGACATCGGGTGCATCTTTTGCGCCGCCATATAGCGACTAAAGATTGCCCCACGCCTGTCTTCCTCCGAAAGCCCTCCTGACCTCAACAGAAATCCATAGTATTTTACGTAGCACTGATAGAGGAGTTCCTCAAGCTCATCGGGCGACAAGTGCGGATGATTCCATGTTAGGTGCGTTGTATCGAAGTTATCGAGATTGCTCTCCTTTAACAGGCCAGCACGGCGATACTCGTCATACTGTTCTGTGCCAGGAATAGGTGTCAAAATATAAAAAGAGGCTGCCTTTGGACGCAGAGTCTTGAGGATGTCAAGATGATTGCTTATCTGAGTCTCATCGTCATCAGGAAAACCAATAATGTTTGAAAAATGTGTCCGGATGCCGGATTCAGTACACATGCGTACTATCTCAGCGTACTGTTCAGGATAGTTGTGAAATTTTTTCGCTGCCTTCAGCGTTTTGCGATTGAACGACTCCACACCAACGAACATTTCAAAGCACCCAGCCCGGCCAAGCAGCTCCACAAGTTGCGGATCCTTTGCGACCTGGCTGTCACATTGACAAAAAAACCGCAGACCAAGTCGTTCGTCGATCATCGCCTCTAAGAGTGGCCGCACGCTGGGAAACTTGTTGAAGTTATCGGATACAAACATAATCATCTGTACGCCCGCCCTTCTTGCGAGCCTAAGACTTGCGAGCGTGCTCTCGATGGCTGGACTTCGAACCTGCCTGCCAGAAATTTTGATAACTGAACAGTAGTTGCATCGGTAGGGACAACCGCGCACTGGGTATAAGCCAAGCATTGGCATCCAATAGCGGTCGAGATCGGTAGTAGTCGGTGGACTAACGACAACGCTTGGCAATTGCTCTGCCCACCGTTGAGCCACACCATACAGCGGTTTTAACTCGCCTCTTGTCGCGTCACGTAGTATTTCAAGCCAGACCACTTCGGCCTCCGCCACCGCAAAGCTCACTCCTTTGTTTTGCACTGCGCTCGTGTCGCAGGTCATCGGATGCGGACCTCCGATAACACACAAACATACACCGTGTGCGCGCGCGTAGGCAGCAAGATCAAGGGCCCGATGGAACTGATGCGATTGCACGCCTACCAGGGCAAGCAGTGTCGAAGCCTCAGGATCGAGATGTAATGACCGCAGATAGCTCAGATCCTGTTGCACGTATTCGTCAATGACATGAACTGTGACAGCGACATCTTCGATTTCGTGCGGTGTCAGGCTGACAATATGGTAGAGCGTCGCATTCGGCATAAACCCCTTCTTGAAACGTTCGACGCTACCGTCCGGTCGGTATTTGCTCGGTTTCACCAAGACAACCTTGAGATGCTTCATTTTTGTGGGTCTTCGCGTAATCGTGTGGGTAAATTCTGCCCGTTTCTTGATCAGATCGCCGGCAACATGCACGTCAGCACCTTGAGCCGCAGGTACTCCTCATCGCGCAGCCCGTACGCTCGGCGCTGGAGGACGCGGATCTTGCTGTTCAAGCCCTCGACGAACCCGAGCGAGACCTTGTTCTCAGGCTTGCAGTACGCGGCAATCCCTTCCCAATGACGGTCGATCATCTCGGCGAACTTCTCGTAAGGCGCGAGCCGCTGCCACCTGAGCGCGGCGCGCCAGTTCTGGAAGAACTTGCGTGCCCGGCCTTCGCCTTCGTAGCCCCGGCGTTGCCCGAAGGACTCCTTGAGGAGATAAGCAGTGTGGAGGCGCTTGTTCGCCGCGAGCAAGGCCATGAGGGCCTTCCTGCCATCGAGCGAGAGGTTCTCGCGGGCCGAAAGGAGCGTGTACTTCTGGCCCCTGATGTAGCGGCGCTCCTTCCCCGAGAGCCGTGCGTACTCCTGCTTGCGCACCTGATCGAGCGCCTCGTTGAAGTGACGAAGAACATGGAACTTGTCAAAGAGGATCTCCGCCTGCGGCGCCCTTTGCTGCGTGACCGTGCGAAACGGCTTCCACATGTCCATCACCGCCAGGCGGAGGCAAAGGACCTTGTCTCCCCCGAGCCAACCGTAGAATTGAGCGAGGCTCGCCTCCGAGCGATCCTGGCCCCCGAACCAGATCGGGCGGCCCCGAATCAGGTCGCTCACCACGATGCGGTAGGTGTGGCGGCGGCGGATCGAGACCTCGTCGATGCCGATCGCCTTCGGGGCCGGGGTGCCGGCGCGCCTAAGCTGCTCACGCATGTACTGCTTCTCGAGCTCCTTGACCGCGTGCCAGTCGAGCTTCAGTTCCTTCGCGACGTCCTTGATCGTGGCCTGCCAGCAGCGCCGCCCGACGTAGAAGGCGAAACGCTTCGTGTAGAGCGGGTTGTCGGCCAGGAAATCGAGCTTCTCCCGCTTCACCTTGCCGCAGTCTCGACAGAAGAGGCGGCGCACCTCGAGCTCGAGATATGCGCGGGTGTCGCCACACGAGAGGTCCCGCACCCGGCGGGTTCGGCGGTCGTACCAGCCCGATTGCACCCGGCCGCAACAGCCGCAGAGCGTTTTTTGACCGCCGAACGAGGCGGATAACCCGCGCTTTCGGATCGCCGAAGACGCCGTGCACCGTGGCGAGGGGCCGGAAACCGGGGAAGGCGTATGCGTCGAGCAGACGCTTGCGTTTGGTTGTTGTAAGCATCGGCGAATCATGCCAAGTCTCCCGGGCTTCTCAACACCGCTCCCATGCCGTAATTTCCAGGCTCAAACCGCATTGCTGCACAAATTTTCACCCACACTAATCCGCGAAGAGCCATTTTTGTTTCCTGTCCTTTCGGTTGGCGTCGGCACGGCTGTACCATACGCGAGGATCGGCTAGAGTCTAACAAACAAGCAATACCGTAATGCCACGTCACAGGCCTCATCGGTAGATTCGAGATCTCGACTGCAATGAGAACCTAAGGTATTGAATCTATTCACGTTTGGATTTTCGCTCACGTAATATCCTAATATTGAGTAAGACGTCCAGGGCTGAGATTGGAACATGGTTATGTTGGCCCTCTCAGAGGACGCCAGCACGGCGCATCTTTCTTGAGCACCACGCGCGACTACAACCGAGTGCACAAATGAAAGCTCGAACGGCAGATTTTCCATCCAAGGATGGCAATCACGTCGGCTCCGTGCTGAGTTACCGACATGCGTAATATCGCCAAACTGGCCTCGGCATTTATGCTCGATTGTGCACTGGGGCTTCGGCGCAGCCTTTTTCCAAAGCAGAATGACGGGCTTAGTCGCGAGCGAGGGCAAGCGTTGCTGCGCGTCGTGGTTATCGTCATAGCGGCGATCTATTTGCGTGTCGGACTCGGGCCCATCGAGAATTGGTCTACGCCGTTCTTAGTCTTCTACGGCGGTTTTATTGCGTACTCGTTCTTAATGTTCGTCCACACCGTCGGCGCAAAGAACTCTTCGCCGCCGAGACGGCTACTCAATAATGTGATGGACATGATCGCCATCACTAACCTCATGGTAGAGACGGCGGAAACCGGCACACCCTTCTTTGCACTCTATTTGTGGGTGACCATCGGTAACGGATTTCGGTTTGGCATTCCAGCGCTCTTTGTCAGCGCCGTATTGAGCGTACTTGGTTTTGTTGTCGTTCTCAGCACTGCTGAGCTTTGGCAGCAACACCTAGCTGTTAGCGGCGGGATACTATTTGCGCTTATCGTCGTGCCCCTCTACGCGGGCCATCTCATCCGAATGCTGAACACTGCGGTACAACGTGCGGAAGAGGCCAACGCAGCCAAGGGTCTCTTCCTCGCGCGCATGAGCCACGAGCTGCGCACGCCGTTGAACGGAATTCTCGGGT
>CAYZVX010000002.1:0-93668 GCA_964482055.1 uncultured Acidiferrobacteraceae bacterium
TGGTGGATGACCGACGCCGAGCGCCTGGCGCTCACGGCGTTGCTCGCGGACCTGCGACCCGAATGCGCCATCGAGGTCGGCGTATATCTTGCCGGCAGTCTGTCGGTTCTCGCCCGTTATTCGCAGAAGGTCTACGCGCTCGACATCGATCCGCAGTGCGAGGCGAAGTTTGCCGCGCAGTTCCCAAACGTTGAGTTCGTCACGGGAGACGCCCGGGACACCCTCCCGCGCGTGTTGCAGGAAATCTCCGAACGGGGCGAATCCCTGTCCTTCGTCCTCATCGATGCGGATCACAGCCGCGAGGGAGTCCGGCGCGACATCGAGAGTGTCTTGCGCTTCACGCCGACGCGGCCGCTTTATCTCCTCATGCACGACAGTTTCAATCCCGAGTGCCGCCGCGGGATGAAGGAGGCCCGCTGGGCCGGCAACCCCCACGTGCACCTGGTCGAGCTCGACTTCGTGCCGGGCCGGTTCGTCACGGAAGAGGAACCCGGCAGTAGCGGGGAGATGTGGTGTGGCTTCGCGCTCGCTGTCTTGTTACCCGAACGCCGCACGGGACCGCTCGTGATCCACGAGAACGAGTCGCGCTTGTTCGAAAGCGCCCTGCGTCGATCCGTCTATCGAGGGGAGCGCTGGTGGAACCCGGCCCATGTCGGCCGGCAGATGCGCTACCGTGCCAAGGCGCTGCTCAAGGCGCGCGCGCCCGCGCTCTACGAGGCGCTGCGCCAGCGCCTGCGCCCGGCACCGCGCTGAGAACGGCTACCCCGCCAAGCCGCCATGTCAGTCAAGACACTCATCCGGGCTGCCACGCGTACGCTCGGCATCGAGGTCAAACGCTATCGTTCCGATTTCCCGGGCGGCTGCGTGTCGCTGCCGGCAATCGGCACGCCGCGCAAGGGCAACGTATTGCTTGCCTATATCCTTGAACCCTTTCTACGGCAACCCGGCGAGGCGGTTTCGAGCGCACACACGCACCACATCGAGTCATTGCTGATGGCTAAAGCCTGGCAAGATCTCGGTTACACAGTCGACGTGATCGACTACCGCAACGGCGAGTTCGCGCCGCGCAGCCGCTACGATTTTTTCGTGTCGGCGCGGACCAACCTCGAGCCCATCGCCGCGCGCTTGAATCCCGACTGCGTCAAGATCGCCCACCTCGACACTTCGCACTTCGCCTTCAACAACCATGCCACACACGGCCGGCTGCTCGCCTTGCAGGAGCGCCGCGGTGTCTCGGTACCCGGGAGCATGCGTCTGGTGGAAGCCAACCGCGCAATGGAATGCGCCGATTATGGTGTCGTGCTCGGCAACGACGTTACGGCCGCGACCTATCGGTACGCCAACAAGCCACTGTTCCTGCTGAACGTCCCATCGGCAGTGGAGTTCCCCCGCCCCGACACCAAGGACTTCATTGCCTGCCGCAACAGCTTCCTCTGGTTCGGCAGTGGCGGCATGGTGCACAAGGGGCTTGATGTAACGCTCGAGGCCTTCGCGGCAATGCCCGACATGCGCCTGACGATCTGCGGGCCGATATCGGCCGAGCCGGAGTTCGAGCGCCTGTATCGCCGCGAGCTATGCGAAACTGCCAACATCCGCACCGTCGGCTGGGTCGATGTCGCCGGCCCGGAGTTCTCCCGCGTACTGGCAGCGTGCGTCGGGGTAGTTTATCCGTCCTGCGCAGAGGGCCAGGCCGGTTCGGTGGTAACCTGCATGCGCGCTGGTCTGCTTCCAGTCGTCAGCAAGGAGACCGGCCTCGACGTGGGCGATTTCGGGTGGACCGTTAAGGACACTTCAGTCGATGAGATCTGCCGGACGATCCGGCTCATCGCGGGACTCGATCCCGCTGAGCTCGCCACCCGTGCACGCCGCGCCTGGGACTACGCTGCCGCGCATCACAGCCACGAAGGCTACCTTCGTGATTACCGGCGCGTGATCGAACAAATCACCGGCCACGCACACGACCAAAACGAGGCGACAACAAGCTGAATGCGGCCGCACTAGCGGGCTGCAACGAGTTGACGCGGGCTGAAACAACGCCGGTCCGGCTGCGCGCTTTCATCATACGGAGCTCGCGTCGTGCCGACCCGAAGCGCGAGGATTACCGCTGATCTAAATCAGCACTTAACTTGGCTGTCCCGAAGCGCCCTGCATCACGCTGCGGCTTCATGGCACATGCGGCAATCCCGAATGGGCATTCAGGCAAGCCGCTCGCGATACCAGTCGACCGTGCGGCCAAGCCCTTCGCGCAGCCCGGTCTTGGCTCGCCAACCAATGTGGCGAAGGCTCGCAGCCACATCCGCCGCCCGCACCTGTTCCATGGGCCGGTCCGCAAGCGAGCCGAAACTCGGCTTGGTGTCAGGGCGAATGATTTCATACAACTGCTCGACCACCCCGCGCACGCTCACGAGCTCCCCGGTCCCCACCTCGATTGTCTTGCCCTCCGCGCCCTCGGCCAGTGCCGCCGCGAGATACGCCTCGACTACGTCGTCGACGTAGACCCAATCGACTTGCCGCACGCCGCTCGAAAGCTGCGGCGTCTCGCCTTTCAGGAGCGACAGCGTGACATAGGGGATCAGCTTCCTGACGTCCTGCTGGCCCGGGCCATAGACCATGAACACGCGCAGCATGACCACCGGCGTCTGATAAAGCGCATGGAACATCCGCCCGTAGGCGCTAGCGGCGTACTTGGCCGCCGCATAGGGGGAGCTCGGCACGGGCCAAGCGGGACCGGGATCGGGCTCTTCCATTGAGCCCGTCAGCACCACGCGCCCGCAGCCCAGCTCGGTCGCGGCGGTGAGCAAATTGACCGTGGTCGTGAGGTTGCCGTGGAACGTCGGCAGCACCAGCTCGAGGAATCGCGACCCGGCCACGTGGCTGGCGAGATGGAAGACCAACTCGGGACGGACCTCGGCCAGGAGCGCGCGCACGGCGCCGGCGTCCTCCAATGCGCAACGGTGCCACGCGACACCATCGCCCGCCGGCGCGCGCTCCGTGCGCGACACGCCATGCACAACCGCCCCGGTCTCCACCAGGCGCCGGCAAAGCACCGTGCCGATGAAGCCGCTCGCTCCCGTGACCAGAGCCGTGCGGCCGGCGAGCTTCTGAACATTCGTCATCGATTCGGCTTCCGTCACCATCGTTCGGGATCGCGCACGCCTGCGTCTGCGCCTACGGTGCTTGCCCGGGTGCCGTGGCCTCTGTGAGCAGGCCATGCCGTTGCAGCAATCGCGCTACGGTCAGCACGTCTTGGAACCGAATACCGGACCGCTCTGCAATGTCCAGCAGCGAATGGGCGCCATCGGAGAGATTCAAGACCCACAACATGGCGAGCTGGCGACGCGCCGCCTCGCTGTCGCCCCCGATCGCCGCATAGAGACCGCGCTTGCCGAGCTGCGGCTCACAGTTCGGATTGAGGTTGACGTAGGTCCGGTTGCCCTCCAGCACCTCGATCACCTCGATGTAGCGCGCCAGCGATTCCGCAAGGTTCTCGGGGCGCACGAACTCGAGGTTGTCCGCCGAGGTGTGGTATTCGGGAAAGGTCCCATGCGGCGAGCGCATCAGGCAGCCGACCGGCAGATCGAATCCCGGCGAGCAGTACTGGCGCTCATCGTAGCCGTAGGGGAAGAAGTCCTGCAGCACATAGGGCCGCCCGCTGTGCTTGAGCACATGCGCCACCGCGCGGTCGATTTCGGCATCGCCGCGGCGGCTTCTCTTGTAGGTGAAGGGACCGCTGTCACCCACGCAGGTCACCACCAGGCCGTGCCGTATCCGTCTGACTCCGTCTGCGTTTCTCGCCAGCCACGTGATCGATCCGATCGTGCCCGGGATGAACAGGAACCGATAGGAGTAGCGGCGCTGCGGGAGGCTGGCGAGATGCCGGGCCAGGAATACCGCAAGGCTGATACCCGCCAGGTTGTCGTTGCATAGCGAGGGGTGGCACACGTGACAGGAGATCAGCACCTCTTGATCGGTCTCGCCGCGCAAGTAGTGCTCGGCGTAGGTGAGGCTGCCGTCGGCCAGGGTCGCGTCGATGCAGACCTCGTATTCCTCGTCGGTCAGCGATTCGAGCTGCCGGTGGCTCACACAGAACGCCCAAGTTTCGTTGTAGTAGGACGTGCGGTACGGAATCCAGTCGGGGTGCTCCGGCAGGCTGTAGAGATGGCCGCGCAACTCGCTCAAGGGCACGCGCCGGTGCACGGGCACGCTGTAGCTCACCACATGCAGGTTGGACTTGCGGAAGTCCACTATCCGCTCGCCCTGCGCGTTCTTGATCCAGGCGTCCCGGATGTTCCATTCGCGCGGCACGGTCCAATCGAAGACCTGGGTGCCCGACGGAACCTCGCTCACTTCCAAGTCCACGTGCCGGCCGATGATGTCGAGCGTCTGGCGCACCCCGTCGCCGGTGATGCTGCGGCAGATGGGGTAGAGTTCTGCCATCAATCGATGCATCGCCGCGCCGGCGCCAATGGGGACCGAGGCGCCGGCGGTTCGCTCGCCTGTAATGTCGTTCATGCGACGAAATCCGGGTAGCTGCGATCGCGCTCCGAGATCACGATGACCTCCCCCGGCCATTGGATGCCGAAGGCCGGGTCGTTCCAGCGCACCCCGCGGGCATGCTCGGGAGAGAAAAATTCCGACATCTGGTAGAGCACCTCGGTATCGTCGCGAAGCGTCAGGAAACCATGCGCGAAGCCCGGCGGAATATACAGCGCGTGGCGGTTGTCGGCCGAGAGCTCGACACCCCGCCACTGCCTGAAGGTCGGCGAGTCCGGCCGCAGGTCGAGCGCCACATCGTAGATCGCGCCGGCCGTGCAGCGCACGAGCTTGGCTTCGGCCGACGGCGCGGTCTGGTAGTGCATGCCCCGCAACGTGCCACGCCGCCGGTTGTAGGAAATGCTGCACTGCACGAGGTTGGGGTCGAGCCCGGCGGCTTCGAACTCCCGGCGGCACCAGGTGCGGGCGAAGAATCCCCGTTCGTCGTGCATGCGCTCGGGCGCCACCAGCCACACGCCGGGTAGCCCGACCTCGGAGAACTTCATCCGAACACCCTGACCTCGGGGATCGGCACGACGAACTTCCCGCCCCACTCGCGGATATGCGCCATCTGCTGCACGATTTCCTCCTTGAGATTCCACGGCAGGATGAACAGGAAGTCCGGCCGGGTCTCGCGTATCCGCTCCGGCGCGTAAACCGGAATGCGCGTGCCGGGCAGCAGATGTCCCTGTTTGTGCGGGCTGCGATCCACCGTGTAGTCGATCATGTCGGTACGGATGCCGCAGTAGTTGAGCAGCGTGTTGCCCTTGGCCGGGGCACCGTACCCCACGATGCTCTTGCCCTGACGCTTGGCGTCGATCAGGAACGCCAGAATGTTGCGCTTGGTCGCCCTTACCCGCTCGGCGAACAACTGGTACAGATCCAGCCGGGTGTAGCCAAGCTTCTGTTCGCGCTCCCGCAGGCACGCGACGTTATCCGAGATCGGGCGGTCCGTGTCCTCGGCGTGGCGCGCGTAGATGCGCAGCGACCCGCCATGGGTCGGGAGCTCCTCGACATCGAACAACGTCAAGCCGTGCCGCGCGAAAATCTTCTCCGCGGTGATAAAGGAAAAGTATGAGAAGTGCTCGTGGTAAATGGTGTCAAACTGGCAGTGATCGACGAGCTGCTGCAGGTGCGGAAACTCGACGGTAATTATTCCCCGTGGTTTCAAGACGATCTTCATGCCGGCGACGAAGTCGTTCACGTCCGGCACGTGCGCGAGTACGTTGTTACCAAGCAGCAAATCCGCCCGCTGGCCGTTTTGGACCATCGCTTGCGCGGCCTTGACGCCAAAGAACTCGACGAGCGTCGGGATGCCCTTGTCCTGCGCAACCTTGGCCACGTTGGCGGCCGGCTCCACCCCGAGCACCGGCACGCCTGCCTGCTTGAAATACTGAAGCAGATATCCGTCGTTACTCGCCAGCTCAATGACCAACGAGCCACTTCCGAACCCGAATCGACCGATCATTTTCTCGGTGTAGGCCCGCGCGTGCGCTAGCCAGGAATCGGAGAACGACGAAAAGTAGGCGTAGTCGCTGAAGATATGCTCGGAAGTCTCATACATCTGCAACTGCACCAGCCAGCAGCCGGTGCATACGTACGCGTGCAGGGGGTAAAACGGCTCCATCGCGTTGGCCTTCGCTAGCGGAACGTAGGAATTGGCCAGCGGCGACATGCCGAGATCGGCGAAGCTGTGCTCGAGCGCGGTGCCGCAAAAGCGGCACGCCGGGGACGAAATGTCAGTGGATGGCATGGGGATACCGGTCATTGGTCTACAAGGGTCCAGCTTTGGGTGAGCTCACTTGACGACCCGGCGTATTGCCGCGAAGGGCTGTCTCACCACGCCAATGAGGCGACGAGCAACGCTGCGGCGCAAGTCGGCCGCAGATGTCGAATCGATCTTGATGAAGTTCAGTGGAAAGCCGTGCCCGGCTCTCGCCTGTTGTTTCGCGGGTGCAGTGTCCTTCATGAAGCACTCGTGCGTGAACCAGGTATAGTCGTCAAAAGGCCAGGTCCAGCAGCCGCTCTCTCGATACAGCTGCTCGATTCGTCTCGCCAGCTCGGGATTGGTTTCCAGGGTCTGGTAGTCGGACGTAAAACCGTGAATGTGCTCGAGCATCAATGGATAGGAGCGGCTGCTGCAATAATTCGAGAACAGAACCTCGAACCCTAGGCTCGACTTCAGGCGGCTCACGGCCCGATACACCTGCACATGCTCCTCGTGACCGTACTCGCCCCAGGGATTGTGCGTAAATACACGGGTGCAACCCTGCAATCGACGACCAAGCTCATCGAGCAGCCGGTCGAAATTGTCGCGGTATCTCCGCCCGTCAAAACCGGGCAAAACTCCCGCGCGGCGCTGCACCTCAAGGCCGTAATCGTTTGATACCGGCGCGGACCAGTGCGCCCCATTGAAGACCTCGGACTCCGTGAGCCCGATGAATTCTGCGTTCGCGAGCGGAAACCGTTGGCTCACCCGCCGCCGCCCCTGCGTCCAGTCCTGGCGTGACGGAACATCGAGAAAACAGATCAGGATGCGATCGACCTTGTCGATGATCGAACTGAACCACAGGATCTCGTCATCCGGGTGTGCCACCACCAGCGCAGTTTTTTCATTGTTCACGCTCCCCATGCTTATCTCGTCCAGCTCAACCTGGCCTAGGTCGTCGCCCCAACCCCGCGGTCTGCCCGCTGCCGAGGCTCCGGTCAGTTCAACTTGAACGGCAGTTTGTGATCGATGCTCACGTTCGTCACGCGCACCACCTACGGAGCAGCGCTTTTGTGAGCGGCGATTTGTGCGGCGCCGTCGCGACGTTCCGTCGTCCACTCAAGCAGTGGACGCACAACACCCGGCATGTCGCCGCCCCAGTCCCCCCGCGCTGTACCCTCCCCCATGTTGTCGCGCACACTGAAGGCGATGACTTGTGGTTCGTCAAACTGAACGGTGTCCGGACTGCGTGTAATTATCGTTGCCGTAACGAACAGCATTCCCGCCGTCAGAAAGTTTCCGGGTATCCACGCCGTGGCGGCATAGCGCCCGACCGGATACGGACGGTGGTGCCATTCGGGATCCTGATCCAGGGCCGGGAATACCATGGTTCCCTCTTCGTTATAGAAATAGTAGTGGGGCAGCAATTGGTACCCTGCTTGGAGCACGTCGAATACCATTTCTATGCCGACCGGCTCGCGAATATCGACTGATCTGACGGTACGCCCGCTACGATCGACAGCTCTGATTGACCGCAGCCGCGCAACATCCCGGCCTGGCGCCGTTCCCGCATCCGGCCACTCGCGGCTACAGGGTGTACCGACATCACTGTTGAGATAGCGACCAATTACGTCATGTGCCGGACCATCCATGGCTACCTTGCCGGCGCTCAGCAGGATCGCGCGGCTGCAAAGCGCGGCGATGGCGGGCATGTTATGCGACACGAACAGCACGGTCCGGCCAGTCTTGCTCACGTCCTGCATCTTGTTGATGCATTTGCGCTGAAAAGCCGCGTCGCCGACCGCCAATACTTCGTCGACGATAAGGATCTCGGGCTCGAGGTGCGCGGCGACCGCGAACGCCAGGCGCACCGCCATGCCGCTCGAGTAGCGCTTGACTGGCGTATCGAGAAAACGCTCCACCCCGGAGAACTCGACGATGGCGTCGAACTTGCGGTCGACCTCGGCCTTGGTCATGCCGAGGATGGTGCCGTTGAGATAGATGTTCTCGCGTCCGGTCAGCTCCTGATGAAATCCGGTTCCCACTTCCAACAGGCTCGACACCCGGCCACGGATCTCCGCGCATCCACGCGTTGGCGGCGTGATACGCGTCAACACCTTCAGGAGGGTCGACTTTCCCGCGCCATTGCGGCCAATGATGCCAACGACTTCCCCCTGCTTCACCTCGAACGATACATCGCGCAGCGCCCAGAGGATGTCCCGGTTGTTTTCGCCGTTGGACTCCGCGACGTCATCGAAGCGGTACAGCGAGCGGTACTTGCGGTAGTTGGCGAATGGGCTGCGCAGGAAGTCGATCAGCATCCCTCCGAAGCTGTCGTGGGTCTGTTCCTTAAGCCCGATGCGGTAGACCTTGCTCAGTCCCTCGGCGCGAATCGCAATATCGGCTTGGCTCATTGTTCGTATTTTCCGTGCTGACTGGCGTGGCCGTTCAGATCACGTCCACGAATATGCGCTCCATGCGACGGAAATACGCGGCGCCGCTGACCACCAGCACCAGAGCCATCGCGAGGCCCGGGAGTATGTACTCCCACTGCATCGGCATGCCGAGCAGGCAGGCCCGGTAACCCTCGATCACGCCGACGATTGGATTCAGTGAGTACAGCAGCCTGTACGGTTCCGGAATCGATGAAGCGCTGTACAGCACCGGCGCCGTATAAATAAGCAGTCGGATGATGAACGACATCGCAAACTTGACGTCGCGAAAGCGGATCGCGAGCGAGGACAACCACAGGCCAATGCCGGCAGGGATCAGCATCATGAACACGACGAAGATCGGAAGGAACAGAAGGTTCCACGTCGGCGTAACGCCGTAGTAGAGCAGGACCGCCAGCAACAACAGCAAGGAAATACCGAAGTCGACGAGCTTCGATATCACCGGTGTCAGCGGAAAGATATAGCGTGGAAAGTAAACTTTTCCCAGCATGTGCTGTTCGGTCACGAGACTCTGGCTCGATTGGATCATGGCCTCGGACATGTAAGTCCATGGAATGATGGCTACCGTGGAGAACAGCAGATAAGGCACGCCGTCAGTCGGCACACCGGCGACCTTGCCGAAAATCACGGTGAACAGAACAATCTGCACCATGGGATTGAGAATGGCCCAGGCGAATCCGAGGATCGTCTGCGCGTACAGAACTTTGATGTCGCGCCACACCAGGAAGTAGAAGAGATCTCGGTACTGAACGATCTCCCGCAGGCTGATCGCCTCGAAGTTGCCAGCCGGCCGAATCACGGTTGCGGCCACGTCTTGGTTGATGTTGCTCATGGTTTGGCTGCCGTTTACGCCGTCGCGGCCCGCGCTGGACAGGTCTGATTACCGACCATCTGTTGATAGCGCGATATCTGCTCCAGCGTAATGGTGCGCATGTCACCTCCGGTCGAATAATCCTTGTACCACTCGACCACCCACTCGAGCGCGGTATCCAGCGCTAAAACCGGTCGCCACCCAAGGACTTGACGCGCCTTGCTGCAATCGAGCCGAAGAATCGCTGCTTCGTGTGGATGCGTCGCCTTGTCGGCGACCCACCGTGCAGAGCCGCCCCACAGCCTGACCACGGCGCCGACAACATCAGCGACCGGCCATGTATCCCTATCCTCCGGCCCGAAATTCCAGCCATCGGCAACGGCGGTTCCGTCGGTCCACAGGCGTTCCAACAGCACGAGGTATCCGTGCAAGGGCTCGAGCACATGCTGCCATGGGCGCACGGCGCGCGGATTGCGAATGCGCACCGGCTCACCGCGCAATATCGCGCGAACCGTGTCCGGAACGAGCCTGTCGTCGGCCCAGTCGCCGCCCCCGATGACGTTGCCGGCGCGCGCGCTCGCCGTGGCGGGACCATTGCCAAAGTAGGAACGGCGATACGCCGCCGTGACCAGCTCCGCACAACCCTTGCTGCTCGAGTAGGGGTCATATCCCCCCATGGCTTCGTTCTCGCGATAACCCCAGTGCCAGTTTCGGTTCTCGTAACACTTGTCGCTCGTGATGATGAGCGCCGTACGCACGTCGCCTGCGCGTCTTACAGCCTCGAGCACGTTCACGGTACCCATCACGTTGGCAGCGTAGGTTTCGACGGGCTGCGCATACGAGCGTCGCACCAGGGCCTGTGCCGCCATATGGATCACGATTTCCGGCCGATGCTTGCGAACTGTCGCCTCTAGCGCGCCCAGGTCACAGATATCGCCGTGAACAGAGACCATACCATCGGCGACACGCGCCAGCGTGAACAGATTCGGATCGCTCGGCGGATCGAGGGAGTATCCCACCACTTCCGCACCGAGCTTCTGCAGCCACAGCGCCAGCCAGCCGCCCTTGAAACCACTGTGTCCAGTCAAAAAAACGCGCTTGCCTTGCCAAAACTGCGGTGTCACGCCCACACCTTCCACGGCGCCTGGTTGCGCTGCCAGAGATCCTCCAGAACAATCTTGTCGCGCAGCGTGTCCATCGGATGCCAGTAGCCGTGGTGCTGGAATGCGGCGAGCTGTCCGTCGCGCGCAAGATTCTCCATCGGCGCGGCCTCCCAATAGGTCGCGTCGTCCGCAACATAGTCGGTGACCTTCGGGTTCAGCACGAAGAAGCCGCCGTTGATCCAACTGCCATCACCCTTCGGCTTTTCCATGAACGCAGTGACTTGATTGTTGTGAATGGTGAGCGCGCCGAATCGCCCGGGCAGCTGGGCCGCCGTGAGGGTGGCCAACTTGCCGTGACGGCGGTGGAATTCGACCAACTGAGTGATGTTGACGTTACTCAGACCATCGCCGTAGGTAAAACAAAAGTCCTCATCGCCCAGGTAATGGCGCACACGCTTGAGTCGCCCCCCCGTTGCGGTATGTTCACCGGTATCGACCAGCGTCACCCGCCATGGCTCCGAGCTGTTTTGATGGACCTCCATCTTGTTCGACCGCATGTCGAAGGTCACATCAGAGGTGTGCAGGAAATAGTTGGCAAAATACTCCTTGATGATGTAACCCTTGTACCCGCAGCAAATGATGAACTCATTGATGCCGTGGGCCGAGTAGATCTTCATGATGTGCCACAGGATCGGCTTGCCGCCGATCTCAACCATCGGTTTCGGCTTGATCTGTGTTTCTTCGCTTATCCGCGTACCAAGACCACCCGCCAGAATGACCGCTTTCATGCTCAGGTTCCCGTGCAGATTTCTTTATATTCAGGGACGCTTGACCAATCGGTCATCACCGCCTGCGCGATGTGGTCGCAAGGTCGGCGCAGTGGAATCAATCCATAGCCAAGGGTGTGCGGCGAATTGTGCATCGTGGGACGCGGCCAAGCGACGTACTGCTTACGGACGGGCCTTGCGGTCCTGCTGCACAAAGGACCCGGCAGCGGCACGCCCGTCTTTGGTGGCCGCTCCGGTCCCTGAGCGCGCCTAGTTACCGCCTCCCTCTTTCCGGACTATCGGCAGCTCACGCACGACGCCGGTGTCTATCCCCGGTTTCTTGTCGATGATAGGGAAAATGCCGCCCTTCTTCTTCTCACGCACGACCTCGTAAATCACATCCACATCGATCTTGCGCTTACCTTCGGCGAAGCCGCAGACGAGCGCGGTGTCGCACATCACGTTGATGAGCCGCGGTGTTCCGCCGGTGTAGTAATAGACGGCCGCGCAGGCGCGCGTGTCGAACAGGTTCGGATCGCCACCGGCCACCTTGAGACGGTGACGGATGTACTGCCAGGTCTCCTCCAGGGTGAGCGGCTTCAAGTCGTAATCCACGGCAATGCGCTGCGCGAATTGATGCAGTTCCGGCAACCGCAGCGTGTCCCGCAGGCTCGGCTGGCCGACCAGAATCAGCTGCAGGATCTGGTTCTTGTCGGCGTTGATGTTGGACAGCATGCGCAGCTCTTCGAGCGCCTCGGCGTCGAGGTTCTGCGCCTCGTCGATGATGAGCACGGTGCGGCGGTTCTGGCTGTATTCCTTGACGATGAAGTTGGCGAGCGTCTGGTAGAGCTCGACTTTCTTCTTGTCGCGATACTCCAGGTTAAAAGCCAATAGCACCCATTGCAGCAGCTCGCCGAAGGTGCGGTGCGTGTTGGAGACGAGGCCCACCGTGATGTCGTGCTCCACCTCGCTCAACACCTGCCGGATGAGAGTGGTCTTGCCCGAGCCGATCTCACCGGTGATCACGGTGAAGCCGGCCTGGTTCAGCACGCCGTACTGCAGCATGGTGAGCGCCATGCGGTGCTTCTCGCTCAGGAACAAGAAGCTCGGGTCCGGCAAGAGCGAGAAGGGTTTCTCCTTCAGTCCGTAGAATGTTTCGTACATATTCCGTACCCCCGTGTGAGTCTGTCGAACCTCTGACCTAACCCCGAGTTATCCCCATCCCCCGCGGCGTTGATGATCGCTGTCGTTGTTTGTGTCCCGCCATGCGGGTTCAGAAACCGTAGATATTGTTCTTTTCGTCCGACTTGTTGAGCACCGTGCCGATCAAGTTCTGATTGGCCGCCTTGAGCAGCTCGGCGGCGCGCGCGAGCTCATCGCGCAGGGTCTTGCCATCCTCGACCACCAGCAGCGCCGCGTCGATGTATGGCGAGAAGGCCAGCACGTCGTCGGTGGTGAGCACCGGCGGCATGTCGAACACGACCAGCCGCGTCGGATAGCGCCGCTTGAGCTCCTGTACGAGATGCAGCATGGCCGGCGAGGAGAGCAGCTCCGATGAATTGGCCGACCCGGTGCTGCCCGGCAGGATCACCAGCCGGCTGATCTGCGGGTGCACGAGGATGTGCTCGACCGGAACATTGTCGACCAGGTACTCGCGCAAACCGTGCTCGACCTCGAAGCCGAGGTAGCTGTGCACGCTCGGCTGTCCGAGATCGGCATCGACCAGCAGCACCGTCTGGTTGGGCTCGAGCGCGAGACTGATCGCGAGGTTGATCGCGGTGAGCGTCTTGCCTTCCCCGTGGCTTGGGCTCGTCACCGCCAGGGTCTTCCAGCCGTGCTGGCGCATCTGGCGCGACACCTGGGTGCGCAGCACCTTGTAGGCGCGCGCGACCTCGTCGTTCACATCGGCGCGGATGATGCGGTTGCGCTGCAGCCAGCCCGGGTAGAGGTCGACCTTGCGCGTCTGCGTATAGACGATCTCGCTCGGTACGAGCGAGCGTCCGCCCATGGGGACGAGACCTTGCCGTTCACGCTCCTGGCGCGCGAGCTGGACAGCCTTGGTAAATGGATCCATCGGTTATGTTTCCCCTTGGTTCCGCCGCCTGGACCATGCAAGTCCCGCACCACAGGCAACCTGGTCGCCGATTATATTACCCGCCGCGATGGGCCCATAGATGTATTCTCTAGGCTCCACAGCCAGGCTGCTGCGGCGTTGGCTTATGGCCAGCCCGCGGCTACGTCGCCTTCGCATATGGCTCCTGACCGTTGGGAATATAGGGAATGACCGCAAGCGGCGGGGTGCGTAACACGGCCGTAACGGCCCGCGCGCCCCGGATCGTGCGGTCCATATACTCCGCGATGCTGGCGTAGCCCACACCGCCGCCAAATCCGAGGACTATCCCAAGCAAAATGAAGGCCTTGCGGTTGGGCATGTTGGGGGCGTCCGGCAGATCAGGCGGCTCGAGCAGGGAGTACTTCTCGCCCTTTTGCTCTCGCTCGAGGGCCACGGCGGTTTCCGCACCCAGCAGCCCCTGGCGGATTTCCTGGTACTTGCGCACCGCGCTGTCGTATTCGCGGCGCAGGGCCAATCCCTCCTGCTCGATGCGCGGGGTCTGCACCAGCCGGCTTTCGTACTCGACGAGCTTCTGTTTGGCGCGCGCCTGTTGCTCGCGGGTCGCCTTGAGACTCAGCTCGACGGTGTCGAGCTGAGTCTTCAGGGCGATGTAGGCCGGATTGTCCGGACGCAGCGGGACGCCTAGCGCGGAGTTGCCGGCCGAGGCGCGCAGCTTTTCCTCGAGAATGGCCTGGCGCTTGGTCAGGCGCACGATGTCCGGATGGTTGTTGGAATAGATGTTTCGTGCCCGCTCGAGCTCACCCCGGACCTTCTTGAGCTCGGCTTCTGCCGCATCGTATTCCTCGGTGATCCCAGCCTCCTTGCGCATCGTGTCGATCTCGCGCCGCAGGCGCATGACGTCCGGGTGGTCAGCAGAATAGGTGGCCGTCGCCGCCAGGTACTGGGCCTGCAGCTCCTTGTAACGCCCGCCGGGACCGCTGCCGGTGTAGGGCTCGACGGAGGCGAGCTGGCCCTGAAGCTGCAGCCGGCGCTCCTCGAGGTTTACCACCTGACGCTCGAGGTTCTCCAGCTCGCGCTGGGTCTGCTCCATGAGCGACATATTAAGGTTCATGAGCTCCGGCAAGCGTCCGGTGTTGCGTTCCTTGTAGGCCGCGAGCTTCGCCTCGAGCTCGGCGATATGCTTGCTCAGGCGCTCTTCCTCCTCGGCCAGGAAGCCCGAGGTCTGTTCGGCTTTCTGGGTGCGGATCCGCAGGTTCTCGTTGAGGAACAGGGTCACGAGCTCCTCGGCCACCTTCTGCGCCATCTCCGGGCTCTGGCCGTCGAAGGAAAGCTTGAACGCGATGGTCGCCATCATCGAGGCGCCGCTGCGCGGGTCCGTGACGTTGGCGCTTACCGGTTCGATCTTGACACCGCTGCGCATGCGACCGGCGATCACGGCGGCCTTCTCCTTGTCGGCGGGCTTGGGGTAGACGCCGAGCTTTTCTGAGATGCGCAGCAGGTTGTCCTGCGTGAGCACGCGCTGCTGAATCACCTGCAAGCGCTGGTTGGCGTAGCCGGTCACGGTCGACGCGACGATGTCCTTCGGCACCTCCTGCTGCTCGATGAGGATCGTTGCCGATGACCGGTATTTCGGCGGTATGGCAAAGGCCAGAACAACGGCCGTGACAAAAACAAACGCCGCGACCCGAAATACTTGCTTGCGGCGCCGGCGCAGAATCGCCAGGTAGTCACTGAGATGCTGTGAATGCGTGTCCATGTCCATAGCTGTTCACCATTGTATGGCGTCGGCCAGTCGACTCAGCGAGAGACCGAGTATTTGGGCCAGGAGTAGCCGACGCCGGCAAAGACCGCGTTGCTGGACGCGGCGCTGTCGTCGACATCGTACTTCTGCCGGCGGTAGCGATACGAGGCGATGAGCGAGAGCTCCGGGGTCCAGCGCCAGCTCCAGCCGGGCTCGATTTCCGCGTAGGTCCGGTCGAGCGTCGGGTCCTCGCCCTGCAACACGCTATCGCGGAAAACCAGCGCCCGCAACCAGACCTCGGCCCGTTCCGCGACCTGGTGGTGCAGGTCCATGCGCACCTGATCGCTCGCAACCAGGCGCCCGCCGCCGCTCGGGTGGGCGTCGCGGCTCAGCACAACCTCCAGGCGCGTCAGCTCGGTGCGCTGCGCCAAACCAGCGCGAAACACGTAGCCGGTAACGTCGTATTGCACGGTGCCCGTCTCTTCTGTCGCCCGCGCGCCGCCCACGTACAGCTCCAGGCGGGACGTGGCGGTGAACGCCCGCCCGAAACCCGCGAACACGGTAGCCGTCGTCGAGCGCGTGTCGGCCGAGGGGCTGCGGTACTTCGAACCGCGCACGCCGAAGCGTATCTCGTCACGTGGATTCAATGCGTGCGCCAGCGCGATCGTTCCGACATCCTCGTCGTAGTCGTCCAGGATTTCGTCATATCTTGCTTCGGTGCGCCGATAGCGGATGTCCAACGCATTGCGTTCCGTCATCTGGATGCCCCAGCGTGGCTCCGCCCACCAGTAGTCGCGCCGCACCCGCGCCAAGCCCACGTCGGTATCGCGAATATCGCCGGTGCCGGGGGCGGTCTGTGCGCGTTGTTCGTACAGCGAGCTCCTGCGGTACTCGCCATCGAGACCGAGCGTCTGCCGTTCGGTGGCACGCGTGTAGGACCGCAGCTCCAATACGCCTTCGTCGCTGTCCTCGTACCCCTCCTCCCGGTAGCGCGCTCCGTACCAGGCGGCGCCCAGGTTGGCCTGGGAACGCTCCGTGGTGTATTGGGCGCCGAGAATGGCATTTGCATACACGCCGCTCGAAGACTCGTGCTCGCTGGTGATCAGAGCCGGGTTAGTGTCGTAGAAAATGCCGAGACCCACCGCCGGCGTCAGCGACCATTCCGCGGCGTGCGCGACCGTGACGGACATCAGCGTCGATACCGCTCCCATCCAAAGCCAGAGCGAACGGCGGCCGGCCAAATCCGACGGCGCGCGCCGCAACGGTGCAACGCCTGCACGCGCCGGCCGGCTCAGGTGCCGCGGCTTCCGGGCCGATACGCCCTCGGAACCGCGCTCAGGGGACAACGACGACATCACCGCTCTTCAAGAAGATGTTCTGCTGAAGCCCGCGCCCCTTCTTCACGTCGGCATAGTCGAACGGAATGACGATCTCTTTGACCGTCCCGTCCTCGGCTTCCTGCTTGCGCAAAACCCTGATATCGCCTTCTGCCGCAAACGGGGTGAGACCGCCGGCCAAGGTGAGCGCCTGCAGCACATCGACATAGCGGCCCACCACGTACTCACCGGGCTTGTTTACCTTGCCAATCACGTAAATCTTGTAGCCGGCCACTTTCTTTATCGATACCGTAACGACCGGGTCCGGAATGTACTTGCGCAGGCGGTGCGTGATCTCCTCCTGCACATCGAGCGCGGTCCGACCCTTGGCGCGGATGTTCCCTACCAGAGGAAAGGTCAACCAGCCATCGGGACGAACCAGCACCTCGCGCTGCAAATCCTTTTCCTTCCAGACCGAGATTTCCAGCAGATCCTCCGGCCCGATCTCGTAGTCGCCGCCCGGGACGCTGCCGGCGCCGATCGGATTCTGGGCCATGACTGATCCACTGAACGCAAGCGCCGCGATCAACATCAGCGGCGCGCGCAAAACCTTTGGTAAGGAACCGGCGGTGAGCGGTAACAAGCTCGGCATGGCTAGGCAATTCCTGGAATCAAGTGGCGAGCGACGTTGCGATGTGATTTCGGGGTGACCGGCGAGCGGCTTGGCGATGCGCCTTGGTACGACTTGTGCGCAACCCGCGGTCGCACGACATCGACAGGAACCAAACGTGCTCGTTTCGGACAACCCATGGCGCGGAGTTTTGAAGCGCGAAGATTATCAGCTCTGTCCGACATGATCCACCGCCCGACACCTGTCGTGCCCGCACTACTGTAGCTTTCTTGTCACACGGACGATGCACCACATTCTAGTCGCCCGGTGCGGCGGCGTGACGCACAACGCCCGGTCCGGCCAGTCTCGCGCGTCAAAGACACAGGACATTGCGCGCGGGTTGTCAATTTTCTGGCATGATTCGCGCTACCCGTTTTCCCAGTGCCCGGTAGAATAACTTCGCACAGTATTCAGCCGCGACGGCGTCGTCGTCCCGGGCATATTGTCGGAAGCAGGCGGTTTTGTAACAGCCAATGCGCGCACCGTGGGGCAGCGGTTCTCTTTGCGCTACGCCAGAACGCCGTAGGTGTTACCAATCAATCAGGGTCGGTCGGTGAAAAGTCCAGCACGAATCGGAGCGGAGTCCGGCAAGTTGTCGGCTTTCATGCAGGCAACCGACGCCCTGCTGATCGCCGGATCGCTCTCGCTTGCAACCTGGCTCCACGACCAGGCGTGGACCGAAGACCATGTGGCGGCCATGCTCGCGGGCGTGGCGGTATTCTTCGTCACCGCGCACTTCTTTGACGTCTACCGCTCGTGGCGCGGATCTTCCATCAAACGCGAGATCGTCAATCTGCTGTGGGCGTGGGTCATCGTCGCGGTGGTACTGATGTTCGTCGCCTATGCTACCCGCACCTCGGCCGACTATCCGCGCCGCACCTTCCTGACCTGGCTCGTGCTCACGCCCCTGATCCTGATCGTCTGGCGCGGATGGTTGCAGACCATCCTCGGTATTCTGCGCCAACACGGAATCAATACCCGCAACGTCGCGATCGTAGGCGCGCGCGAGCTCGGCGGCTATCTGGCCCGCACCATTCTCGACACCCCCTGGATGGGTCTCAATCCGATCGGGTTCTATGACGATCGCCGGCCGGCAGGCGATCGTCCGCTGGTGCGCGACCCGATCGAGGTGATCGGTAATCTGGACGCGCTGGTCAAACATGCGCACGAAGGCAGAATCGACATTGTCTACATCACGCTCCCGATGCGCGCCGAAACGCGCATCCAGGAGCTCCTCGGCCGGCTGTCGGATACGACCGTCTCGGTCTATATGGTTCCGGACTTCTTCATGTTCGACCTGCTGAACGCCTCCTGGGGCAACGTCGGCGACCTGCCGGTCGTGAGCATTTCGGAAACACCGTTCTACGGCGTTGACGGCCTGGTCAAGCGCCTGGAAGACATCGTCATCGCGAGCGTCATACTTCTTCTCGTCGCGATCCCGATGATTCTGATCGCCATTGGCGTCAGACTGTCCTCGCCCGGTCCCGTCATCTTCAAGCAGCATCGCTATGGCCTGCGCGGTAACAAGATCGAAGTTTGGAAGTTCCGCACCATGCGGGTTTTGGAAAACGGCATAAACGTCGTGCAGGCGCAGCGCGATGACCCGCGCGTCACGCCGTTCGGGGCCTTCCTGCGCCGCACCTCGCTCGATGAGCTGCCGCAGCTCATCAACGTGCTACAGGGCCGGATGTCGCTCGTCGGTCCGCGTCCGCACGCGGTCGTGCACAACGAGCAGTATCGCAAGCTCATCGACCGCTACATGCTGCGGCACAAGGTCAAGCCCGGCATTACCGGCTGGGCGCAGGTCAATGGCTGGCGCGGCGAGACCGACACACTCGACAAGATGCAAAAGCGCGTCGAGTACGATCTCGCCTACATCCACAACTGGTCGCTGTGGCTGGACCTGAAGATAATCCTGTTGACGATCTTCCGGGTATTGCGCGACAAGCAGGCGTACTAAGTGCCGTTCCACGCTGGCCGTTTGACAGGCTGAGGGTGAACGGCCGGACTACGTCCGGTGGTTAGGTGGCAGCCCGGACGAAGGCGCGTAGCGCCGAAATCCGGGGTTCTTGATTCCCGGCTTCCGCTGCGCTCCATCCAGGCTACACCACGGTCTTCCACGACGTTGCGACGGGACGCCTGGTGCAGCCTTACGCTCGCTCCTCGACAGCTCAGGGCGCGCGGCCGACATACTCAGCCTCCCCAAGAAAACTAGCAGGCGCGCTAGGCCTCCCACTCCTCGAGCGGTGTCGATGGCTTGCGCTTCTCGGTAAGCAGGCGCCGCGCCTCCTTCTCGCTTTCGCCGAACGCCATGCGGATGGTTCTGGTCGCCCCCGGTCCTTCGCTCCTGCGCAGGTCGCGCGCCGCTTTCATGGCCTCCTGGAACTTGGCGTAGCTGTTGATGAGCTCCGGCGGCTGGTCGGGCGATAGGCGAAACACATAGTAGGGCATGGGGCGACTCCGGCATTGGCGCCTGCGTCAGTTGCGGCACGCGGGCAGATTATGGCGTGCCGAACCGCAGCGCGCTACTACCATGCAGTCCGCTGCCGGCCGCAAGAACGTTGTGTGTTTCTTTGTTTCACTCACCGACGTGCAACAGCTGTCCCCGCACGCGCGCGATGCGGAAGAATACGAGGAACGCGCCGAACCCGGCGGCCAGGTAAACCACATTGAGGGCGATCGCGTTCAACAGCAGGTCCAGGTGAAACTGCCGTTCGATCAGCACCGCGCGCATGCCCTCGAACACATGGCTCGATGGCAGCGCCCAGGCCACGGGCTGTAGCCAGTCCGGCAGCGTCGCGATCGGGTAGTACACGCCGCTCACTGGCTGTACGGCGAAGATGGCGATCCACGCCATGCTCTCGGCCCCCAGACCATAGCGCAGCACGATTCCCGAGACCGCGAGCCCAATGGCCCACCCCATCACGATCAGGTTCACGAAAAACCCAAGCAGCGGCAGGCCGAGCTCCAGAATGGAGAACTGAAACAGCGGCACCGCCGCGAGCGCCGCGCCGCCCACGCCGATCAGCGTTCGAATGAGGCTCATCACAAGCAACGCGGCGGCGAGCTCACTCGGCCGCAGCGGGCTCACGAACAGGTGCCCGAGGTTGCGCGACCACATCTCCTCCATGAATACCAGCGCCACGCCGAGCTGGCCGCGAAACAGCACATCCCAAAGCAGCACCGCTGACAGCAGCACGCCGGAGGCCTGCGCGAGCCAGGAGCTGTGGCCGACCAGAAACAGCGTGATGAAGCCCCACAGAATCATCTGCACGGTCGGCCAGTAAATGAGCTCCAGGATGCGCGGACCGGAGCTGCGCAGCAGGTAGACGTGGCGCAGCACCAGCGCCGCCACGCGGCGCAGCGCGGCGCCCACGCCCTGGGCCGCCGGCGCCGTCACGACACGACCCGCTTGTCATCGAGCGTGAGCTCGATGCTGCGCTCGCGCGCGATGTCGATGAAGACCTCTTCCATGTTGCGCCGCCCATAGCGGCGCAACAGCTCCTGCGGCGTGCCGCGATCCACGAGCCGGCCGGCGCGCAGCATCAGCACGTCATCGCACAGCCGCTCCACCTCTGACATGTTGTGCGAGGCGAGCAGAATCGTCGCACCCGTACGGTTTCGGTACTGCTCGAGCAAACCACGCACGTAGTCGGCGGTATCGGGGTCGAGCGAGGCCGTGGGTTCGTCCAGCAGCAACAGCTCGGGTTCATTCAGCAATGACTTGGCGAGCACCACGCGCGTCTTCTGCCCGGCCGAAAGCTGACCGTACGGCCGGCGCAGCAGCTCGCCGACCTGGAGCTGCTCGGTCAGCTGCGCGATGCGCGCCGCCGGACGGGACAGGCCGTACAGCCGCGCGTAGACCATCAGGTTCTCGCGCACCGTCAGGCGCCGCGGCAGATCCACGTACGGGGATGAAAAATTCATGCGCGGCAGCGCCGCGTAGCGACGGCGCAGCATGTCGATGCCGAAGATGCTGATGCTGCCGCTGCTCGGCAACAGCAAACCGAGCAGGATCGAGATGGTGGTGGTCTTGCCGGCGCCGTTACCGCCGAGCAGCGCCGCGGTGGAACCGGCCCGTACCTCGAAGCTGACGTTATCGACTGCGATAATGCGCTCGAAACGTTTGGTTATGGAGCGGGCCTGGACAATGGCATCGGTCATCCCGACAGCTTAGCGAAATGCCACGTGGGCGTCAGCCAACGCGGCGGCGCATGCGGATGCACGCCCGCGTCAACGGCCATCGTCATGTGCGATTGCCCTCCAGCTGCTTCCACAGGCACCGCCCCTTGCTCTTCTTGTCGATCTCCGCGAGGAAGGCCTCGTGCGCGGCCAGCTCTTCGGCGCTCGCGGCGATCACGGCAAGGCGCGGCCGGCTGGGATCGGCGCGGCGAATCTCGGTCTGTGCCGCGGCTTGTAGCGGCGTGCGCGTGTCCTCGAACAAGCCGGTCTGCCCGCCAGTCATGGCGAGGTAGACGTCGGCAAGGATCTCGGCGTCGAGCAGTGCGCCGTGAAGAGTGCGCTGTGTGTTGTCGACGCTGTAACGCTTGCACAGCGAATCGAGGTCGTTCTTCTGCCCGGGGTGCATGCGCCGCGCCAGGGCCAGCGTATCCACCACCGAGCAGATCTCCTCGATGCGCGGCGCGCTGCCCCCGTTGGCCGCGGCGATGAGGCCAAGCTCCGCGTTCAGAAAGCCGACATCGAACGGGGCGTTGTGGATGACGAGCTCGGCGCCCCGGATGTACTCCAGAAAATCCTCGGCGATGTCGGCAAAACGCGGCTTGTCGGCCAGCGATTCGTTGGTGATGCCGTGCACCTCGATGGCGCCGGCTTCGATTTCGCGCTCCGGGTTGACGAACTGGTGATAGTTGTTGCCGGTCGGCCGGCGGTTGACCAGCTCCACGCACCCGATCTCGATGATGCGGTGACCTTCGGAGGGCTCAAGGCCGGTCGTTTCGGTGTCGAGGACTATTTGACGCATACGGTCTTGACCTCCAGATGGTTCCCCCGGATTTCGCTTCGCTTCATCCGGGCTACTGCTATTGACTGAGACTCTGAGTTTCAGGTTTAAGGTCCAAGGTTTGAGGTTCTGAACCTGAAACCGCGGACCTGAAACCTTGAACCTTCTCAAGACAACAGCTCGTCGATCGCCCGGTTGGCCAGGGCGTCGGCGCGCTCGTTCTCCGGGTGGCCGCTATGGCCCTTGATCCAGTGCCAGTGGACTTTGTGGCGATGGGTGGCCTTCTCCAATCGCTCCCACAGGTCCTGGTTCTTCACCGGCTTCCTGTCCGCGGTCTTCCAGCCACGCCGCTTCCAGGCGGCGAGCCACTGCGTGATGCCTTGGCGCACGTACTGCGAGTCGGTTGTGAGCGTCACCTCGCACGGACGCTTCAACGCCTCGAGCGCGCTGATCGCCGCGGTCAGCTCCATGCGGTTGTTGGTCGTGTGGGGCTCGGCGCCGTAGAGCTCTTTTTCGCGATCGCCGGCGCGCAGTATGGCGCCCCATCCTCCGGGACCCGGGTTGCCGCGACAGGCGCCGTCGGTGAAGATCGACACCTTCTCCATTACTTGACGCGGCGCAGGTGGGTGCGCCGCACCAGTAAACGGGCCGCCGGCGATGTACCAATCGTGCCGCGCAGGCGCTGCGCCTTCCACGCCACCGGCAGCGGCGTGACGCCGTGCACGCGTTTTTTCGCGACCACCACATAAACGGCGGCCATCATCGGCCACCAGCGGTCGCCCATCTTGTCTAGGAAAAACAGCCTGTCCATGAAGCTCTCGCGTACGAACGGTGGGCGATAGAACAGCATTTGTCCGCGCGTGAGCTCGAAGTCGAGCAGCTTGACCCAATCTTTGATGCGCGCCAGCCGGTAGAAGTTGCCGTTCCACGGCGCCAGGCGTGGTCGGCGCGTGAACAGCCGGCGCACGCCCCACAGGCTCACGGGGTTGAAGCCCAGCACCACGATATGTCCCTCCGGGCGCAGCACGCGCGCGGCCTCGCGCAACACCTGATGCGGATCATCGCTGAAGTCGAGCGTGTGCGGCAGGATCACCACGTCGATCGACTTGGAGTCGAGCGGCAGCTCCTCGGGGGTTGCGCGCACCAACCGGCACTCCGGACCGGCGGCCGGGTCGAGCAGGATGCGCGTCGGCGCGATGCACGCATCCATCAGGTCGAGCTCGCCGACGCGCCCGAGCTGCAGCGCGACGGTGCCGTAGAGCTGCGGCAGGATGGCGCGCAGCTGCTGCGATTCCGCCGCCTGCAGGGCGCGCCCGAGCGGGGAGCTGAACCAGGCGCAGAGCTCGGCCCGGCGACTCCACGTGTCAATCGCGTGCATTGACGTTCCCCGTGACGGGTTTCACACTCGTTGCCATGGCCGCTGTTTTACACGTCCCGGCATTCGAGGACAACTACATCTGGTTGGTCCGGGGCGGCCCGGCCCGCCACGTCGCCGTCGTCGACCCGGGTGACGCCGCGGCCGTGTTCCGCTACTGCGCCGAGCACGAGCTCACGCCGTGCGCGATCCTCTGCACGCATCATCATCACGACCACGTGGGAGGCATCGAGGATCTCGTCAGACACAAAGCGATTCCGGTGTACGGCCCGGCTGCCGAGCGGATTCCGTGCATCACACACCGGGTCCAGCACGGCGACGTCGTCGAGGTGCCCGAGCTTGGGCTGGCGTTTCGGGTGATCGCCGTGCCCGGTCATACCCGGGGTCATGTTGCCTATTATGGTCACGGCCTGCTGTTTTGCGGAGACACCCTGTTTTCCGCCGGCTGTGGACGGCTGTTCGAGGGCACGGCGGAGCAGATGCACGAATCGCTCGGCAGGCTCGCCGCGCTACCGCCCGACACCGCCGTGTATTGCGCCCATGAATACACAGCCGACGGACTGCGCTTCGCCGCGGCCGTCGAGCCGCATAACCCGGACGTGCGCGCCCATCAAAGAGAGGTCGCGGCACTGCGGGCGCAGGACCTGCCGACCCTGCCGTCGACCATCGGGCTCGAACGGCGCATCAACCCGTTCCTGCGCAGCCAGGTCCCCGCGGTCCGCGCCGCGGCCGAGCGCATCGCGGGACATCGGCTCGATACCGAGGTCTCGGTCTTCGCCACGATCCGCCGATGGAAGGACAACTTTCGTGGCTGACTTTGGTTGACCCGCCCCCGCGGGGCACCTACCATTACGCTGAATGGATTGGAAGAATAGCCAAGAAGCAGTCCTTCCGGTTTGTTTATCCCTGGCCCTTGCCGGGTGCATCAGCTCCCCCTCCACCAAGACCGCCGAGACCCTGCCAGAGGCTGCGCCCGCCCAGACCGTCGCGCTGACGGCTGCGCCATCGGCCCAGACCGAGCCCTCCGCCCAGCCCCCGGCGGTAGCGCCCGACGACACCGATGCGGCGCCCGAACCGGCTGCGCAGCCGGTCGCCGCCGACCAGGCCTACCCGGACGTCTGGGCCCGAATCCGCGCCGGCTTCGCGATGAAGAAGCTCGACAGTCCGCTCGTCAAGGTGCACGAGCAGTGGATCGTGAACAACCCGGAGTACATGGCGCGCATGATGGAGCGCTCGCGCCTGTACCTGCATTACATCGTCGAAGAGGTCGAGAAACGCGGCATGCCGACCGAGATCGCGCTGCTGCCGGCGATCGAAAGCGCCTACCAGCCGCTCGCCTACTCGCGCGCTCGCGCCGTGGGGTTGTGGCAGTTCATTGCGCCGACCGGCCGGCTCTATGGCCTGAAGATGAACTGGTGGTACGACGGTCGGCGCGATGTCATGGCGTCGACCCAGGCCGCCCTCGACTATCTCGAGAAGCTTTACAACGAGTTCGACGGCGACTGGCACCTCGCGCTCGCCGCCTATAACGCCGGGGAAGGCAAGATCAACCGGATGATCGCCTTCAATCGCGCCCGCGGCAAACCGACCGACTATCAGAGCCTCAAGCTCAAGAACGAGACCGTCAACTACGTGCCGAAGCTGCAGGCCATGGTCAACATCGTGGCCGACCCGGACAAGTACGGCGTGCGGCTGGCGGACATTCCCAATGCGCCCTACTTCGCGCGCATCGAAACCGATGCGCAGATCGACCTCGGCGTGGTGGCCAGCCTCGCCGAGATGCCGATCGAGGAGCTGCACAGCATCAACCCCGGCTACCAGCGCTTCGCCACCGACCCGGACGGGCCGCACCACCTGCTGGTGCCAATCGACAAGAAAGACGCCCTGCTCGAATCGCTCAGCAGCCTGCCCAAGGAAAACCGCGTGCAGTACCGCCATCACGCGGTGCGCCGCGGCGACACCCTGCACGAGATCGCCAAGCGCTATGGGGTGACGGTCGAGGCCATTCGCACCGCCAACCGCCTGCACAGCAACCTGCTGCGCGCCGGTCAGGACCTGCTGATCCCGATATCGACACGACCGATCGCGCCGACCGTCCTCGCCGCCGCGCCGAAACCGACGCCGGTCGCGCAGGCATCCGGCTCCCAGCCGATCATTCATCACGTGCGCTCCGGCGAAACCCTCAGCTCGATCGCGCGGCGTTACGGCGTGCTGGTCCGGCAGCTGACGCAGTGGAACCTGATCGACGCCGAGGACGTGTTGCGCCTCGGCCAGCGTCTCAAGATCTGGCCGGGTCGCACCTCGGGTCTGTTCGACGCCGCGGCGCCGAACGGCTGAGCCGCTCACCGCTCACTGTTTACCGTTCACTGCTCACCGTTCACTGCCATACAAGTGGCAGCGCACCACGTGCCCGTCGCCAAGCGCGGTGGCGTCCGGGTAGCGCTCTTGGCACACCGCCATGACCTGCGGGCAGCGCGGGTGAAAATGGCAGCCGGCCGGCGGATTTGCCGGTGAGGGGATGTCGCCGCGCAGGCGTATTACCTCTCGGCGGCTCGCCTCCTCGATCACCGGCACCGCCGACAGCAGCGCCTGCGTGTACGGGTGGCGCGGGCGTTCGAGCACCGCACCGATCGGCCCGGCCTCGACGATGCGCCCGAGGTACATCACGGCCACATCGTGCGCCAGGTATTCCACCACGCCGAGGTTGTGGGAGATGAACAGGTAGCTCAGGCCGAGCTCATCCTGAAGCCGCTTGAGCAGATTGAGGATCTGGGCCTGCACCGACACGTCCAGGGCGCTGGTTGGCTCGTCGCACACGATGAGCTTAGGGTCGACGGCCAAGGCGCGTGCGATACAGATCCGTTGCCGCTGGCCACCGGAGAACTCGTGCGGATAGCGCAGGCGCGCCGACGCTGGGAGCCCCACATGCTCGAGCAGCTCGTCGGCCTTCTTGCGCCGCTCGGACGCGCCACCCACACCCAGCGCCCGCATGCCCTCCTCCAGGATCTCGCCGACCAGCATGCGCGGATCGAGCGAGCTGTACGGATCCTGGAAGATGATCTGGAACTCCTGGCGCAGCCGGCGCAGCGCGCGGGCCGGCAGCGTCGTCAGCTCCTGACCCGCGAAGCGCACGGTGCCGGCATCCGGACGGATGAGCTGCAGGATTGCCTTGCCGACCGTGGTCTTGCCGCAGCCCGATTCCCCGACCAGCGCGAGCGTGCGCCCCTGCGCGAGGTGCAACGACACGCCATCGACGGCCTTGACCTGCCCCAGGACGCGCCGAAACACGCCGCGCACGATGGGAAAGTGGACCTTGAGGTCCTGCACCTCGAGCAGCGGCGCTGGCTCGCGTTGGTCGTCACGGCGTAGCTCGCCCGGCCCCGCCGCGGGCGTCGCGACCGCGCTCGGCGCGCGCACCTGCGGATCGTGCAGGTGACAGCGCACGCCCTGCCCGTCGATCTCGACCCAACGCGGGGCGCGGGCGCGACACAGATCCCAGCTGCGGTCGCAGCGATCGGCAAAGCGGCAACCGGCAAACACCTGCGTCAGCGGGGGCACGGCGCCCCTGATCACATCGAGCGCCGCGCCGCGCTTGCCGCGCGCCGGCAAGGCCAGAAACAGCTTACGCGAATACGGATGCCGCGGATCGGCGAAGAAACGCCCGCGCGGCGCCTGCTCGACCACCTGGCCGGCGTACATCACCGCGATCCGGTCGGCCATCTGCGCGACCACCCCGAGGTCGTGCGTGATGAGCAGAATCGCCATGCCGGTCTGGCGCTGCAAATCCTTGAGCAGGTCGAGAATCTGCGCCTGGATCGTGACGTCGAGCGCGGTCGTGGGCTCATCGGCGATCAGGATGTCGGGCTCGCCCGCGAGGGCCATGGCGATGATGACGCGCTGCTTCATCCCGCCCGACAGGCGGTGCGGGTAATCGTCAACATGGCGCTCCGCATCGGCGATACCGACCCGACGCAGCAGCTCGATCGCGCGGGCGCGGGCGGCGGCGCGCGACAGCGGCTGCGGAAAGGCTTCCGAGATCTGAGTGCCCACGGTCAGCACGGGGTTGAGCGCGGTCTGCGGCTCCTGGAAGATCATGGCGATGCGCCGGCCGCGCACCTGGCGCAGCTCGCACTCCGGCAGCGCGAGCAGATCCTTGTCGCCGAGCAGCACCCGCCCCCCGGCGAGGCGTGCCGCCGGCTGCGGAATCAGGCGCGTCAGCGACAGCGCCGTGATCGACTTGCCGCAGCCCGACTCCCCCAAAAGCGCCAGGGTTTCGCCACGCGCGAGCGCCAGGCTCACGTCGTCGACGGCACGCAGCGTTCCTTCGGGGGTATCGAAGTACGTCCGCAGGTTCTCGACTTTGAGCAACATAGTCTGGTAATCAGTGAACGGTGAGCAGTGATCGGTGAACGGTAAGGCAGACCAATGGCGCGCTGTTCACTGATCACTTCCTGAGTCTCGGATCAAAGGCGTCGCGCACCGCATCGGCAAACAGGTTCGCCGACAGCACCAGCGCGAACATCATGACGAAGGCGGAGGCGAGGCTCCACCACACCATGGGGTCACGCGCCATCTCGAGCCGCGCCCCGTTGATCATGTTGCCCCAGCTCTCGGTGCTGGGATCCACGCCCACGCCGACATACGACAGCACCGCTTCCGCCAGCACCAGCCCGCTGAAGTCCAGCACCACGGTGATGAGCACGATGTGCATCACATTGGGCAGGATATGGCGCGTCATCACGCGTGCGTGGCTCACGCCCAGCGCCCGCGCCGCCTGGATGTAGTCGACCTCGCGCAGCTTGAGCGTCTCGCCGCGCAGCAGCCGGCACAGCCCGGTCCAGCTCGTCACGCCCAGAATCAGGCACAGGAACAACAGCCGCGTATCGGCGCGCGCCGCGACATTGTCAAATTGCTCGGGGTGCGTGGCCATGTACACCTGCAGGCTCAGGATGGCCGCCGCGATGAGCAGCACCCCCGGGATCGAGCTTAAGGTGGTATACGTGTACTGGATGACATCGTCGACCCAGCCGCGAAAGTAACCGGCCAGCACGCCGAACAATACGGCAAACGGCAGCATCACAAGCGTGGTGAGGGTGCCGATCACGAGCCCGGTGCGCACGCTCTTGAGCGACTTGTAGAACACATCCTGCCCGACCTGGTCGGTACCGAAGATGTGATAGTGGCTGGCCAGGCTCACCACCCAGACGACCAGGAACAGCAGCACCCCCGCCGTTGCCCAGACCGTGCGCCACGGCACCTGCGTCTGGCCGGACAGGAGGCGCCGCAGCCGCTGCCGATACGACCCCTGACCGCGCTGCCAGACAGCCACGAAGCCGCCCATCAGCGCCGCCAGGAGCCCGATCGCCACGCCCGCCGCCACGAGGCTGCGTCGGGCAATGTCGGCGCCCGCCTGCGCCGGGTCACGCAGATGCGCCCCGCCGTATTGCAACGGTGGATATTCACGGGTCTTGCGGCCGTCGGGCCACTCGACCGTCTCCTTGGTGTAAGCATGCGTGGCAAACGGCGCGGAGTAAGTCCTTTCCACCCGGGCGCGCAGCGGTTCGGCCAGCACATCGAGCAGGCTCCTGACCTCGGCGCTGTAGCGCGCGCTCGCCGGGGTCGTCTCGGCGAGCCGCACGCGAAAATGCACCGAATCGAGCAGACCGACCGTGACATAGGCGCCGAGCACGACAGCCGCGCCCATGGCGAGCGGGCGGCGCGCGACCTGGCGCCACGGGGCGCGCAGATGCTCGTGGCGCGAGGCGTAGATCGCAAACGCCCCAGCGGCCGCCACCAGCAAGAAGATCAGGCGGTCGGTCCACAGCAAGACGAGCTGGAAAGGCATCAGCGCTTCGCTCCAGAGACGAGGGACGAAGGTCGAGGTGTGAGAAAACCACATCCCTCGCCCCTCGACGCTCGTATCTCGTACCTTCGTCTCATTCGAGTCTCACCCGCGGATCGACGATCGTGTAGCTGATGTCGGTCAGGATCAGGCCGGCGATGTACAACACCGATCCCAGGAACACCATGGCGCGGACGATGGCGAAATCCTGGGAGTTGATGGCGTCGATCGTGTAGCTGCCGAGGCCCGGAATGCCGAAGAACGACTCCATGATGAGGCTGCCGATAAAAAGCAGCGGGATCACCACGACTACGCCAGTGAGTATCGGGATCAGGGCGTTCCTGAGCACGTGGCCGAAAAGCACGCGCGCCTCCGAAAGGCCCTTGGCGCGCGCGGTACGCACGTAATCTTTGCCGATCTCCTCCAGGAAGAACGTGCGGTACAGGCGGGTGTGGCCGCCGATCGCGCTCACCACGCCGACGATGACCGGCAGGACGACGAACTTGAGCCCGTGAATGCCCTGGTCATAGCCGGAGATCGGCACCAGGTGCCAGAGCTTGCTGACGAGATACTGGCCGCCGATCACGTAGAACAGCGCGGAGATCGACATGAGGATTACGCAGGCGACGACTCCCCAGATGTCGACATAGGTCGCACGGAACAACGCGAGCAGCAAGGCCAGGGTGATATAGGTCAGCACCCCGACCAAAAATGTCGGCACGGCGATCGCCAGGCTCGGCCACATGCGCGTGCGAACATCGTGGCCGATGTTGCGCCCCTGGTCGGAACGGCCGAAATCGAACACGAACAGGCGCACCGAGTGCTGGAAGAAGATCGTGTCGGTCAGGCGGCTTGCTCCGGATGCGGCGCTGTTGTAGACGAGCGGCTTGTCATAGCCGCGGTCCTCCTTCCAGCGGGCGATCGCCTCCGGCGTCACGCGCTTCACGCCGAGGTGAATGCGCGCCATGTCGTCCGGCGAGTTGACGAAGAAGAACAGCGCGAAGGTGATCAGGTTTACGCCGATCAGGATCGGGACGGCATACAGCAGACGCCGAACGACATAGGCAATCACCGCGCCATCCCCCGCTCGCGGCGCCGATAGGTGATGACCGCCGGCACCAGGCTCACGGTCAGCGCCACGAGCAGCGCACCGATCGGCCACAGCACCGGGCGGTTCCAGGCCTCGCGGCGCGCGGCGCGCCTCTGCGGGTCGAGCCGCAGGTACTTGAACGTGTTGTTGGCCATGTGGTTCGGCTTGTCGTTCGACAGCCAGGCGTGCATCAATACGAACTGCTTGGGGTGCACGCCCCATGCCCAGGGGGCGTCGCGGCGCGCGATGTCGAGCATCTCGTCGATGATGGCGAGACGTTGCGGGCCGTTGTCCATGTTCTTCATGCGCTCGAACAGGCGGTTGAACGCCGGGTTGTCATAGTTGGCGGCGTTCTCGCCTTCGCCACCCACTTTCTTGTTCGGCCCGTAGAGCAGGAACAGGAAGTTCTCGGGATCCGGGTAGTCGGCGTTCCAGCCCCACACGAACAGTTGCGCATCGCCCTTGCGCATCTTCTCCTGGAAGCGGTTGTAATCGGTGGCGCGCACCACGAGCTGAATGTTGAGCTTGGCGAGCTGCTTACGCATCCAGTCGAGCTGCGCCTTCTCCTCGGGCCCGGTGGCCGGGGTCTCGAAGTGCAGTACGAGCGGCGCGCCGCTCGCGTCCTGCCCGTCCGGGTAGCCGGCCTCGGCGAGCAGGCGGCGCGCATACTCGATTGGCTTGCGGCGCGGCGCACCGTCGACCCAGTCGTAGACGTACGGGTTGATGCCGGCGCGACCGTCGCGGTAGCCGAAGATGCCGGGCGGCAGCGGGCCCTGGGCGGCGATGCCGCGGCCGTTGCGAAAAATCGAGATCTGCTCTTCGAAGTCGATGGCAATGGAGATCGCCTGGCGCAGCTTGCGGGCACGCTCGCTCAAGCCCCCCACGACCGGGTCGAGCATGTTGAAACCGAGATAGAACGTCGAGGTCGCCACACTGGTCCGCAGGCGGATGCCTTTCTCTTTCATGGCGTCGGTCACCTCGGTGTCGCCGCTGCCCGTGAACCGCACCGCCTGGTCGAACGACTCGCTCAGCACGCCGGAACGGTCGTAGTAGCCCTGCAGGAACTTGTTCCAGTAGGGGATGCTCTCCTTCTCCAGGTTGAACTCGATTCGGTCGATGAACGGCAGCCGCGCGCCGGCGTCGCGCAGCAGCCCCGCCGCGGCGTCGCCTGGCTCGCCGCTATCCGGGTAGCGTTCGTCGCGGAAGTTGGGATTGCGCTCGAGCACCATCTTGCGGTTCGGGTCGTTGACGGTGAGCATGTAAGGACCCGTGCCGACCGGATACCAGTCGAGCGTCAAATTGTTCTCGGCCATGCCGGGCTGCGCGAAAAACCGGTCCACTTCCGGGGCCATGGGGGCAAAGAATGGCATCGCCATCCAGTACAGGAACTGCGGATACTTGCCGTGGATGGTGACACGGTAGGTATAGCGATCGACCTCCTCGACCCCAGCCAGCGCATAGCGCGTGAGATCAAGGTATCCCGCCTGCCCGTGCGCGGCGGCGAGCCGCGCGTGTTCGCGTTTGAGCAGCGCTGCGTATTCCTTCAGGCCCACGATGTAGTCCTGCATCACGCTCAGGATCGGCGAGTGCAGCTTGGGATGGGCGAGACGCTTGATCTGGTAGACGTAGTCGGCGGCGGTGAGCTCGCGCGTTCCGGTCTCGGGGAAATCGCCAATGCCGCGCCGCCATGCGATGTCGCGGGCGGCGAGCGCCGCATAGCGAAGCTTGCCATCGTTAGCGCGGGCAAAGGCCGGGTGCGGCTGGTACAGGATACCGGGCCGGATGCGGATTTCATAAGTGCTGGTGGCGATCTGCTCGGGGCGCGCCCGTGCATCCAGGCGCCGGCCTTGTGCATCCCGGAACACCGGCGCCGGCACGGCCTGTGCGGTGAGCGGAATCAGCTCATAGGGGCGCTTGAGGTAGTGATACTGAAACGGCGGCTCGTAGATCTGCGCGATGAGCTCGTACTCGTTGGACGCGTAAGAGCGCGCCGGATCCAGATGCTTGGGGCGCTCGCGAAACGCGCTGTAGAGGATGTTCTTGTGCGCGTCCGCGGCTGGATAAGGATTGTTCCATGCCGCGCGGCAGGGCTCGGCGACAGCAAGCAAGGCCGCGAACGTTGCGAACAGGCGAACAATGGGCGGCAGCATGCTCGAGCGAGTGGCGATCCTCATGCGCGCGTGTGCCGGGCAATATACCAGAACGGCAATGCCGAGCCCCCTTCCCCGCTCTTTGGATTTTCGCTACTGTAGCGACGGCTTCATCCGCACAACAACGACAAGCCGAGAGGGGACCATGGGATTTCTTGCGGGCAAGCGCGCCTTGATCGTCGGTGTGGCGAGCGAGCGTTCCATCGCCTGGGGCATCGCCAAGGCCATGCATCGCGAAGGTGCCGAGCTCGCCTTCACCTACCAGAACGAGAAGCTCAAGGAACGGGTCGAGAAGTATGCGGGCCAGGTCGGCTCCAGCATCACCGTGCCCTGCGACGTCGCGAGCGACGAGCAGATCACCGCGGTGTTCGAGCATCTCGATGACTTCTGGGACGGGCTCGACATCATCGTGCACTCGGTCGCCTTCGCGCCGCGCGAGCAGCTCGAGGGCTCCTACCTCGACGCCGTGACGCGCGAGGGCTTTCGCATCGCCCACGAGATCAGCTCCTACAGCTTTGCCGCCCTGGCCAAGGCCGGCCGCGGCATGATGCAGGGCCGGGCGGGCGCGCTGCTCACGCTGAGCTACATCGGCGCCGTGCGGGCGCTGCCCAACTACAACGTGATGGGGCTGGCCAAGGCGAGCCTGGAGGCCAACGTCCGCTACCTCGCTCAGTCGCTCGGACCGGAAGGCATACGCGTAAATGCGATTTCCGCCGGGCCGATCAAGACGCTGGCCGCCGCCGGCATCGGCGACTTCCGCAAGATGCTGGACTTCTACGAAAAGACCGCGCCGCTTGGGCGCGGCGTCACGATCGACGAGGTGGGAAATGTCGGTGCCTTCCTGTGCTCCGATCTCGCCTCCGGCATCACCGGCGAGATTACCTATGTCGATGCCGGCTTCAACTGCGTAGCACTGGGTGCCGGGTACGCGGGCGACTGACTGCGGCGGCCGACGGCGGACCCAAGCGGCGCCGCCGGTGCGCCCGTCCCACGGCGTTAGAGGTTATCCCGGTAGATCTTGATGTCCGCGTCGCTGCGCAGTGCGGCGCGATAGCCGGCGTACAGCGCCACGCCCCGCTGCTCGGTGAGCAGCCGTTTGACCTTCTGCACGGTGGCGGCGTCGGCCTTGGACGGGTCTGGGTCCTCCACCTTCAGCACCTCGAGCAGCGCCACGCCCTGGCTGCCCAGCTCGACCAGGTCGTAGTGCGGCTTGTCGGCCGCTGGCCGCGGTGCGCGAAACGCCGCTTCCACGATGCGCCGATCGACGTCCCCCGCCTCATCGCGCGTCACCGGCTTGGCGCGTTGCACTTTCAGGCCGTGCTTCGCGGCCAGGCTCTCGAGGGAAGCGCCAGCCCGCAGTTGGGCGAGGATTTCCTCACCCTTGGCGCGCGCCTGGGCGCTCGCCTGCTCCTGCCTGAGGATGCGTTCGATCTGGGCGCGCACCTCGGCGAGCGGCCGGCGCGTCGACGGGCGGTGGTCCACGACACGCAGCGCGACCAGGGTGCCGGCTTCGAGCTCGATGACGTCACTGTTGCGCGCACGGCTCAGGACTTCGGGCTGGAACGCCGCATCAACCACCTTCCGGTTGGCCGCGATACCCTGGCCGCCGGCGCGCGTGAACCAGTCGCTTTGCTGGACCTCGAGCTCGAGGGCCTGGGCCGCCGGCGCCAGACTGTCCGGGCTCTCATAGACCAGATCATTGAGCTTGGCGGACAGCTCCGCGTAGCGTTCCTCCGCGCGGCGCTGACGCAGGAGCTTGACCAGCTCGGCCTGGACATCCTTCAGCTCCTTGCGCTTCTCCGGCGTGAGGCCGGTGAGCTTCACCAGATGAAAGCCGTAGCTGGTGCGCACCGGCTGGCTGATCTCGTTGAGCTTGAGCGCGCTGATCGCCGTCTCGAGCTCCTTGGGCAGCATGCCGGGGCGAAGGTCGCCCAGATCGCCGCCCTTGGCGGCTGACTCCTTGTCCATGGAGTGCTTCCTGGCGAGATCGGCGAAGCTCGCACCGGCGCGCGCCTGCCGCTCGATGTCGCGCACCTTCGCCTCGGCGCGCTGCACCTCCTCGGCCGTGGCGCCGGGCGCCAGCTCGATCAGGATGTGGCTTGCGCGCCGCCGCTCGGGCGTCACGTAGCGCGCGGCCTCCTCGGCGTAGGCGCGCCTGAGGGCCTCGTCGTCGGGCTGGTAACCCTTGGCAAGATCCGCCGCGGCCAGGCGGATGTATTCCACACGCACCTGCTCTTCAGTCTTGAAGTTGTCGGCCTGCGCGTTGTAATAGTCCTCGATGGCCTGCGGGGTCACGGTGATCTTCGGGGCAAACCCTTCGGTTGCGATCAGCGCATGCGCGATCTCCCGGCGCTGGCCGAAGAGCCGCACCGCGGCGGCGATGTCCGCCTCGGTGACGAACGCGCTGTCGACGAGCCCGCGCTCGACCTGGCCGGTGATGAGCTCGGCCCGCAGGCGATTGCGGAATTCCGCCGCATTCCGGCCCTCGCGCATCAGAAACGCCTGGTAGAGCTGGGGATCGTACTTACCGTCACGCTGGAAGAACGGCAGCTCGCGGATCTTCTGGTCAAGCTGGGCATCGCTCACCCGATAACCTTGCTTCTCGGCACCACGCAGGAGCAGCGTCTGATCAACAAGGCTCTCCACGATCATCTCCTTGAACTGGCGGCTGTCGAGCGTCGCTGGATCGACGCGGCCACGCAGCTCATCGAGCGTGCGGCGATAGGCGGCCTGCGAGATCTCCTCGCCGTCGACCTTCGCTATCCTGATGTTGCCGCCAGGCTCGAAATAGGTATTGATTCCGAACAGGATGAAGGGGATGCCGACCAGGAACAGGATGATGCCGGCAATGATGCCGTGGGTTTTCTCGCGGATCTTGTTGAGCATAGGGGCAGTACTTTAACGGATGCGCTGCGACACCAGCAACGCAGGTCTCCCGTCGATGAAGCATTCAGTGCGTCGCTGCCGCGACGGCCGCCGGAATCGGCCTGGCGGCGCTGCGCATCGAGTGAAGCAAAGAAGGCGAGGATGGCTCCTCGCCCGGCAATGGTGGCGGAGCGGACGGGACTCGAACCCGCGACCCCCGGCGTGACAGGCCGGTATTCTAACCGACTGAACTACCGCTCCCCGTTTCGACCTTCTCGGTTCTCTGGTGGGTGCTGAGGGTTTCGAACCCCCGACCCTCGCCTTGTAAGGGCGATGCTCTACCGCTGAGCTAAGCACCCTGCGTGCGGCCCGCGAAAGGGCAGCTAGTGTAAGGCATGGGTGAGCGCTTTGCCAACCTCGCGCGCCGCAGCGCGCAGCGCATCATGCGCCGCCGCGGGTCTCGGTCGCGCGGGCGCTTAGTGGGTCCTGGCGGGATTGATGACGTCAAGCGCCTCGCCGGCCGCGGCGGTGCCTTCGGCCGGCGCCTCGACGAGCGGCTCAGGCGGACGCTCGAGCGCCGCCTCCAGCACCTGATCGATCCAGCGCACCGGACGGATGTCGAGCCGCTCCCGGATGTTCTTCGGGATCTCTTCGAGGTCCTTGCGGTTCTCCTCCGGAATCAGCACGGTTTTGATGCCGCCGCGGTGCGCGGCCAGCAGTTTCTCTTTCAGCCCACCGATCGGCAACACTTCGCCGCGCAGCGTAATCTCGCCGGTCATGGCGACATCGGCCCGCACCGGGATGCGCGTCAGCGCCGACACCAAAGCCGTGCACATGGCGATGCCAGCACTGGGTCCGTCCTTCGGCGTCGCACCTTCCGGCACGTGGACATGCACGTCGTGCTTTTGATGGAAATCGGCCGGTATGCCGAGCTTGGCGGCGCGCGCCCGCACCACGGTCATGGCCGCGGTGATCGACTCCTGCATCACGTCGCCGAGCTTGCCGGTGTAGGTGGTTTTGCCCTTGCCGGGCACCACGGCGGCCTCGATGGTAAGCAGCTCCCCGCCAACCTCGGTCCAGGCAAGGCCCGTGACCTGGCCAACCTGATTGGCCTCCTCGGCCAGCCCGTAGCGATAGCGGCGCACGCCGAGGTACTTATCGAGATTGCGCGGCGTGACCGCGACCTTGCCCTCGGCCTTGCCGAGCAGCAGGTCCTTGGCCACCTTGCGGCAGATCTTGGAGATCTCGCGCTCCAGATTGCGCACACCGGCCTCGCGCGTGTAGTAGCGAACGATGTCGCGGATCGCGGCCTCCGAGATCGAAACCTCGTCCTCCTTCAGGCCGTTGTTCTTGCGCTGCTTGGGGACGAGATAGCGTTCGGCAATATTGACCTTCTCGTCCTCCGTGTAGCCCGACAGGCGGATCACCTCCATGCGATCAAGGAGCGGCGGCGGGATGTTGAGCGTGTTGGCCGTCGCGATAAACATCACATCGGACAGATCGTAGTCGACCTCCAGGTAGTGGTCGTTGAACGCGTGGTTCTGCTCCGGGTCGAGCACCTCGAGCAGCGCCGAGCTCGGGTCGCCGCGGAAGTCCATCGACATCTTGTCGACCTCGTCGAACATGAACAGCGGGTTGCGCACCTTTACCTTGGACATGTTCTGGATGATCTTGCCGGGCAGTGAGCCGATATAGGTGCGGCGATGCCCGCGGATTTCGGCCTCGTCACGCACCCCGCCTAGGGCCATGCGCACGAACTTGCGTCCGGTGGCGCGCGCGATCGACTGGCCGAGCGAGGTCTTGCCCACACCCGGCGGGCCGACCAGGCACAGGATCGGGCCTTTCAGCTTGTTGACACGCTGCTGCACCGCCAGGTACTCGAGGATGCGCTCCTTTACCTTCTCGAGGCCGTAGTGGTCGTGCTCGAGCACCTCTTCGGCCTTCTTCAGGTCCTTCTGGATCTTGCTGCGCTTTTTCCACGGCACCTGCAGCAGCCAGTCGATGTAATTACGCACCACCGTGGCCTCGGCCGACATCGGTGACATCATCTTGAGCTTCTTGAGCTCGGCCTCGGCCTTCTCGCGCGCCTCCTTGCTCATGCCGGCGGCCTTGATTTTCTTCTCGAGCTCCTCGATTTCGTTGGGGCCTTCCTCGAGCTCGCCGAGCTCCTTCTGGATGGCCTTCATCTGCTCGTTCAAATAGTACTCGCGCTGGCTCTTCTCCATCTGGCGCTTGACGCGCCCGCGGATGCGCTTCTCGACCTGCAGCAGGTCGATCTCGGTTTCGAGCACCGCGAGGATCTTCTCAAGACGCTCACGCACGTCCTGCACCTCGAGGATCGCCTGTTTGTCCTCGATCTTGAGCGACAGGTGCGCGGCCACGGTATCGGCCAGACGGCTCGCGTCGTCGATCCCCGCGAGCGAGGTGAGGATCTCGGGCGGGATCTTCATGTTGAGCTTGACGTACTGGTCAAACTCATTGAGCACCGAGCGCATCAGCGCCTCGCCCTCGCGATCGCTGAGCGGCTCGGCTTCGAGCAGAGCCACCTGGGCGGAGAAGTACTCGTCGGTCTCGGTGTAATGCTGCACGACCGCGCGGCGTTCGCCCTCCACCAGCACCTTGACGGTCCCGTCCGGCAGCTTCAGCAGCTGCAGGATGCTGGCGATCGTCCCAATAGCGTGGATGTTCTCGGCGGTCGGGTCGTCGTCGGAGGCGCTCATTTGCGCCACCAACATGATCTGCTTGCCGGACTCCATGGCCTGCTCGAGCGCACGGATCGACTTGCGGCGGCCCACGAACAGCGGGATCACCATGTGCGGAAACACAACGACGTCGCGCAGCGGCAGAACCGGCAGCGCGATCTCAGAGCCGGGAACCGTCTTGGGGCGTGCTGGATTGGATTTGTCTTGGGTCATCTAGGGTCTCAGGCGCTCTGAGCGGCAGGTTGAGAGGAACTGATCCAAGTTTGGGGCCTAAACAGCACCATTTCAATGTCGCACGGGAAATCGCCGGCCCGCCGGCGCCCTGGGGAGAAGAAAAATGAGACAAAACAGGCTGGAATGGCGGCGCGCAGGAATCGCGCCCCGCCCGGCGCCGCCCCCCCCTCGGGCCCCGCGCAGGGCCTCTACGGATGGCCGCGACCCGCCCCGACGCCGTGGAGGGGCGGCGCCCGGCCGCTGAAAGAACTGAAAAAAGAAGCCCCGCCAACGGCGGGGCTTCAACACACCATGAACGGCAGGCCGGCGGCCTACGGGCTGACTGAGACGCGCTTCTGATGATCCTCGTCGGCGTAAATGAGGATCGGCTGTGCGCCCTCCGTGATCACGTTCGCCTCAATCACGACCTTGGTCACGTTCTCAAGCGACGGTAGCTCGAACATGATATCGAGCAGACCCCGTTCCAGAATCGAGCGCAGACCGCGCGCACCGGTACGGCGCTCGAGCGCCCGCCGCGCCACGGCGTGCAGGGCCTCGTCGCGGATCTCGAGCTCCACACCTTCCAGCTTGAGCAGCTTCTGGTACTGGCGTACCAGCGCATTCTTCGGCTCGGTAAGGATCTGGATCAGGGCGCTTTCGTCGAGCTCATCGAGCACCGCCATGATGGGCAGGCGGCCGACGAACTCCGGAATGAGCCCGTACTTGATGAGATCCTCGGGCTCGGCCTGGCGCAGCGTCTCGCCGACCCGCCGGCCCTCTGACTTGCTGCGAATCTCGGCCCCGAAACCGATGCCGCTGCGCTCGCTGCGGTTCTGGATGACCTTGTCCAGACCCGAGAAGGCGCCGCCGCAGATAAAAAGGATGTTGCGCGTATCGACCTGCAGGAACTCCTGCTGCGGGTGCTTGCGGCCGCCCTGCGGCGGTACCGAGGCGATCGTACCCTCGATGAGCTTCAAGAGCGCCTGCTGCACGCCCTCACCGGAAACATCGCGCGTGATCGAAGGGTTTTCCGACTTGCGCGAAATCTTGTCGATTTCGTCGATGTAGACGATGCCCTTCTGCGCCTTTTCGACGTCGTAGTCGCACTTCTGCAGCAGCTTCTGGATGATGTTCTCGACGTCCTCGCCGACATAACCAGCCTCGGTGAGCGTGGTCGCATCGGCGATCGTGAACGGGACGTTGAGCAGCCGCGCCAGCGTCTCGGCCAGCAGGGTTTTGCCCGAACCGGTCGGGCCGATCAGCAGGATGTTGCTCTTGGAGAGCTCGACGTCGCCGACCTTGCCTTCGTTCTCAATGCGCTTGTAGTGGTTGTAGACAGCCACCGACAGCACGCGCTTGGCGTCGTCCTGACCGATCACGTACTCGTCGAGAATCTGCTTGATCTCGCGCGGTGTGGGAAACTTCTTCTTGGCCCCGGCGGCGTTTTTTTCCTCCTGAACCTCTTCGCGAATGATGTCGTTGCACAGCTCGACGCATTCGTCGCAGACGAACACCGACGGGCCAGCGATGAGCTTGCGAACCTCATGCTGGCTCTTGCCGCAGAACGAGCAGTAGAGGAGCTTCTCGCCCTTACCGCCGTCGCCGCGCCCACTATGGTTGTCGGTTGCCATCGTCAAGCCTCGCCGGAACCTGTAATACCAACGTCAGAATGCGTTCTTCCGGCGGATTTTGCAAGCCTCAGCAGTATTGATAGCACAGAAATCCGACAAATCCGGTCATTACTTGCGCTTTTCGATGACGGCATCGATCAGCCCGTACTGCGTGGCCTCGCCGCCGTCCATGAAGTAATCGCGATCCGTGTCCTCCCGGATCTGATCCATGGTCCGACCCGTGTGCTTCACCAAGATCTGGTTCAGCCGGTCGCGCACCCGCAGGATCTCCTTGGCGTGGATCTCGATATCGGTCGCCTGTCCCTGGAAGCCCCCCAGGGGCTGGTGCACCATCATGCGCGCGTGCGGGAGGGCAAAACGTTTGCCTGGCGCACCACCGGCAAGGAGCACTGCGCCCATGCTGGCCGCCTGACCCACGCATACCGTGCTCACGTCCGGCTTGATGAACTGCATGGTGTCATAGATCGCCAGCCCCGCATTGACCGCGCCACCCGGTGAGTTGATATAGAGGTGGATGTCCTTGTCGGGGTTCTCGGACTCCAGGAACAGGAGCTGGGCCACGATCAGGTTGGCCGTATGGTCCTCGATCGGCCCGACCAGGAACACGACCCGCTCCTTGAGCATGCGTGAGTAGATGTCGTAGGCACGCTCGCCACGCCCGGTGGTCTCGATGACCATCGGGATCAGGCCGAGTGCCTGCGGGTTCAGGGAACCTTCGAAATTCGCGCTTTTCATTGCTACCTTTTCCTCTGTACGTTTACGCCGCAGCGTCCATCTGCACAAGCTCCTGGAAGCTCACAGGCTTGTCGCTGACCTCAGCGGTGGACAGCATTTCATCGACCAGCCGTTCTTCGAGCACTAGTGATTCGACATCCGCGAGCCGCTGCGGATTCTGGTAATGCCAGTCGATGAAAGCCTGCGGCGATTCGTATTCCTGCGCCAGCTCTTCGAGCTTTGCACGCACGCGCGCCGGGTCCGCCTTGATGCCCCGCGCGCGCATGACCTCGCCCACCACCAGACCCACCGCCACGCGCTCCTTGGCGCGCGAGCGCCACACGTCCTCGCCCACTGCGGGGCGCGCGAGTTTGCCGCCGCGCGCGGCCGCCGCGGCCTGCTTGAGCCGCTGCATCTCGGCCTCGATCAGGCCGCTGGGCAGCTCGATTCTGTTGGCCTCGAGCAGCGCCCGGATGACCTGGGAACGCATGACGTTGCGCGCGCGGCTCGCCGCCTCGCGCTCCAGGTTCTGCTGCACCTCGCGCCGCAGCGTGTCCAGGCTGCCGTCAGCCACGCCCAACTGTTTGGCAAATTCCTGGTCTATTGCCGGGAAGACCGGCTCGCCAACCTCCTCTACTGTGACTTCGAAATCCACGGTCTGTCCGGCGAGCGGGCTGTGGCGGTAATCGGCGGGAAACGTGGCGCTCACCGTGCGCTGCTCCCCGGCAGACACCCCTACCAGCCCTTTCTCGAAATCGTCGATCAGGGTCTGGCTGCCGAGCACCACGGGAAAACCGCTCGCCGAGCCGCCGTCGAACTTCTCACCTTTGATCTTGCCGACGAAGTCGATTACCACACGGTCGCCCTCCCGGGCGGGGCGCGTCACGGGGCTGAAGCTCACGCGCTGCTTGCGAATGGTGTCGAGCGTCCGTTCTACGTCCTCGGGCTGCACGGTGACCACCGGGCGTTCGATCTTCACTCCCCGCAAGTCCTTGCGCGGAATCTCCGGTAGGACCTCGAAGTCTGCGGTGTACTCCAGTTGTTCGCCGCGCTTGACGGGCTTGCGCTGAATGCGCGGACCAGCCGCCGGCCGCAAGCCCTCACGCGTGATCGCTTCCCGAAAGCTCGCCTCGATCAGGTCGCCGGCCACCTCTTCCATGAGGCTTGCGCCGTACTGGGCCTCGATCATTTTGAGCGGCACCTTGCCGGGCCGAAACCCGGGCATCTTCACCTGGCGCGACAGCCGCTGCAGGCGCAAGCTGAACGCCTTTTCCAATTCCTCCGCCGGCAACGCCACGGTTAGCTTGCGGCCGAGCGTGCCGACACTTTGTACTGAGACTTGCATCACAACCCCTGTTTGGAGAAAAACCTCTTTACGGGAGAATGGGTTAGACTGACAACATCATACCGGTTTTGACGCCGGTTCGCCAAAGCGCGATGCGCAATAGCGCTGGTGCGAATGGGGAGACTCGAACTCCCACGGGTTGCCCCACTGGAACCTAAATCCAGCGCGTCTACCAATTCCGCCACATTCGCGTCCGGACCGCGCATGCCGCACCCATTCTAGAGCATGGTGAGGGTGGCGCCGGCGCCCGCGCGCCAGCGCTTCGGGCACGGCACCAAACAAAAGGGGCTTGGCAGACTGCCAAGCCCCGCTGCGGATGGTGGGCCGTCTAGGGCTCGAACCTAGGACCCGCTGATTAAGAGTCAGCTGCTCTACCAACTGAGCTAACGGCCCGCAATTTGGGGTGAGCGATGGGACTCGAACCCACGACAACCGGAATCACAATCCGGGACTCTAACCAACTGAGCTACGCTCACCATTGGTCGGAAAGAGCGCGGCATTATACATGAAGTCCGGAAGAAGTGGCGCGCCCGGCAGGGCGAAGCGGGGCGGTCGCGAAGGCACTTAACGTGCCTTCGCGCCGCTGAGCGCCGCGCCACGGATGGCGCGGCCGGGGTTTGAGCCACGGCTCAGATGCCTCGCCAGGGATGGCATGTGTGGCGCGCCCGGCAGGAGTCGAACCTGCGACCTACGGCTTAGAAGGCCGTTGCTCTGTCCAGCTGAGCTACGGGCGCAAGAACACGGGGATGAGTACGAGGGGGGAAAGTTACGAGGGGACTAGACGTTCGGCTCCCGGCTTCGCCTCGTACCTCGCCCCTCGTTCCTATCCATTCATGGTCGGGGTAGCGGGATTTGAACCCACGACTTCCTGCGCCCAAGGCAGGCGCGCTACCAGGCTGCGCTATACCCCGATGCCGCGGCAATATACGCAGCCCCCTTCGGAGCGTCAACGCGATGGCGATCCGGTGGCGGGGTTGGCCCCCGCATGCGAAGATGCGCGCCGGCCGAACTGCTCGCGCGCCGCGCCCGCCCAAAATCATGACAGCCCGCCTGATCGACGGTAAGCGTATCGCCCAGGAAATGCGCGAGCGTCTTCGTGAACGGATCGCGGCTCGAGTTGCCGCCGGCCAGCCCGCCCCGGGCCTCGCGGTCATCATGGTCGGCGGGCAGGCCGCCTCCCAGGTCTACGTACGCAACAAGCGCCGCGCCTGCGCGGAGGTAGGCATGCGCGACCTGTCGCACGATCTGCCGGCCGACACGACCGAGGCGGCCCTGTTGGCGCTGATTGCACGCCTCAATCGCGACACGGCCGTGGACGGAATCCTGGTACAGCTGCCGCTGCCGCCGCATATCGACCCCGATGCCGTGATCGACGCCATCGACCCGGCCAAGGACGTCGACGGTTTTCATCCCTACAACCTGGGCCGGCTGGCGCAGCGCCGCCCCCTGCTGCGCCCGTGCACGCCGTACGGCGTGATGAAGCTGCTCGAGCACACCGGCGAGACCCTGCCCGGCAAGCACGCGGTCGTGGTCGGCGCCTCGAACATCGTGGGTCGACCCATGGCGCTCGAGCTGCTGCTCGCCGGCTGCACCGTGACGGTGTGCCATAGCCAGACCCGTGACCTCGCGCAGCACGTGCGGCAGGCGGAAGTGCTGGTCGTGGCGGTGGGCAGGCCGCGGATGCTCGCGGGCGAATGGGTCAGAGCCGGCGCCATCGTCATCGACGTCGGCGTCAATCGCCTCGCAAGCGGCGAGCTCGTGGGCGACGTCGATTTCGAGGCGGCCCGCGCGCGCGCCGGCTGGATCACTCCGGTGCCGGGCGGCGTTGGCCCGATGACGGTCGCCATGCTGCTCACCAACACCCTGCAGGCCGCTGAGCGCAGCGCGCTGCCGTCCCGCTGACGAGCCCGGCCGTGCTGTCGCGCCTACGACGGGCGCTGCGCCCGCCGCCCCTTCCCGACCGGCTCTGGCGCGCGGCCATGGCACGCACCCCCTATGCGCGCGGGTTGCCGCGCGACAAACGCGCGGAGCTGCGCGAGCTGGCGGCGCGGCTGCTGCGCAAGAAGGCGCTCCAGGCGGCCCACGACCTCGTCCTGACCGACGCCATGCGCACGCTGATCGCCGTCCGTGCGGCGCTCCCCGTGCTGGGTCTCGGTCTCGACTACTACAAGGACTGGGTGACAATCATTGTGTACCCGGGCGATTTCCGCGTGCGCCACAGCTACACCGACGAGATCGGCGTCGAGCACCACTATGTCGATGAGCTGTGCGGCGAGTCGCTCAGCGACGGGCCCATGGTATTGTCGTGGGAAACCATCGCCGGCCAGGACGGATCCGATGGCACCGACCTCGTGATCCATGAGTGCGCCCACAAGCTCGACATTCTCAATGGCGATGCCAACGGGTTTCCGCCGCTGCATCGCGACATGAGCCGCAGCGCCTGGACTTCGGCGTTTCGCGCGGCCTACGATCGGTTTACCGCCGCCGTCGACGCCGGAGAGCAGACGCAGCTCGACCCCTATGCCGCCACCGATGCCGCCGAGTTTTTTGCCGTGTTGAGCGAGGCGTTTTTCACCCGACCGCGCTGGGTCGCGCGGCCGTTCCCGGACGTCTATCAGCAGCTACGCGCCTTCTACCGCCAGGATCCGCTGGCCGCTACGGCACGCCGAGGACGCCAATGATTCCCCTGCACGACGACAACCCGACGCGAATTTATCCGATCGTCACGATCGCCCTGATCGCGGCCTGCGCGCTCGCCTTCCTCTGGCAACTGTCGCTCGGCGAGCAGGGGTTCGAGCTCGCCGTGCGCGCGCTCGGCGTTACGCCCGCCACTCTGATCGGTACCCAGCGCCTGCCGCCCGAGCTTTATCTCGTGCCACCCGCCGCAACGCTCTTTTCGTCGATGTTCCTGCACGGCGGATGGATGCACATCATCGGCAACATGTTGTACCTGTGGATCTTCGGCAACAACGTCGAGGATGCCATGGGGCATGTGCGCTTCATTGCGTTTTATCTGTTGTGCGGACTGGCGGCCGCGTTTGCGCAGGCTCTCCCCAACCCGGATTCCGCCATCCCGATGATCGGCGCGAGCGGCGCCATCTCCGGTGTGCTCGGCGCCTACCTGCTGCTATACCCGCACGCGCGCGTGCTCACGTTGATCCCGCTCGGGCTCTACACGCGCTTCGTGTACCTGCCGGCGTGGCTGATGCTCGGTTTCTGGTTCGTGCTGCAGATCGTCAACTCACTCCTCGCGGCCGGGGAGCGCGGGGGCGTGGCGTGGGGCGCGCACATCGGCGGGTTCGTCGCCGGGATGGCGCTCATACCGTTGTTCAAGCGCCGCGACGTGCGCCTGTTCCATCCCGGGCATCGCAGCTAAGCGCCGGGCCACTGTCAACCGAAGCGCGAACGGAATCCCTGGCTCGGTTCGCCCATCGGCCGCGCCACCGCAACACTGGCCGCCGGACGCCCCATGCGCGCGGCGAGCGCCAGCAGTTGCGACAGCACATAGGCCAGCACCAGCGCCGCAAATGCAACGAGCAGTCCGCTCGCCACAAATTCGATGCCGCCCATGAGGGTCGTGTCCTCGCGCAGGCTGGGGAAGAGGCTGCGCACCAAGGGATTCAGCACCTTGCTCGCGCTCAGGTTGGTGAACGCCACGAATGCGCCCGCACCGATCGCGACGAGGCTTACGAACGCCGCGTAGGCCTCACCCATCAGCTGCACGAGCTTGGCGCCCAGCGGGAGCGCGTAGTACTCGTGCACCTCGAGTTTGTCGATGTCCGCCGCCCGCAGCAGCAGCACGTGCACGGTTGCGTAGATGGCGAGCACGAAGAAAACCTCGAACAGGACTCCGCCCAGGATGGCATGCGATGGTAGATCGAAGATCAGCCGTCCAGCGCCGAAGAACGTGACCAGGCTGAAGAGCACGATCGTGGCGGCAACAACCCGCAGCACGATCGCCGCGGCACGATAACAAAAGCGCCCATCCCCCAACCGCTCCAGCAACGGGCGCATGAACAGGAACCTTTCCATACCCTCTCCTAGTCAACACTCAGCGCGAGTCGGCGTGCTGCGACACGCGCGCTTCCCGGTTATACTTGGGTCGCGACAGCGGTCGGGAATTATTAAAGACGCCGCGAAGCTTTTTAATAACCGAGCCGCCAGCGTTTTCCCATAGCGTCGCGGTACCATTCGTCGCGGATCCCGGCATCTTGGTCGACCGCCGCGGATTCACCTGCATGTATGGCCGACACCCGGACGAACTGATGCGCCAATACCTCGATCTTCTCAACCACGTGCTCACCCACGGAACCCGCAAGGCCGACCGCACCGGAACGGGTACCCTCAGCGTGTTTGGCTACCAGATGCGCTTCGACCTGGCGCAGGGATTCCCCCTGGTCACCACTAAAAAGCTGCATTTCAAGTCGATCGTCCACGAGCTGCTCTGGTTCCTGCGCGGCGACACCAACGTGCGCTATCTGCACGACCATGGCGTCACGATCTGGGACGAGTGGGCGGACGAGCGTGGCGACCTCGGGCCGATCTACGGTTACCAATGGCGCTCGTGGCCCGCACCCGACGGCCGCCGGATCGATCAGATCGCCACGGTGGTGCAGCAAATCCGCCACAACCCGGACTCGCGCCGCCTGCTGGTGAGCGCCTGGAACGTGGCCGATCTCGAACGCATGGCGCTGCCCCCCTGCCATATCCTGTTCCAGTTCTACGTCGCCGAGGGCCGTCTTTCCTGTCAGCTCTACCAGCGCAGCGCTGACGTGTTCCTTGGCGTTCCGTTCAACATTGCGTCCTACGCGTTGCTCACGCAGATGGTCGCGCAGGTCACCGGGCTCCGGCCGGGCGAGTTCATCCACACCCTCGGCGACGCGCACCTCTACCTCAATCACCTGGAGCAGGCGCGTACACAGCTCGCGCGTGAGCCGCGGCGCCTGCCGACCTTGCAGCTCAATCCATCGCGCCGCGAGCTGGACGAGTTCGTGTACGACGACATTGCGCTGGTCAACTACGACCCGCACCCCCACATCAAGGCGCCGGTCGCGGTGTAGCATCCGGTCTCGCCTCCCGGGTTTCGGGTTTCGCGTTGACGGTATTGCAGCCAAATCATGAACCCGAGACCCGAGACCCGAGACCCGAGACTCTCAATCATCGCGGCCATGGCCACCAACCGCGTGATCGGCATCGATAACCGGCTGCCCTGGCAGCTGCCGAATGATCTGCGGCATTTTCGCCTGACCACGACCGGTCACGCGGTGATCATGGGCCGCAAGAACTACGAGTCGATTGGCAAGCCGCTGCGCGACCGGACCAACATCGTCGTGACACGCAACCGAAACTTCGCCGCGCCCGGTTGCGTTGTGGTGCACTCGCTGGCCGAAGCCATTGCCGCGGCTGGCACCGACGACGAGATCTTCGTGATCGGCGGGGCGGAGATCTATGCACAGGCGCTGCCGCTGGCGCGGCGCATGTACCTCACCCTGGTGCACGCCGATGTTGCTGGCGATACGTACTTTCCGGAGTTCGACTGGAATGCCTGGCGAATCGTCAGGCGCGAGGACCATGATGCCGACGACCGCCACGCCTATCGATACAGCTTTCTGACCTTGGAACGCAAAGCGCCATGAAGCCTTTCCTCTGGAGCCTTTCGGCCGCGGCTTTTGCCGCAAGCGCGCTGCCCGCCGCGCTCGCCACCGCCGCTGGACCGCTGCCGCACTACCAGGACGCCACGACCTCGGAGTTCACCCTGCAGGGCGGCCGTGCGGACCTGGCGCTCGACTACAGCGGCGCCAAGATCGATATCCAGGCCGACATGGCAAGCCTGGCGCTGCGCCAGCGCATCGCCGATCGTGTCCACCTCGGCCTGCTCGGCGGATGGACCGCCGTGACCCAGACCGACAGCCCGCTCGCCGCGGGGCTGAAGCCGAGTGGCGTCCATGCCGGTCTGTCGCTGGATGTCGATATCATCACGCTCGAACGCTGGTCTGCTTTTGCCGGGGTGGCATATACCTATCGGCGCGTCGAAGACGACGCCGTCGGCCGGGCCATCAGGCTGGATTGGGACGAGTGGCGCGCGCAGTTGGGCGGCAGCATCGGGCTGGGAACGCTGCGCTTCTACGGCGGCGCAAGCTACGGGGCCGTCGATGGCACGCAACGCACCAGCGGGGCGGCCGATAGCACGACGGATTTTGAGGTCTCCGGCAAGGCCGGCGGCTTCCTGGGCGTCGACTTGCGCCTCGACACGGACGGTTACGTCGGCGTTGAAGCTCGCACGGGGCTCGACGAGGGCTGGTTGGTGTACTTCAGGCATCGCTACTGACTGCCAACATAGCCAGTTCGATGTCCTGCCCGCGCGGCCGCGTAAGCTGCCCAAGCGCCTTGCTTCGACAGCTGCCCTCGGGGTCAGCCGTTATCCGATCTGCGCCGCGAGCTCGCGCGCCTGTTTCTTCTGCTGCTCGCTGCCCTCGCTGATGACCTCATCGAGTATGCTGCGTGCGCCTTCGGCGTCTCCCATGTCGATATAGGCCTTGGCAAGATCGAGCTTGGTTGCGGTCTCGTCCCACTGCTGCAAACCACCGCTGTCCTCGACAGGCGTCGCCTCCTCGTGGGTGGCGGGCACACCGAGACCTGCGAATTCCGCAGCCGCGGGCTCGGCCTCGGGTGCGGCAGGGGCCGCCGCTAAGGGTTTCGACGGAGCGAAGTCGATGACGTTTTCCTCGGCCGGCGAGCCGAAATCCAGCGCGTCCAGACCGGTGTCCGGCGCGCTGGCCGCCGCTGCAGCGCCGAAATCGAGCGGCTCGTCCATTTTCATGGTCGCGGCGAAATCGACGGACTGCGGTGCGCTCGGCGGCGCCGGCGCGCCCAAATCAAAATCAAACTCGGGTGCCGGGGCGGCGGCCTTGGGCTCCGCCGGTGTGCCGGCGCCAAGATCAAAGTCGAGCGTTTCCGAATCGCCGCCCGTCTGACCGAATTTTGCCGGTGGCGCCGTGCTCAGTTCTGCGGCCGCCAAGCCGGTCAACGTGTCAGCCAGGGCCGCGGCGCCAACCGCGGCGCCGGCCGCCGCCTTCGCCGCGGGTTTGCCGCCGCGAAACATCGGGTTTTCCGGGTCGAGCTTGCGTCCCAGGTCGGCGACCTTGTCCCAGTGCTTGCCGCCCTTGCCGCCGGTTTGCGCGTACAGCTCCTCGGCCAGTGTGGTGAACGCATTTACGTCGTTGCGCTGGTGATAGATCTCGAGCAACTTGACCTTGAGCTCCTCACGCTGCGGGTTCTTGACGATGGCTTCCTTGAGAATCTCCTCAGCGGTCTCGTCGCGTCCGTACGCCAGATACACCTCGGCCTCGGCGATCGGATCGACTTCGTCGGTGTGGATGTTGCCCATGCCGCCCTGGCTGAAATCGCTCAAGAACGACGTGTCGCCGCTGGCAACCGGCTGGCCGCTGGCGGCGTCGGTCGTGCTCGCCGAGGAGCTACTTACCGCCTCGGCTGACAGGATGCTTTCCTCAAACTCGGCGATCGAACGGCGCCGGCGGCGCAGGTAGACGATTCCGATGGCGCCGGCCGCCAGCACCACCAAGCCCAGCAATACTGGCATGAGCTCACCGCCGAACACGCTGTCGGCGAGCTCGGCAAGGACGCTCTTCTCTTCCACCGGCGCAGGCGGTGCCGCGGGCTTCTTCGCTACCGGGGCGGGCTTGGCGGGCGGCGCCGCGGGCTTCGGCGCCTCGGCCGGTGCTGGGACCTCGGGCTTCGCCGCGGGCGGCGCCTCGGCCGCTTTGGCCGGTTCGGGCTTTGGTGCCGCAGGCTTGGGCGGGGTGGCTTCCTTTCTCTCGATCTCGATCAGGCGCGCCTCGCGCTTCAACTGCTCGCGCACCATGCCGATCTTGTCACCCAACTCCTTCGCCTCGAGTTGCTTCGACACGAGCGACTCTTCAAGGGTCGAGACGCGCTCCCCGAGTGCCTGGCGTTCGCGCTGCGCGGCGTCCTTGGGCGCCTCGGTCTGCGCGAGCGGCTTGTCCGCGGCGGGCTTCTTGGCCTCCGCCTCGGCGCGCACGATCTTGAGCAGCTCGTCCTGCGCAGCCGCCACATCGGGCGACGGCTTGGTCTCCTTGGGTGCAGGCTTTTGCTCTTTCGCTGATGGCACCGGCTCGAGCGGCTTCGCTTCGGTTGTCGCCGGCGGGACTTCTGCCTCACTCACCTTGAGGGCGCGACTCGCACCGGCAAGCTTCAGCTTGTATTCCTGCCACACGTCGTATTGCGCGCGGAACTCGCGGCGCGCATCGGCAACCGGCGTTGTTTCCATCTCCTCGCGTTCCGGGATACGCAGGATCTTGCCAGCGCGCAGGTTGTTCACGTTCTTGCCAAAGAACGCGTCCGGATTGACGCGGAAGATGGCCAGGATGACCTGCTCCACGGCGAGCGACTTGTCGGGGCGAACGCGTTCTGAGATTTCCCACAGCGTGTCGCCCGGCTTGACGTGGTACTCACTCACCGCCGCCGGCATGGGAGCAGCCGGCGCGGTCGCCGGTTCGGCGGCGCGCGGGGCGAGCTCGGTTACGACCGGCGCGGCCTCGCGCGGCGGCTCCGGCCAGCCGGTCGCTGGCGATATCGTTACTTCGCTCGGCGCCGTATCGGGGCCCAACAGTCGTTCTTCCCGCGCGCTTGGCCGTTCCTCGGCTGGCGCCTGCGGCGCGCCGACTTGGCGCTGCGGCGGCGGCAGCTCTTGCACGGCGGGTTGCGGTGCAGCTGGCGGCGCGGCTTCAGGCGCAGCCTTCGCGAGCTCTGGAACGGCAACGGCCGCTGGCGCGCCCGGCACCTGCGTCGGCAGGTCGACCAGAGCCGTGTACTCCCGAACCAGGCGTGTGCCGGGCCACTCGACCTGAAGCAAGAGGTGCAGGAATGGCTCGTCGATAGGTTCGTCGGTGGTGAGCCGCAGAAAGTGCTGACCGTCGCTGCGCTTGGAAACGACGAACTTGATCCTCGAAAGGTACGGCAGGCGCTCGACGCCCGCGTTTGCGTAAACCTCCGCGGGCGCCAATGTGACCTTCAATCCCTTCAGCTCCCGGTCAGAGACCGACGTCAACTCGATCTCGGCGTTGAGCGGCTCGTTTAGCGCTGACAGCACGCGAAGCTTGCCGAGCCCCAAAGCCTGGGTGACGATCGGGAACGCTATCAGTGCGCACGCCAACAACCACGGCGTCACCCAAAGACTGCCCCTGCTAAGTTGGCGCATGCCTTTCACCTTGAAATTCGCCTCTCCTGCATTTTATTGCCTTTTCGCGACCGCACGTTATGAATTCATGATAGTAAGACTCTTTACGAATCTCAACTAACTATAGCTGCCAGATAATGTTTTGCGATGCGGTCGGTCCCGTAAGAACCGGCGGGGCACCGAAGGGACGGCGGCTATGCGGGCGCAGCCGGGCTCCCCCAAACCCGAAAGGACTATAACAGAACCGCTACATCAGCAGCGCGCACCGCTGTTTTAGGGTATAGCTGCCGGGGGACGCACGGCAACGCCCGGCGCTCAGCAGCGCAGAGCGGGAGGTTCGGCGCCTATGCTCAGCGAGCGGGGCCCTGCGATAGGCACCGGCGGCCCCTCGTCTTGCCCTAAACCTCGAGCAAAATGCGCAGCATCCGGCGCAGCGGTTCGGCTGCCCCCCAAAGGAGCTGGTCGCCCACTGTAAACGCCCCCAGGTACTCCGGGCCCATATTGAGCTTGCGCAGGCGTCCGACGGCGATGGTGAGCGTGCCGGTGACGGCCGCCGGGGTCAGCTCGCGCATGCTCGCCTCGCGCTCGTTCGGTACCACCTTGACCCAGCTGTTGTGGGCGGCGATGAGGCGATCGAGCTCCTCGAGCGGCACGTCGCGCTTGAGCTTGATGGTGAGTGCCTGGCTGTGACAGCGCATAGCGCCGACTCGCACGCAAATGCCGTCGATCGGGATCGGCCGAGCGGAACGACCGAGTATCTTGTTGGTTTCCGCCTGCCCCTTCCATTCCTCGCGCGACTGGCCGCTCTCGAGCTGCTTGTCGATGTAGGGAATGATGGAGCCCGCGAGCGGTACGCCGAAGAACTCCGTGGGGTAGTTGGGGCTACGGATGTGCTCGGCGACGGCGCGATCGATGTCGAGTATGGCCGAGGCCGGGTCGTTCAGCTTGTCCTTCACGGCGCTGTAAATGCTGCCCATCTGCTTGAGCAGCTCGCGCATGTTGTTGGCGCCGGCGCCCGAAGCGGCCTGATAGGTCATCGAGGTCATCCACTCGATCAGGTCGGCCTTGAACAGCCCGCCGAGGGCCATGAGCATGAGCGACACCGTGCAGTTACCGCCGATATAATTCTTCACGCCCTTGGCGATGCCGTCCTTGATCACGTCCAGGTTCACCGGATCGAGGATGATGATCGCGTCCTTTTCCATGCGCAGCGCCGAGGCCGCGTCGATCCAGTAGCCCTTCCAGCCCGCCGCGCGCAGCTTCGGAAAGATCTCCGATGTGTACTCGCCGCCCTGGCAGGTAATGATGATGTCCATCGCCTTGAGCGCCTCGACGCTCCGCGCGTCCTTGAGTGGCGGCACGTCGCGCCCGATCGCCGGGCCCTGGCCGCCGACGTTGGAGGTGGTGAAGAACACCGGTTCGATGTGCTCGAAATCCCGTTCTTCCCGCATGCGGCCCATGAGCACCGAGCCCACCATGCCGCGCCAGCCGACCAATCCCACTCGCTTCATTTTCTTGACCTCAGCGTCTGATAGTGTTCACAGCGCCGCGACCACCGCGTCGCCCATCTCTTTCGTGCCGACCTTTTTCGTGCCCTCAGTCCAGATGTCGCCGGTGCGGTAACCCTGGTCCAGCACCTTCGATACCGCTTGCTCGACTCGGTCGGCAAGTGCCGGTTCGTTCAGCGTGTAGCGCAGCATCATCGCTACCGACAGAATGGTGGCGAGCGGATTGGCGACACCCTGGCCGGCGATGTCCGGCGCGCTGCCGTGGATCGGCTCGTACATCCCCTTGCCTTTGGCATCCAGCGAGGCCGAGGGCAGCATGCCGATCGAACCGGTCAGCATCGAGGCCTGGTCCGAGAGGATGTCGCCAAACATGTTCTCGGTCACGATCACGTCGAACTGCTTCGGCGCGCGCACCAGTTGCATGGCGGCATTGTCCACGTACATGTGGGTGAGCTCGACCTGCGGGTAGTTCTTGCCGACGCGAATCACCACCTCGCGCCACAGCTCCGAGACCTCGAGCACATTGGCCTTGTCGACCGAGCACAGTCTCTTGCCACGCTTCATGGCGATGTCGAAGGCCGAGCGCGCGACGCGCTCGATCTCCGGTTCCGAGTAGATCATGGTGTTGAAGCCCTCGCGCACGCCGTCGTCGCGGGTGCGGATGCCGCGCGGCTTGCCGAAATACACCGAGCCGGTGAGCTCGCGCACGATCATGAGATCAAGCCCCGCCACCACCTCGGGCCTGAGCGTCGAGGCCTGCACGAGCTGCGGATACATGACAGCCGGCCTAAGGTTGGCGAACAACCCGAGCGCGGCGCGAATACCGAGCAGGCCGCGCTCGGGCCGAAGCTCGCGCGGCAGCCGGTCGTACTGCGGTCCGCCCACCGCACCGAGCAACACGGCATCGGCCGACTTGGCGAGCTTCAACGTCGATTCCGGCAGCGGGTGGCCGGCGGCGTCGTAGCCGGCGCCGCCGATCGGTGCCTGTTCCATCTCGATGTTCAGCCCGAAACGCGCCTTGAGCGCGCTGATCACCTTCACCGCCTCGGCGACGATCTCCTGGCCGATACCGTCGCCGGGCAATACCGCGATTTTTTTCATGCCTCGAATTCCTGGGAAATGCTCAACACCAAGATGCCGTCGACTCAACGACCCTTGAAATTTCCTTCACGCCTCGCTTCGAGTCTTTGCACCTTCACATTGCGCTGCGGGTCATACAAACAACCACGGCGCTTCCTGCCTGCGCCGCGCTTCGTAGGCCCGGATTTCGTCGACGTGCTGAAGCGTAAGCCCGATGTCGTCGAGGCCGTTCAACAGGCAGTGCTTGCGAAAGGCATCCACCTCGAACCTGAAGCTTTCCCCGGACGGCGTGGTGACCGTCTGCGCCACCAGATCGATGGTCAGTGTGTAGCCCGGCGTCGCCGCGCATTCCCGGAACAACCGATCCACGGTGTCGCGGTCGAGCACGATCGGCAACAGACCGTTCTTGAAGCTGTTGTTGTAGAAGATATCGGCAAAGCTCGGGGCGATGAGGGCGCGGATGCCGTAGTCGGCGAGCGCCCAGGCCGCATGCTCGCGCGAGCTGCCGCAGCCGAAATTGTCGCGCGCCAGAAGGATCTGCGCGCCCTGGTAGCGCGGCTGGTTGAGCACGAAATCCGGATTGAGGCGGCGCTTGCTGTGGTCCATGCCAGGCTCGCCCGGATCGAGATAGCGCCAGTCGTCGAACAGGTTCGGGCCAAAGCCCGTGCGCTTGATCGATTTCAGGTACTGCTTGGGGATGATCGCGTCGGTGTCGACGTTGGCGCGGTCGAGCGGCACCACGATTCCGGTGAGCTTTTCGAATTTCTGCATGGTTACTCCCATAGGCGGCAAGCCGCAAGCATCGAGCTACAGGCGGTTGGCATCGGCCTGGACTTGCTGCGCGCGGGTTGCCGCTGGCAGCTCCCGGACGTCCACAAAATGCCCGGCGATCGCGGCCGCCGCGGCCATGGCCGGCGACACGAGATGCGTGCGCCCGCCGGCGCCCTGGCGGCCCTCGAAGTTGCGGTTCGACGTCGAGGCGCAGCGCTCGCCCGGCGCGAGCCGGTCGGCGTTCATCGCGAGGCACATCGAGCAGCCCGGCTCGCGCCATTCGAAGCCGGCGTCGCGGAAAATCCGGTCGAGCCCTTCCTTCTCGGCCTGCGCCTTCACGAGCCCGGAGCCGGGCACCACCATGGCGAGCCTGATGGTCTTGGCCACCTTCTTGCCCCGGACCACGTCCGCCGCGGCGCGCAGGTCCTCGATGCGCGAATTCGTGCAAGAGCCGATGAAGACCTTGTCGAGCCGGATGTCGCGAATGGGCGTTCCGGGCGCGAGCCCCATGTACTCGAGCGCGCGCGCGTAACTGCCGCGCTTGACGGGATCGGTCTCTCGCGCTGGATCGGGGACGCACCCATCCACCGCCACCACCATCTCCGGCGAGGTCCCCCAGCTCACCTGCGGCTTGATATCGGCGGCATTGAGCAACACTTCCTGGTCGAACGTGGCATCGGGATCGCTCTTGAGCTCGCGCCACGCCTTCACCGCCCTGTCCCAGAGCTCGCCCTTCGGCGCATACGGCCGGCCGCGAAAGTACTCGATGGTCTTCTCGTCGACCGCCACCATGCCGGCGCGCGCGCCGGCCTCGATCGCCATGTTGCACACCGTCATGCGCCCCTCGACCGAGAGTGACTCGATGGCGCTGCCGGCAAACTCGATGGCATGACCGGTTCCGCCGGCGGTGCCGATCCGGCCGATGATCGCCAGCACCACGTCCTTGGCGGTGACGCCAGGGCCAAGCGCGCCTTCCACGCGCACCCGCATGTTCTTCGATTTCCTCTGGATCAGGCACTGGGTAGCGAGCACGTGCTCGACTTCGGAGGTGCCGATGCCGAAGGCGAGCGCGCCGAACGCGCCATGGGTCGAGGTATGCGAGTCGCCGCACACCACCGTCATGCCGGGTAGTGTGGCGCCCTGCTCCGGGCCGATGACATGCACGATGCCCTGGCGAGGGTCACCCATCCCGAACTCGGTGATGCCGAAGTCGCGGCAGTTCCGATCGAGGGTCTCGACCTGCAGACGCGACACCGGGTCACGGATACCGCGCGCACGGTCGGTGGTTGGCACGTTGTGGTCGGCCGTGGCGAGATTGGTCTCGACGCGCCAGACCTTGCGACCGGCGAGCTTCAGGCCCTCGAAGGCCTGCGGGCTCGTGACCTCGTGCACCAGATGGCGGTCGATATAAAGCAGACAGGTGCCGTCCTCGTTCTGCCGCACGACGTGCGCGTCCCAAAGTTTGTCGTAGAGGGTCTTTCCGGTCATGGTCGGTCACCTGCGCGGTTGCCCAGATCTTAGGCGCACGTTATAAATAACTCAAATTCATATTTCGCATACTTTTCATTCCCAGTCGATATGGATATTGCCGCTCTGCAGGCCTTCCTTGCCGTCGCCGAATCGCGCTCGTTCTCGCGCGCCGCCGAACGCATTTTTCTGACCCAGCCGGCCATCAGCAAGCGTATCGCGGCGCTCGAACAGAGCCTCGGGACACGGCTATTCGACCGCATCGGCCGTCAGGTCCAGCTGACAGAGGCCGGTCGCACGCTGCTGGCGCGCACGCAGCGCCTGCTGACCGATCTCGACGACATCAAGCGCTCGATCAGCAACCTCACCGGCACGATCAGCGGCGAGCTGCGCTTCGCCACGAGCCATCACATCGGCCTGCATCGGCTGCCGGCGGCGCTGCAGCGTTTCCATCAGACCTATCCCCAGGTCCGGCTCGACCTGCGCTTCATGGACTCCGAGCGCGCCTGTGCCGCCGTTGCCCAAGGCGAGCTCGAGCTGGCAGTCGTCACCCTGCCGCCCAAGGCGCTGCACCCTCTGACGCTCACCAAGGTCTGGAACGATCCGCTCGATGTCGTGGTCGCACCCGACCATCCACTCGCCATCCGGGCCCCGCTGGCGGCCACGATGCTGCTCGAGTACCCGGCAATCCTGCCCGGTCCGGGCACCTATACGCGCGAGATCATCCTCGGCGCACTGGGCGCGCGGCGCGACAAAGTCAAGATCGGGATGACCACGAACTACCTGGAGGTCTTGAAAATGCTGGCATCCATCGGTCTGGGGTGGACCGCCCTGCCGCGCACCATGATTGACGGCAGCCTCGCGGTCGTCCAGATTAAGAAATGGAACCTGCGCCGTGATCTCGGCATCGTGACGCACGCGATGCGCACCCTGTCGAATGCGGGGCAGGCACTGATGCGGATGATTGAGCAATCCCGATGACGTTTCAGGAGCTGCTGTTCGAGCTTGAGCATCGCCTGGGGTATCACCAGCTCCCGGTGAACTCAATTGCGCGCGGCATCAAGGACGTCTTTGAATCGAGCCCCGTGCACCAGGAGCTGATGACGCAGCTTGTGCGCGCGATCTACGCGGAGAACCGCTGTCAGAAGCTCACCGACCCGGTGACGCGCGACAGGACCTTCGCGGCGTTTGCGCCGATCCGCCTCGCGACCCTGCGTTCCGAAAAGTGCGACGTGGACACACACCGCCTGCTCGAGGAGCTGTGTGTTGCGTTCGAACAGATATTCCGGTTCGACGAACCGCGCATCGATGCGATGCGCACGACCCGTTCCGCGCCATCGGCGCACGTCGTCGGTTTCGACACCTTCCAGCGCCGGCGCCTGCTCAAGACCTGGACCTGAGAAAGGCAAGCGCCACGAGTAGCGCCGCGGCCGCCGCGCCTGCCGCCAGCGCGTATGTCGCGCTCGGCCCGAGCCAACCCCAGGTCTGGCCGGCGTAGAAGCTCCCGACCGCCCCGCCGACGCCGAAGCTCGCCGTGCTGTAGATCGCCTGGCCGCGATGCTGGTGACGGCCAGTGAAGAAGCGATACACCATCTGGATGCCGGCCGCGTGAAAACTGCCGAAGGTCGCGGCATGCAGCACTTGCGCGAGCACCAGCAATGCCAGGCTCTGCGGGAAGTAGCCGATCAGCAACCAGCGCAGCGCCGCAGCCGCGAAGCTCGCCATCAGCACGCTGGCAACGTCGAAATTCCTGAGCAGGCGCGGCATGACCAGAAACACGCCGATCTCGCACAGCACGGCGAACGCCCACAGGGTGCCGATGGCGGTTTTGGAGTACCCGTGCGACTCCAAATAGATCGTGTAGAAGGTGTAGTAGGGTCCGTGGCTCACCTGCATCAGCAGGCAGGCAATGAGAAACGCGAGCACCTCCGGGCGCGTGAGCACGCGCAGCAACGGTTCGGGATGCGCGGCGTGGCCGCGCATTTCGGATTCCGGCAGTGCCAGGGCGAAACCCCAGATGCCAAGCATGAGCAGGACGATGCTCGGCAACACCCACCACGGCCCCTGCGCGTCGACCACGACCCCAAGCGCCAGCACGCTCACGATGAATCCGATCGAGCCCCACAGGCGCACATGCGCGTAGGCGCCGGGGCGGTTCGCCGTCTGGTTCATGACGAACACCTCGAGCAGCGGCAGCGAGGCGTTCCAGAAGAAGCTGAAGACGAGCATTACCGCCGCAAGCCACCAGAAACCGGTGCCGAAGAAAACGCCAGCGTAGGTCGCAACGCTCAGGAACGCGGCGAAGCGTACGACGCGCATGCGCCCTTCGCGGTGATCGGCGATCCACGCCCACACATTCGGCGCCACGATGCGCGAGACCATGAGCAGCGCCATGAGGTTGCCGATGTCGGCGGGTCCGAACCCGAGTGACTTGAGGTACAGACCCCAGTACGGCACCAGCACGCCGAGGACAGCGAAGTAGAAAAAATAGAAGCCGGACAGGCGCCAATAAGGCATGGCGCAGTATGCGTGCGGCGCCAGGCAGGCGACAAGCTTGTCGCCGGGCACGGCGTGTGGCTGAGCTCGAAGACGCCGTGCTGATGCCGCGCCGAAGGCGGGGGCGGCCCGTTCGGCCCGCGATCTTGGCTAGCCGCGGCTGGATCAGGGCCGCCCTGCGCTGTGGGCAGCGTTCACAAGGCGCCGGTGTTCGTCAGTTCCTCTGCACGTGCGTGAGCGCAATCGCCTGAGAGATGACCGGGTAGGTGCCCGGGCTAACCTCCTGCGCAAAGTTCGAGCCGTAGGGCTCGTCCTGGCGGTACACCTTGCTGGTCGAGGCCGCCGCACCCACCGCGCGCGGGTCGACGATGGTCACGACCAGCTGCTCCGTGCCGGTCGTGCCGGCAAACTGGAAGAATTGATCGTCCCGGGCCGGAATGACGATCTCCTGACCGGCCTTAAGCTGCACCGCGGTGCCTTTCTCGGGAGGAAAGATCTGACGCCCCTCGCCGCGCGGGTTGATGTTGCCGATCGCCGCCACGGCGTCGAAGGTCGCGATCATGCGCAGCTTGAAGCGCTCGCCAGTGCGAAAGCCCTGGTTGACCGAGCGAAAACCGCTGATGCGCCCGGCCTCATCAACGCCGAGGATGGCGATGTGCGCGGCCTGGTAGTTGGGCTCGCCGGCCTTGACGGCGAGCGGCGTCTTGGGCTCGCCCACCACCACGCCCTTGGCGCCGAACGTCGCGTCGAGGTAGCTGGTCATCAGGTTGACGATCGGTTCGCTGACCCAGGCGACGACGACATCCGCCGCGTCGCGCTTGAGATTCTGGTAGGTGTAGGGCGCACCCGACGCCGGCGATGTGTCCGGCGCGCTCGTGCTGGCGGTGGCTGTCGCAGCCGATGCGGTCGCGCTGGGCGGCGTCTCGTACAGGCCGCCGGACAGGCGATTGGCGAGCCAGCTCTTGAAGGCATCGAACACCACCGAGCCGAGCGCCTGCAGCACGATGGCCAGGAAGGCGGCCTTCGCTTCGTACTGCGGTGCGTCGCCCGATTTCTGCGCCGGCGGTTGGGCGGCTTCTGCCTTGGGCGCCGCAGGAGTCGCCGCTGCCATCGCGGACGATTGCACGACCAGCAAGCACACGGACAGCAACACCGCGCTGATTTTGTTTCTTGTCATGGGAGAAGCTCCTCGGAAACCGTTGCGGGACCGGCGCTATTGCACTTCTTCGACCGTGGCGAGCGCCGCGCCGTAGGCGTTGGAGCACTTCTTCTGCACCACGAGCGAGCGCTTGACCGGCGCCTCGGCACATTCGGGCGTACCGGCATTGGCCGAGGAACCGCTCACGAGCACGATGTCCTTGGCAGCAACCGGTGTGGCCTCCACGACCGAGAACGGTCCGGCCGGCTGCATGCCGAGCCGGGCGAAGTCGCGCGGGGCATCCGACACGATCGCGAGCAGGAAATTCTTGCCGGCCGGTCCGTGGGCCGTGATCTCCCAATCGGCGCGCGGCAGGCGCAGTGTTTCCCCGGCGGCGATCGCGTTGTTCCTGTCGAGGGCGTTGGGGAACAGCATGTCGAAGGTCTTGCCGTCGCTGCCGACCATCAGCAGGTAGACGTAGCCAGCCTCGCGCGAGGTGAGGCTCACCTCGAGCTTGTCGCGGCCGATCATGAGCGCCGACTTCGCCGGGGTCAGCGTCACCAGCCGCCGGTCGTCGCGCCGGTTGTAGATGTCGAGCAGCGTGTTGACCGGCGAGACCGCAGCAGCCGCCGCCGACGGGGCGGCACCGTTCGTATTGAGCGCGAGCACCGCGTTCGGGTTGCCGGTGATCGCGATGTGATGAGGCAGGAACCCATCGGCGTTCTTGAGCGCCTCGTCGATGCGCTGCTGGGCACAGCGGCGGATCTCCTCCGCCGTGAGGCTGCCGCTCGCATCCATGTCCTGCGCCGCTCCGTTCATGCAAGCGAGCCACGCCTGGGTCGCCACCCCGCCGCGGCCCGGCTCATCGAGCGAGATTTCGTCGGCGCGCGCCGAGGCGATCACCACAAAGTTCTGCGCCCCGCTGCCGGCGGACTTGGCCGCGACCCCCAGGTTGCGCGTCAGCACGTTGACCGGTTTCTCGCACGCTGGACCGCCCTTGCCGGCCCAGAACTTGGGCATAAACGGGGCCGGCTTGCCGAGCGCGCGGGTCGCGACGCCGCCGGAGTGGCAGGCGTCGAGAAACACGATGACCTTCTCGGCTTTCTGCGCGAGCGCCTTGAGCTTGGCCTCGAGCTCGACGTCGGGCATGAACTTGGCGTCGACGCTCACGAGCGACTCGGCGCAACGCGGCTCGCTCTCGCGCACCAGGGTACGGCCGCCGTGCCCGGAATAGTAGATGAACACCTGGTCGTTGGGGGCGATGCGTTGCGCCAGCTCGTCGAGGGCCCGGCGCATGCCGGAGAGCGTCAACTCCTTGTCGCGCAGCTGCCGGATATTGGCATCCGGCACGCCCAGCCGGCGCGCCATGGCGCGGGCGTTCTCCCCGTCATGCTGAACCCCGGCGAGCGGCGGCACCCCGCCCTCGTAGGCACTGATCGTCATGATCAGGGCGTGTGTCTCGGCGTGCGCGCTGGCCCCAAAAAGCACGAGCAGGCTGGCTGCAATCAGCGATCTGAACATGGTGGCTAAGACCCAGTCTTGGAGTTGGTTATTGGAAAACTGCGAGAGGATCAGGCAGCAAGACTCGTACCACCCGAGGGTCGTATGTGGCGATGCAGGACGCGCCCGATGGACCGGGGTCAGGGCCTGGTGCTGTCAAGAAGTCTGCGCGCGAGCTCAACGGTCGCCAGATCTCCGGCACCGCTGGCCACCGATTGCGCGCGCCGGAAGTACTCTGCGGCTTCGGCCGGACGCCCCTGCCCATGCAGGCTCTTGCCGATACCGATCAGATCCAGGGCAATCTTGGGCGGCACCCCGAGCGCCTTGTCGAGCGCGAGCGCACCCGCGTAGGACTGCTCGGCGGCCAGGTAGTCGCCGAGCTTGAGCGCCGCATCCGCCATCAGGCGCAGCGAATTGCCCTGCTCGGCGCGATCCGCGTACTTCTCGTTGATGGCGAGCGCGGCGCGCGCGTGCCCACGCGCCGCGCCGGCATCGCCTTGCTCGATGGCGATGCGCGCGCGCAGGTTTCCGGCCTTGCCGTCCGCCGCGCACTCCTTAGCGCCGCACAGCACGCGCGTCTGCGCGAGCCACTCGCCGGCCTCGGCACGCTGGCCGGTCTCGAAGTACAGATACGCCTTGCGATACGCGGCCTCCGCGCGTTGCGCGCCGGAAAAAGGCACGGCCGGCCCAACCAGGATCTCATCGAGCGCCGCGTGCGCGGCCGCGCCGTTGCCGAGCTGGCCCTCGATCGCTGCGATGTTCATGAGCTCGGCGGCAATGCCAGCGACGTTTTCGATGGCGCGGTTGGCGGCGAGCGCCTGCTCGTGGAGCACGAGCGCCGCCGGCAGGTCGCCGCTGCGATAGGCGCCCTGCGCGCGCTTGTTGAGCTGCACCGCGTGCTCTTCGTTCTCGGAGGGGCGCGGCGGCGCCGAGCCGCAGGCGGCAGTAAGAAGCGCCAACCCGCCCAGCAGCCAGCCCGCACGGCGCCGCCCCGCCATCATGGCGTCTGCGCCGGCCGCGGCGCCGGCGGCACCCCCTGGTAGCTGTCGACCGGGATGGTCCGCGCCTGCGGCGGCTCGATATGGCGGCTGATCGGCCAGGTCTTGCCCACCGAGTCGACCACCTGTTTGGAGCTCTCAATGGCCTCGCGCGTGGTACGCAGCGTCCCGGGAACGTCCTTTTCCGCGGCCGCCAAGATACGGTCGACGCGCACCAGCGCGGTGTTGAGCGCGGTCATCGCGGTGTTGAGCCGCGCGAGCGACTGCTTGACGTCGCCGTTGGGGTCGTCGAGATACCGGGTGATGCGCCGGATGTCCTGGATGAGCGGCACGACCTGGCCGTACAGCTTGTCGACCACCTGCCCGATGCCTTCGTCGCGCGCGAAGGCAATCACGTCGCCGTCACGCAACGCCGCCTCGCTTTCCGAGCCGGGCGGAATCTCGATGAACGCATCGCCGATCAGGGCCTCTTTGGCGAGGCGCGCGCGCGAATCGCGCCGCAGCCACTTCATGTACTGGTTGTTGATGGTGAGCGTCACCCTGACGTTGGCATCCTCGGTGAGCGCGAGCGACTCGACCTTGCCGATGTTGAACCCGGAAAGCTTCACGGCCATGCCCTTCTTGATGTCGGCGCCGCTTTCCGTAATGAAGTGCAGTTGGCTCTTGGGCGTGAACAGCTCCTGCTTCATGGCAAGCCCGACGAACATGAGGGCGAGGCCCGCACCCGCCACCAGCACGAACCAGCCGATCTTGCGCGACAGGTTCTTGAAGCGGATATCCTCGTCTTGCATGATCGCCATGGTCGAAACGCCTCAGTGCTCGAGCTCTATCGTCTGGTCGGCCTTGATGCGGGCGCTGGCTGCATCGTCGCCGCACAGGTACACCGATGCCCGCCCGGGGCGCGCCGCGTGGAAGCGCTCGGTCACCGCGAGCAGCCGTGCCGCGCTGTCGCGATCCACTCCGGCGACCAGAAAATCATAAAGCATCAGCTCCGGGTCCAACAGAAACGCGCGCACCAGCGCGACCAGGCGCTTTTCATAAAGCGAGAGCTGATCCGGCAGCTTGCCCATGACCCGCCGCAGGTCCGGCTCGCCAGGGTAAAGCTCCTGAAACAGCGCGATCACCTGCAGCTCCACATCGGCGGCCGTCTTGCCGTGATGGTACGTGGACGGCAGCAGGATGTTTTCCCACGCCTTGAGGTTGGTGATGAGACCGCCGTCCTCGAGCACCACACCCACGCGCCGGAAGAGCGCGATGCGCTGCGCCTCGTTGAGCCCGTACAGGTCCTCCCCGAGCAGCCACAGTCGCCCGCCCGCCGGGGGCGCCAGCCCGGTGAGCACCGCCAGGAGCTCGTTGCGCCGGTCGCGCGAAGCCACCAGCAGCTTGCACACACTGCCCGCCGGCACGACGAACGACAGGTCGCGTACGAAACGCGCGCTCAGCTGCTCGGCACGCAATGGCAGGGCGTCGCTCATACGAAAAACAGGTAGGTGATCAGCCCATCGAGCAGGAACAGCGTCATGAGGTTGCGCATCACCGCCCCGGTAGCGGCCTGCGGCACCGCGGTCATTGCGCCCTTGGCGCGCAGCCCGAAATAGCACGACGTGGCGGAGATCATCAGGCCGAAGACGAGCGCCTTGGTGAAGGAGGCGATGACCTCCCTGAGGCTGAGCAGCTGGATCAGGCCTTCCATGTCCTGGCGCATGGGCGTGCCGTGCCACAACGCGGTGAAGGCGAAACCGCCGAGGATGGCGGTGACCTGGAAATAGAAGGTCACGGCGACAACCGACAGGGTCACGCCGACGATGCGCGGGATGATGAGCGCATCCATCGGATCGATGCCCATCAGGCGCAGCGAGTTCATCTCGCCGCGGATCTTCATCGCCGCGAGCTCCGAGGCGGCGGCCGAGCTCGAGCGCGCGATGATCACGATGGCGGTGAGCACCGGACCGAGCTCGCGCACGATGACCCACAGCATGACGCGCCCAAGCACGCCGGGCATGTTGCCGACGAGGCTCACGGTCTGGGTGGTGATGACAACCCCGGTGAGCAGCGCGATGAAGCTCACCGTCGGCAGCGCCTCGATGCCGGTGAAGTAGATCTGCCGCTGCAGCACAGTGCTCACCACCGGGTGGCGCACGCGCCGCAGGTGCACCGCCGCATAGCGTATGAGCGTCAGCACCGCGCCCCAGTCGCGCAACGCCATGACAACGCGGCGGCCGACCGCCTCGGGTCGAAGAAACGACGGTGTCACCCGCGCCCCCCGCGGTATCGGCCAGCCGGCGTCGCTGACAGTCCACGAGGCCTGGCCATGGCGCCGATCAGGGGTGCGCCGGAATCACGGGCGTACCGGAGACGACATCCATGTTCTGTCCGCGATGGCGCAGCGCATGATCCATCAATACGATCGCCAGCATCGCCTCGGCGATCGGGGTCGCGCGAATGCCGACGCAGGGATCGTGGCGGCCGGTGGTGACGATCTCGACCGGCTCGCCCTTGAGGTTCACCGTCCGGCCGGCCTGCGGAATGCTGGAGGTCGGCTTCAAGGCAATCGACACCGTGACGTCCTGGCCGGTGGAGATGCCGCCCAGGATGCCGCCGGCATTGTTCGAGAGAAAACCCTGCGGGGTGATTTCATCGCGGTGCTCGCTGCCCTTCTGGGTGACGCAGCGGAACCCGGCGCCGATCTCCACACCCTTCACGGCGTTGATGCTCATCATGGCGAAGGCAATATCGGCATCGAGCCGGTCGAACACCGGCTCGCCGAGCCCCACCGGGACATTCGCGGCTACGACGTTCACGCGTGCGCCGATGGAGTCGCGCGCCGCGCGGATCTCATCTATGTACTTCTCCAGCTCTGCAATCCTGTCTGGATCGGGCGCGAAGAACGCATTACGTTCGACCGCGTCCCAGTCCTTGAGCTCGAGCACGATCGGTCCGAGCTGCGCGAGATAACCGCGGATCACGGTGCCGTATTTCTCCTTCAGCCACTTCTTGGCGATCGCGCCGGCCGCGACCCGCAGCGCGGTCTCGCGCGCGCTGGAACGACCGCCGCCACGGTAGTCGCGCCGGCCATACTTCTGCTGGTAGGTGTAATCGGCATGGCCGGGACGGAACCGGTCCATGATCTTCGAGTAATCGTGCGAGCGCTGGTCGGTATTCTCGATCAAGAGCGCGATCGGCGTGCCGGTGGTCCGGCCCTCGAACACACCGGAGAGAATCTTCACGGCGTCATCTTCCCTGCGTTGCGTCGTGTGACGCGACTGGCCGGGCTTGCGCCGGTCAAGGTCGGGCTGGATATCGGCCTCGCAAAGCGCGAGCCCCGGGGGGCAGCCGTCGACGATGGCCACAAGCGCCGCGCCGTGTGATTCCCCGGCGGTGGTGACCGTGAAGAGCTTGCCGATGGTATTGCCGGACATGGGGGGATGTTAGTGGCAAACACCCGGCATCACAAACCGATCAGTCGAAGCCCTTGCGGTAGGTGCTGTTGAGCGCATCGAACATCGGGCGAAACGGCAGGTACTTCACCTCGCGCACCTTCGGCATGAACGCCAGCTCCTTGCCCTTGCCGAACTCGTGCTGGCCGGAGGCGAGGTCGGCCGCCAGCTTGACCAAACCGGCGCGGATCTCCCGCAGCAACGGCGCCTGGCCGGTCAGCTCGAGGTCAACATCGCCCTCCTCCTGCGCGCAGCGCATCAGCTCGTCGACCTCGAACAGGGTCTGCTCGAGCAGCTGCATGTACTCCTCGGGAGTCTTGGTTTCGTACATTTCGGGTGGTGTCGCCAGGTTCTAGCGGAATAGCTCGGGCATCTGCGGGACGGTCTGGTCCGCCTGGGCAAAGACCCAGGCGATTCCCCCACCCCACATGAGCGACCCGGTCTCGCGCACCAGCGGGCTGTCTTCAAATACCGCGCCGCGCAAATCATCATAGCGCACAAACATTCCGACCCAGAAGCGCTCGTAGCGCCGGGTCAGCGCGAGGCGCGCGTAGCTGCCGCTGTAGCCGGCGCGCGCATCGAAGGCCGGGCGTGTCGCGGTCGCGTGCTCCGGCGCGACCTCGTAGAAATAGTCGTGGTAGGACTCGCTCGCGAAGAGCGGCCCGGCCGACACACCCGCCTGCCAGCCGCTCGCCGCGATGAGCTGGTAGCTCAGGCTCGGTGCGGCGACCCAGCCGATCGGCTCGAGATAGGTGAGATCCGTGGCGTACGCCGCGCGCAGCGGCAGTTGCAGCGACAATGCCCGCCGGCCGTCAGCGCTGCGCGCGAGCAACAGCTTCAAGGCGGCGCCGGCTTCGAGCGTCGGATCGAGATCCGGCATGCCGGCGCGCGCGCCGTCCGCGTCGCTCCGGGCCGGCGGGCCGGCGGTCACGCTCAGGTCGACGCGCACGCGATCGGCACGAAGGAAATCGAGGCGCGCCCCTTCCCGGTCCGCCCTCAATACCGGCCCGCGGTAGATAAAATACGGGATCGGCAGCACGTAAGCGCGGCGCTCGTCGGACCCGCGATAATCCGGAACGTTGAGCGCGGCGACGCCCAGGCCGAACTCCCACTGCGGCACCTGTGCTGGCACCTGCGCATGGCCGGGCGTGGCAAGAGCCGCCAGCAGAGCGATATAAAGGAAGTGCCGCCGCATCGTGTCGAGAAGCCGGGGGTATGGTACAAGGGGCCTGGTTTGAATGTCAGCGACGCACGGTCCCGTGAGCCCGCCGGACTCGCGGCGCCACCTCGGGCCTCACCGGGCGTCGCCCCGGGACATACACGTGCCGCGCACCCGCAAGAAAAAAAGACTCAGCGCACGCCGCAGGAAACGCCGCCCCTCCCGGCGTCGCTTGCCGCGCGCCCGCCGCCGCAAGTCCCGCATCACGCACCGCAACGTGCGCCGCTCGAACCGGCGCCGACGGCCGCTTTCCCGCAAAAGGAGAACGCGCCGCCCGACGCGGGGCCAAAAAGCGCGACGCACGCGGCGGCGGCCCGCCCCTCAGGGGCGGCGTCGTGCAGCACCCGCGCGCGGCGTGCGCGCCTGGTGGAAGCTGCCCAAGGAAAAGCTCCTGGCGCTGCGCTTGTGCGATCTCAACCTGCGCCTGGAGGGCAGCCCGATCAAGCCGTGCCTGCGCCAGCTCTATCGGGAGCTGCGCGCGCGCGGTCTGCGCTTCCGGCCCAGCGCCTGGCTGTCGACCGAGTGGTTCACGCCCGATGGTGTGACCGGCGTGGCGATCCCATTCTTCCTCGCCCATCCGCGGCTGCGCGCGCTGGAGCGCGAATTCATGCTCGAGGTCGAGGGCGGCAACACCGAATGGTGCATGAAGCTGCTGCGCCACGAAACCGGCCACGCATTGCTCAACGCCTACCAGCTGCACCGGCGGCGCGACTGGCGGGAACAATTCGGGCGCTCGAGCACAAAGTATCCGGACACCTACCTGCCCAAACCGTACAGCAAACGCTTCGTGATTCACCTGGACAACTGGTACGCGCAGGCCCACCCGCACGAAGACTGGGCCGAGACCTTCGCGGTGTGGCTGAAGCCCCGTTCCGACTGGCGTACGCGCTACGCGGGCTGGCCGGCGCTCAAGAAGCTCGAGTACGTCGATCGCCTCATGCAGGAGATCGGCGGCCGGCGGCCGCTGCGGCGCAACCGGCGGCCGGTCGAGCCGGTGCACCGCCTCAAGCAGACGCTGGGCGAGTACTACGCCGACAAGCAGCGGCGCTATGGCGCCGACCGTCCGGAATTCCTCGACCGCGACCTGAAGCGCCTGTTCTCCGATGCCCCGGAGCACCGCGCCAACGAGAAGGCCTGGCACTACTTGCGGCGCGTGCGCGGTAACATCATCGATATCGTCGGACGCTGGACCTCGGAGTACGACTACCGCATCAACGAGGTGCTCAAGGAGATGACCGAGCGCTGCCGCGAGCTCGACCTGCGCGTGGCGCGCGACGATGCGGCGATGAAGGATGAGTTGATTGCCTGCCTCACCACGCTCGTCATGAACAAGCTGCACAGCGGCGGCTTTCACATCCGCCTGTGAAACACGCAAAGAGACACAAGCCCGCCGTGCTACGCAGCCTGCGCGTGGCCATGCTCGTGCATTGGTCGCTCGTGCCGCCCGAGGACCTGACGCGCGACGATCCGCGCTATCCGAAATTCACGACCGAGTTCGACGTCAAGGAGGCGCTGCTCAAGCTTGGCCACGAGGTGCGCGTGGTCGGCGTCTACGACGACCTGGCGCCAATCCGCAAGGTCATCGAGGAGTGGCAGCCGCATATCGCGTTCAACCTGCTCGAGGACTTCGCCGGCAACAGCGCCTTCGACTACTACGTGGTGAGCTACCTCGAGATGATGCGGCTGCCGTACACCGGCTGCAATCCGCGCGGGCTGCTGCTCGCCCGGGACAAGGGCCTATCCAAGAAGATCCTGAGCTTTCACCGCGTCAACGTGCCGGACTTCATCGAGTTCCCCTTGGGGCGCCGGGTCGGGCGTCTGCGCCGCCTGCCGTTTCCGATGATCGTGAAGTCCCTGATCGAGGAAGGCTCGGTTGGCATCTCGCAGGCGTCGGTGGTCGAAAACGAGGCGGAGCTGCGCAACCGCGTGGCGCTCATCCACGAGAAGACCGGGGGCGCGGCGATCGCCGAGCAGTACATCGAGGGGCGCGAGCTCTACGTCACGGTGCTCGGCCACCACAAGCTCGAGGTATTTCCCATCCGCGAGCTGGTCGTGGGCAGCACCGATCCCCACGCCCCGAAGGTCGCCACCTACAAGGTCAAGTGGGACGAGAAGTATCGCAGCCGCTGGAAGATCGACTACCAGTTCGCGCGCAACCTGCCGCCGGGGATGGAAGAGAAGGCCGCCGCCCTGTGCAAGCGCGTCTATCGCACCCTGGAGCTGAGCGGCTACGCGCGCGTGGACCTGCGCCTGACCGCGGCCGGCGAGCTTTACGTGCTGGAGGCCAACCCCAATCCCGGCATCGCGCGCGATGAGGACTGCGCGCTGTCCGCGCACCAGGCCGGCTATGCCTATGAGAGCTTCATCCAGCGGCTGCTGACCCTTGGCCTGTCCGCGCGCCGCCAGGTGGACTGAACGCGGCGGGTGGCGCGTTGAGCAAATCCCCCACCAAATACCTGATTGAAATGCTTGGTTTTAGGACTATATTAGTGTCTGCTTATGGGCGCATCAGCGCCAGGACGTGTCCAAACCAGCAGCGTGGAGGTTATCGCTATGTCGCTCATCAATGGCTTTCCGTCGGATGGTGTCGTCACCATTAACCGCGTGATCCTCAAACCCGGGTACTCCGTCGACGACCTGCAAGAGCGGGTCGCGGTCCTGTGCGAGAACGTGAAGACCTATCATTCCGACACCGGCTTCATCGGCGGCTTCGTCGCGCTCAACAGCGGCGCAATCTCGAACGAAGGCTCCACCATCGGGCAGGCGGTGCAAAGCCCGCTCAAGGACAAGGAGGCGCTGATCGTGACTTTCTGGCGGTCCTTCGAAGAGCATGAACGGTCGCACCGCAGCGAGACCTTCCAGCCGCTGTTCAAGCAGGTGCTCGAGCTGTGCGAGAACGGCAACGAAGAGATCGCCTACACCATGCTGTGGTCGGGCAAGGCCTATTCGCCCGAAGAGGCCAAGGCCGCACGCGAGGCCAAGCAGAAATACGGCAAGGCGGCCGCGTAACGGGTGCCGAAACCTCCTTGCAGACGGAAAGACGCCCCGCCCCGTGCGGGGCGTCGTGTTTCCGGCGGCGGAATTCGCGCCCCTTTCCGGTAAACTCCGACTCTCTTTTCAGCCAGAACAACTCGAGAAGTGTCGCAACCACCTTATCACGCGCCTGACAGCGCACGGCGCGAGCGCCTCGCCCGTCTCGACGGGCTGCTGAAGGACCGGATACTCATCCTCGACGGCGCCATGGGCACCATGATCCAGCGCTACAAGCTGGAGGAGAAGGACTACCGCGGCGATCGCTTCGCCGCGTGGGGCCACGAGCTCAAGGGCAACAACGATCTGCTCACGCTCACCCAGCCCAAGATCGTCCGCGACATCCACGCCGCCTATCTCGAGGCCGGCGCCGACATCGTCGAGACCAACACCTTCAACGCCCAGGCGATCTCGCTCGCCGACTACCGCATGGAGGCGCTCGCCTACGAGCTCAATCGCGAGGGCGCGCGCCTCGCGCGCTCGGTCGCTGACGAATTCGAGCGGAAGGATCCGCTTCGACCGCGCTTCGTCGCCGGCGTGCTCGGGCCGACCAACCGCACGGCTTCGATCTCACCGGACGTCAACAATCCGGGCTACCGCAATGTCACGTTCGATCAGCTGGTCGAGGCCTATACCGAGGCGCTGCGCGGGCTGATCGACGGCGGGGCCGACATCCTGCTGGTCGAAACCATCTTCGACACGCTCAATGCCAAGGCGGCGGTGTATGCCATCGATCGATATTTCGAGGCGAGCGGCCTGCGCCTGCCGATCATGATCTCCGGCACCATCACCGACGCGAGCGGGCGCACGCTGTCCGGTCAGACCACCGAGGCGTTCTGGAATTCACTCGCCCACGCCAACCCCTTGAGCATCGGCCTCAACTGCGCGCTCGGCGTGACCCAGCTGCGCGAGCACGTCGAGGAGCTCGCGCGCGTTGCGAGCGTGCACGTGTCGAGCCATCCGAACGCCGGACTGCCCAACGAGTTTGGCGGCTACGACGAGTCGCCCGAGTTCATGGCCGGCCACATTCGGGAGTGGGCCGAGTCGGGCTTCCTCAACATCGTCGGCGGCTGCTGCGGCACCACCCCGCCACACATCGCCGCCATCGCCAAGGCGGTCGCCGGCGTACACCCGCGCGTCATTCCGAGCATCGAGCCGGCGTGCCGTCTGGCGGGCCTCGAGCCGCTCAACATCACCGAGCGCTCGATGTTCGTGAACGTCGGTGAGCGCACCAACGTCACCGGCTCGGCGCTGTTCAAGAAGCTGATCCTCAACAACGAGTACGACAAGGCGCTCGAGGTCGCGCGCCAGCAGGTCGAGAACGGCGCGCAGGTGATCGACATCAACATGGACGAGGCCATGCTCGACGGCGAGGCCGCCATGGGCACGTTCATGAACCTGATCGCCTCGGAACCGGCGATCGCGCGCGTGCCAGTGATGATCGACTCCAGCAAGTGGAATGTGATCGAGGCGGGCCTCAAGCGCACCCAGGGCAAGCCGATCGTCAACTCGATTTCGCTCAAGGAAGGCGAGGCCAGGTTCATCGAACAGGCGCGCGCCTGCCGGCGTTACGGTGCGGCCGTCGTGGTGATGGCCTTCGACGAGCAGGGCCAGGCTGACACGTTTAAGCGCAAGTGCGAGATCTGCGCGCGCTCCTACAAGATCCTCACCGAGACCGCCGGCTTCCCGGCACAGGACATCGTCTTCGATCCGAACATCTTCGCGATCGCGACCGGCATCGAGGAGCACAACAACTACGCGGTCGACTTCATCGAGGCGACGCGCTGGATCAGGCACAATCTGCCGCACGCGCTGGTGTCGGGCGGCGTGTCGAACGTCTCGTTCTCGTTCCGCGGCAACAATCCGGTGCGCGAGGCGATCCACTCGGTGTTCCTGTACCACGCCATCCAGGCCGGCATGAACATGGGCATCGTCAATGCCGGGGCGCTGGCGGTCTACGAGGACATCCCGGCCGAGCTTCGCGAGCGCGTCGAGGACGTCGTGCTCAACCGCCGGCCGGATGCCGCCGAGCGCCTGATCGAGATTGCGCCCAGATATGCCGGCAAGGGCGAGTCCGCCAAGGGGCCGGATCTCGCGTGGCGCGAAAGGCCCGTGACCGAGCGCATCACTCACGCGCTCGTGCACGGCATCGACGAGTTCATCGAGGCCGATACGGAAGAAGCGCGTCAGCAGTACGCGCGCCCGATCGAGGTGATCGAGGGGCCCTTGATGGCCGGCATGAACGTGGTCGGCGACCTGTTCGGTGCCGGCAAGATGTTCCTGCCGCAGGTGGTGAAGAGCGCGCGCGTGATGAAAAAGGCGGTCGCCCACCTGGTGCCATACATCGAAGCCGAGAAGTCGGCCGACACCAGGCCGAAGGGCAGGGTCCTGATGGCCACGGTCAAGGGCGACGTGCACGACATCGGCAAGAACATCGTCGGGGTGGTGCTGGCCTGCAACAACTACGAGGTCATCGACCTCGGGGTGATGGTGCCGGCGGCGAGGATCCTCGAAGAGGCGAGAAAACAAAACGCCGATATCATTGGGCTCTCGGGCCTCATCACGCCGTCGCTCGACGAAATGGCGCACGTCGCCAAGGAGATGCAGCGCGAGGGCTTTCGCGTGCCGCTGCTGATCGGCGGCGCCACCACCTCGCGCGTGCACACCGCAGTCAAGATCGCGCCCAACTACGAGCACCCGGTGGTATGGGTCAAGGACGCCTCGCGCGGTGTGGGCGTGGCCGCAAGCCTGCTGTCCGAGAACCTGCGCGCCGGCTTTCTCGCCAAGCACCAGGCCGAATACGCCGAGGTGCGCGCTCGGCACGCCGGCAAGCAGGCGCAGGTGCGCATGCTCACGCTCGCCGAGGCCCGCGCCAACAAGGTGGGAATCGACTGGGCCTCCTATACGCCACCGGTGCCGCCCAAGCTCGGCGTTACCGTGCTGCGCAACTACCCGCTCGATGAGTTGGCGCGCTACATCGACTGGTCGCCGTTCTTCATCACTTGGGACCTGCACGGCAAGTATCCGGCGATCCTGAACGACGCCAAGGTCGGCCAGGAGGCCACGAAGCTCTACAACGACGCCCAAGCGATGCTCAAGCGCGTGATCGCCGACCGCTCGCTCACGGCGAACGGCGTGATCGGCCTGTTCCCGGCAAACTCGGTCGGCGATGATGACATCGAGGTCTACGTCGATGAGTCGCGCCGCGGGCTGCGCGTCACGCTCCACACGCTGCGCCAGCAAGACGAAAAGCCGCCGGGTCGCCCGAACCGGGCGCTCGCGGATTTCGTGGCGCCCAAGGAGAGCGGCCGAAAAGACTACATCGGCGCATTCGCCGTTTGCGTGATCGGCGCCGAGGAGCTCGCCAAACAGTTCGAGGCCAAGCACGACGACTATAGCGCGATCATGGTCAAGGCGCTCGCCGACCGGCTGGCCGAGGCCTTCGCCGAACGCCTGCACGAGCGCGTGCGCAAGGAGTTCTGGGGCTACGCGAAGGACGAGGCGCTCACTAACGAGGCGCTGATCCGCGAGGAGTACCAGGGCATCCGTCCGGCGCCCGGCTACCCGGCCTGTCCGGATCACACCGAGAAGGGGCTGCTGTTCCAGTTGATCGACGCCACGAAGAACGCCGGCGTTCGGCTCACCGAAAGCTATGCCATGTGGCCGGCCGCCGCGGTGAGCGGTTTCTACTTCTCGCATCCCGACGCGCAATACTTCGCGGTCGGCAAGCTCGGCCGCGACCAGGTCGAGGACTACGCGCGGCGCAAGGGCATGGACGTGAAGACCGTGGAGCGCTGGCTGTCACCGAATCTCGGCTACGAGCCCGAGGACTGACTGCGCGCCCCGGCATGCGTGGACGCATCTCGCATGTCATCGGCTTTGACGACGCGCCCTTCGCGCGCAGCCATCGCGGCAACGTACTGGTGATCGGCGCGGTGTACGCCGGCCCGCGCCTGGAGGGCGTGCTGAGCGGCAAGGTGCGGCGCGACGGGCGCAATGCGACCACTACGCTCATCGAGATCATCGCGCACTCGCGCTTCCGCCCGCACCTGCAGGCGGTGCTGCTGCAAGGTATCGCGTTCGCTGGCTTCAACGTGATCGACGTGCCCGCGCTGCATGCCGCCCTCGGCGTCCCGGTGATCGTCGTGGCGCGTCGCCAGCCGGACTTCGCCGCCATCCGTCGCGCTCTGCTGCACCACGTGCGCGGGGGCGCACGCAAGTGGGCGCTGATCGAAAGGCTAGGACCCATGGAGCGTTGTGCCGGCGTCTACGTGCAACGCGCCGGCATCTCGCTCGACGACACCGCGCGCCTCATCCGGCGCTTTGCCCGCCACGGCCGCCTGCCCGAACCGCTACGCACGGCGCACCTGATCGCCGGGGGTGTGGCCAGCGGGGAATCCCGCCACCGGGCGTGACGGCGCAACGCGCGTGCGCCCGGCATGGCGCCGACGTCAATTGCGCGCGTCGCTCGGCCGGTAGCGGCGCTTGAGGTAGGGCAGCAACCACGGCCACAGCGCGGCCTGCACGCGCGCCTCCAAGTGGCGGTAGGACGCGACAATGCCGCGGCAACCCGGCGAGCGGCAGCGGCAGGCGAAGCCCGCGAAATCAGGCTCATCGATTGCGGTGCTGTAATCCCAGGTGATCTCCTCGCCCGGCGCGATGTCGCGCCGGGCGAGGAGCACCAGTCCGTCGCGGAATCCCGCGTTCGGCTGGCAGGAGTGGTTGACGTAGTCGTCGGCCAGCCGCGAGGGACCGAGATAGTGCTCATCGTCGACCTGCAGGTGATAGTCGTTGAAGTCCACCTCCGAGCGATGCAGCAACGGCCCACCGAAGCTCAGTATCGGCTCGCCGGCCCGGATGGCGAGGGATGCGAACACGCCCTTTCCATGCTGATCGCTGTCCTTGACGTAGTACCTGACCATACCGCCTGTTCCTCCACGGGTTGACGGGTCACAGGCTTACGCTAGCAGAACCGCCGCCCGCGGCAACCTCCCCGCCGCCGCCACCGATCGAGCGCGGCACGGCGCGCGGCAGCGCTGCAATGTGCGCCACACGAAACGGTTTTTCCTTGACAAGGCCACGGGGCCAAACTGAAGACGGCTGCGCACCCCACCATTACGACACGCATCACATAGCAGGTCACGCCATGCGTAGATTGCCTCTGTTGCTTGTTGTAGTAGCTCTGACGCTCGCCTTCCCCCACCGCGTTCTCGCCGCCGACACGCTCAAGATCGGGGCGCCGCAGCCCATGACCGGTCCGGATGCGCCCTTCGGCGACAAGTTCAAAAAGGCCTATTCCATGGCGGTCAAGGAGATCAACGCCGCGGGCGGCATAAACGGCAAGAAGATCGAGGTCATCATCGAGGATCACAAGGCCAAGAACGCGCTCGCCGCGACCGTCGCCGAGAAGCTCATCACGCAGCCTGATCCCGACCGGCGGGCGCGCCTCCGGCCAGGCCGTCGAGATCGCCTCGGTGGCGCAACGGCTGAAGACGCCCTACCTGGTCGATCACCCGTCCGCCGACATCATCACGGCCAAGGGCTTCGAGTGGGTGTTCCGCAACAACCCGACCGGCTCGATCTATCCGCAGGCGTTCAACAAGTTCATCAGCGAGGTCCCGGGCGCGATGCCGAAGTCGGCCGCCGTGATCTACGACAATACGGTGTTCGGCAAGACCATCGCCAACTCGGCGATGACGTTCCTCAAATCGAAGAACGTGAAGATCGTCAACGACGAGGCCTACCCGGTGAACGCGCTCGACTTCAAGCCGATCGTGACCAAGGCCAAGGCCAATAACCCGGACTTCGTGCTGATGGTGGCGGTCTCGACCACCGACGCGATCCTGCTCACGCGCCACGCCAAAGAGATCGGGCTCAAGCCGCGCGCCTTCGTCGGCTTCGGCGGCGGTTTCGGCGTCGAGGATTTCGCCAAGCAGCTCGGGCCGCTCGCCGAGAACGTGTTCTCTTCGGCGGCCTGGTCGGGCAATCCGAACGACCCCAAGACCAAGGCCTTCTACGCGGCGTTCGAGAAGAAGTACGGGATTCACCCGAAGGAGCACGAGGTCGAGGGCTACGCCGCCATCTACATCATTGCCGACGCCCTCAAGCGCGCCAAGCTCACGGGCAAGCTCGAGGCCGACCGCGAGGCCATCCGCCAGGCGCTCACCAAGACCGACATGACCACCGTGTTCGGCAAGGTCAAGTTCGGCAACTACAAGGGACCGCTCGGCGACGCCTACACCAACCAGAACATCTACTCGCCGGAGCACTCGGTACTCGCGCAGTGGCGCGGCGGCAAGCTGCTCAACGTCTGGCCGAAGGAAAACGCCGAAACGAACTACGTGTTCCCCGACCCGACAACCAAATAGCACCGCGCACCCCGGTGCGTGCGCGCGCCGGGGTGCGCCTGCCTTCCCGGTGCCGTGGAAACGTTTGTCCAGAGCGTAGTCAGCGGGGTGCTGACCGGATCGCTCTACGCCATGATCGGCGTGGGCCTCACCGTGATCTTCGGCGTCATGCGCATCATCAATCTCGCGCACGGCGACATGGTCATGCTCGGCATGTTCGGCGCCTACTGGTCGTACACGCTGTGGCGCATCGACCCGTTCGTGTCGGCCATCGTCTGGGTGCCGCTCATGTTCCTCGCCGGCATGCTGGCTTATCGCTTTCTGCTCAAGGCCATCTTGCCGGGCGGCGAGCTCAACACCCTGCTCTACACGGCCGGACTGTCGCTACTCATCGCCAACCTCGCGCTCTTTGCCTGGACCGGCGACTACCGCACGCTCAACCTGCCCTATGCGCTCACGCCACTGCGGCCGTTTGGCATCTCGGTCCCGGTGCCGCTTGCGCTCGCCTTTGGCCTGGCCGCCCTCGTCACCGCGGCGCTTTATTTCTTCCTCAGGCGCACCGACCTGGGCCGTGCCGTGCGCGCCACCAGCCAGGACGCGGAGGCTGCCGCGCTCATGGGAATCCGGGTGGACCGCGTGGAGATGATCACCTTCGGGCTCGGCACCGCGCTCGCCGCCGCCGCCGGTGTGCTGCTGCTGCCCTCGCTCTATCTCTACCCGACGGTGGGCGAGATCCTGATCGTCAAGTGCTTCGTGATCGTGGTGCTCGGCGGCCTCGGCTCCATTCCGGGCGCCATCGCGGGCGGTGTCCTGCTCGGCGTGGTCGAGTCGCTCGGCGCGGTGTATGTGTCGGTGGCCTACAAGGACACGATCGGCTTCATCATGTTCATGCTGGTGCTGTTGTTCCGCCCGCAGGGCCTGTTCGGGGCGCGCCAGGCATGACCAATCCATCGCCAAGACCCTGGCAAGCGGCCCTCGCCTCGCCCCTCGCGGCGCGGCGTTTCCTGGCCTTGATCGCCGCCGCCATCCTGCTCGCCGTTCCGCTCGGCGTGTCCAATCAGTTCCTGTTGCACCTCGGCATCGTCGTGTTGATGTGGACGGTCCTCGGCGTTGCCTGGAATCTCCTCGGCGGCTACGCCGGCCAGGTGTCCTTCGGCCACGCGGCGTTCTTCGGCGTGGGGGCCTACACCACCATGATCCTTTACCTGAGCCTCGGCGTCGCTCCCTGGTACGGAATGTTGGCCGGCGGCGTGGCCGGCGCGCTCATCGCCCTGCCGATCGGCTACATCTGCTTTCGGCTGCGCGGGCCGTACTTCGCGCTGTCGACGCTCGCCGTCGCCGAGATCATCCGGCTGGTGGTGCTCAACTGGGAAGGCCTCACCAACGGCCCGGTCGGGCTGCTCATCACGCACCTGCCGGAGCTGTCCTGGTTCGGGCGCGCGCTCGACTGGGAACGCAAGGAGCCGTTCTTTCTCATCGTCGCCATCCTTGCGCTCGGCGCCATGCTCATTACCCGCTGGCTCATGGGCGGGCGCCTGGGCAGTCATCTCGCCGCGATCCGCGAGGACGAGGATGCCGCCGAGTCGATCGGCATCGATACGACACGCGCTAAGCTGGCAACGCTTGCGGCCTCGGCCTTTCTTGCCGGGGCGGCCGGCGGTTTCTACGGCTTCTATTACCGCTACGTCGATCCGGACGCGGTGTTTCCGATTGCGCTGTCGGTCGAGATGATATTCATCGCGGTGGTCGGAGGGCTGCGCACCGTGGGCGGGCCGGTCGTGGGCGCGGTGTTTCTCGTCACGATCGCCGAGACGTTCCGCGCCCAGTTCCAGGTCGGGCATCTCATTTTCTACGGCCTGTTCATGATGCTCGCGATCCGTTTCCTGCCCGAGGGCATCTGGGGCCGGGCGCTGCGCTTGCTTGCGCGGCGACGCTGAGAACCGGACATGGCTCTGCTCGAGGTTTCCAACCTGACTCGCGACTTCGGCGGCCTGCGCGCCGTCGCCAACCTCTCCTTTGAGGTCGCAAGCGGTGAGATCGTCGGCCTGATCGGCCCGAACGGCGCCGGCAAGACCACGGTGTTCAACCTGATCACCGGCTTCCTGCGCCCGACCGCAGGCGATATCCGCCTCGATGGCGAGAGCATCGTGGGGCTCAGGCCGAACGCGGTCGCACGCCGCGGCATCGTGCGCACCTTCCAGATCGTCAAACCCTTTCCGCACCTCACGGTGCGCGAGAACGCCGCGCTCGGCGCGCTCATGCGCGTAGCGACAAAGGCCGAGGCCGATGCGGAGGCTGGGCGCGTGCTCGAGCTCGTGGGCCTCGGCGCCAAGCTCGATGTGCCCGCCGCGGACCTGACGCTGAGCGACCAGAAACGCATGGAGATCGCACGCGCCCTGGCCACCCGCCCGAAGCTGCTGCTGCTCGATGAGCCGCTCGCCGGGCTCAACCCGCGCGAGGTGGAGGACGCCTGTGAGCTGGTGAAGAAGATCCGCGCCGGCGGCGTAACCGTGGTGCTGGTCGAGCACGTGATGAAGGCGATCATGCGCATCTCCGATCGCGTCGTGGTGATTCGCCAGGGCGAGAAGATCGCCGACGCCCCACCGCAGCAGGCCGTCGCGGATCCGGCGGTGATCGCGGCCTACCTCGGCAAGCGCCGGGCCTGACGATGCTGCGCGTCGACAAGCTCGAGGCCGCTTACGGCAAGATCCAGGCGCTCTGGGGCGTGAGCTTCGAGGTGCAGGCCGGCGAGATCGTCGCCTTGGTCGGCGCCAACGGCGCCGGCAAGACCACGACGCTCAAGACGATCTCGGGGTTGCTGCGACCCAGCGCCGGCGCCATTACGCTCGAAGGCGAGCGCATCGATCGGTGCGCTGCCGATGCGGTGGTCGCCCGTGGCGTCATTCACGTGCCGGAAGGGCGCAAGCTCTTTCCCCAGATGAGCGTGCGCGACAACCTGCTGCTCGGCGGCTACTCGCCGGCGGCGCGCGGCGCGCGGGCACAACGGCTCGCCGAGGTCTACGAGATATTTCCCCGCCTGCGCGAGCGTGAATCGCAGCTCGCCGGCACGCTCTCCGGCGGCGAGCAGCAGATGGTGGCGATCGGCCGCGGCCTCATGGCCGGTCCCAAGATCCTGATGCTCGACGAGCCTTCGCTCGGCCTTGCCCCGATCATGGTGGAGGAGGTTTTCCGCGTGATCCGCGAGATCAACGCGCGCGGCGTCACCGTGCTGCTCGTCGAGCAGAACACCGAAAACGCGCTCGAGCTCGCGCATCGCGGCTACGTGCTCGAATCCGGGCGCGTCGCGCTGGAAGGCGCGGGCAAGGACCTGCTCGCGAATCCGCGCGTGCGCGAGGCCTATCTCGGCCTGTGAAAGCACCACCGTGCAGGCCGGTCACGATCGGTATAGATTAGACGCACTGCCACGCGCCCACCCGACGCGCTTTCCTGTCAGCTGGAGGATGTCATGGCCTCTGTTGTCCAAACCAAAGTCCCCGCCACCCTGCCCCTGTGGATCGACGGCAAGCCGGTGCCGGCCGGCAGCAGCCGCCGCGCCAACGTGTACAACCCGGCGACCGGCGAGGTGATCCGCCAGGTTCCGCTCGCCAACCGCGCCGACGTCGACCGGGCCGTGGCCGCCGCCAAGGCCGCGTTTCCCGGCTGGCGCGACACCACGCCGCTGCGCCGGGCGCGCATCGTGACGCGTTTTCGCGAGCTCATGGAGGCCCACCAGAAGGAGCTCGTCGACCTGATCTGCGAGGAGCATGGCAAGACCCTGCTCGATGCGTCCGGCTCGCTCACGCGCGGCATCGAGGTCATCGAGTTCGCAAGCGGCATTCCGCATCTACTCAAGGGCGAGCAAGCCGAGGATGTCGGCCGCGGCGTGGACTGCCACTCGATCCTGCAACCGGTTGGCGTGTGCGCCGGGATTGCGCCGTTCAACTTCCCGGCCATGGTGCCGCTGTGGATGTACCCCGTGGCGATCGCCTGCGGCAACACTTTCATCCTCAAACCCTCGGAGAAGGTCCCGTCCACGGCGCTGCGCATGGCCGAGCTTTTCAGCGAGGCCGGGCTGCCCGACGGGGTGTTCAACGTCGTGCCCGGCGACAAGGAGGCGGTCGATGCGCTGCTCACCCACCCCGACGTCGGCGCGGTATCGTCGGTGGGCTCCACGCCAGTCGCACGGCACATCTACGAGACCGCCGCGCGTCACGGCAAGCGCGTGCAGGCGCTCGGCGGCGCGAAGAACCACGCGGTCGTCATGCCGGACTGCGATCTGGATTTTACGGTGGACGCCCTGATCGGCGCCGGCTACGGCTCTGCCGGCGAGCGCTGCATGGCGATCTCGGCGGTCGTGGCGGTTGGCGCGGTGGCCGATCCGCTGGTCGCGGCGCTCAAGCAAAGGGCGGCGGCGCTGAAGGTTGGGCCCGGCAACCGTGCCGACGTGGACATGGGCCCGCTCATCACGCGCGAGCACCGCGACCGGGTCAAGGGCTACATCGACACCGGGGTGGCGGAAGGCGCCACCCTGGTGCTCGACGGCCGCGGCCTCAAGGTGCCGGACCACGAGGCCGGCTTCTTCCTCGGGCCCACCTTGTTCGACCACGTCAGCGCCGACATGGCCGTCTACAAGGACGAGATCTTCGGCCCGGTGCTGATCGTGCTGCGGGTCGCGACCCTCGATGAGGCCATTGCCATGATCAACCGCAACCCCTACGCGAACGGCACGGCGATCTTCACCCGCTCGGGGGCGGCGGCGCGGCGCTTCGAGCACGACATCGAGGTCGGCATGGTTGGCGTCAATATTCCGATACCGGTGCCGATGGCGTTTTTCTCGTTCGGCGGCTGGAAGGCATCGCTCTACGGTGATCTGCACATGCACGGCATGGAGGGCGTCAAGTTCTTCACGCGCACCAAGGTCATCACCACGCGCTGGCCGGTGAGCGAGGAGACCAAGACACACGGTCTCGCAATGCCCACCCACGGTTGATGCTCGGCCACGGGTGATTTAACGCCAGCGTAACGGTCACGCCATCTCCTTTTCACCTAGGAGCCTGAGAATCGCCGGCACGCCTCCCACCGGCGCGCACGTCCGCGACGGTTCTCTCCTCCCCTGTGGTAAACCGACTTGCCCCCATCCGGGGGCTTTTTCGCTGCACAAGGATGGGGCAATGCCGCGAGAGCAGCCGCTATGGTTATCCCTGGCCTTCGCGGCACGCGCCCTTCTCTGCGTAGGGCTCGGGTGCGCCGAGCCTTGAATGCGAACGTGTTCGGCTATTTGGTGAGCAGCACGATGCCGCTGCCGATCAGCAGGACGCTGATGGCGCGCTTGAACGTGGCCTGGCTGATTCTCACGTGCACGTGACCGCCGGCGTACAGACCGAGCGCCATGACCGGGAGCAGCATTGCGGCGAGCTTGAGCGTGGCGAGGTCAAACAGACCGGACAGCACGTAACCGGCGATCCGGTTGCCGCCGTCGATCAGGAACAGCGTGGCAAAGGTCGCGCGGAACGCGGTCTTTTCCAGGCCGCGCAGCTGCAGGTAGGCGACATAGAACGGTCCGCCAGTGCCAAACAGGGTGCCGATCAAGCCGCCGAATCCCCCGGCCGGCACTGCCCACAGGCGCGACTCGTGCTTGTGCGGAACTTTGACCAGCAGCTGATACAGCGCAAAGGCCATAAGGAACACGGCGAGCCCGCGCGTGAGCAGCCGGGCATCGACGGTGTGAAACACGGCGAGCGCCGCCACCACGCCGATGATCATGAACGGCAGCGTCGGCCAGATGTCACGCCAGGAGATCGCCTGGCGGTTCTTCAGACCCTGGCTGGCCGAGGCGATGTAATCCAGAAACACCACGATCGGCACGACCATGTGGATCGGCAGCCGCACGATCAGGAGCAGCGGCACCGCGATCAATCCCGAGCCGAAACCGGCGACACCGCGCACGAAATAGGCCGCGGCCACGATCACCAGGCTGTACAAGTACTGGTCGAGCTCGATCCCCGCGTACATCCCTGTATCCCTGCGTTGCGTCTGCCTGCCGGGTGGTCGCTGCGTGACTACTCAAAGAAATTGGTGAGCGTGCCGACACCATCGATCGCCACCTCGACGGTATCGCCGCGTGTGAGCGCTCCGGCGCCGAGCGAGGTGCCGCAGGCGATGACGTCGCCCGGGTTGAGCGTCATGTCGCGCGAAAGCCGCGCAACGATCTCGCGCGGCCGGAAGAACATGTCCGCCACCGGGTAGTCCTGCCGCACCGCGCCGTTGACGAGCGTGCGCACGGTTAGCGTATCCGGCTCAATACCGCTCACAATCCAGGGACCGAACGGACCGAAGGTGTCGAAGCTCTTGGCGCGCGACCACTGCACGAACGATGGATCGCTCTTGAGAATCTGGCGGGCTGTGACGTCGTTGACGCAGGTGTAGCCGAAGATGTACTGCTCGGCATCCTCGACCGACACGTTACTGCAGCGCCGACCGATCACCACGCCGAGCTCGCCCTCGAACACGACTGGCCCGGCGTAGCCCGCCGGCTGGCGGATCGCCGTCCGATGGGCGGCGTAGCAGCTGTCGGCCTTGATGAAGTAGAGGGGGTGCTCCGGACGCGTGAGCCCTTCCTTGGCGGCACGGGCGTGAAAGTTGTTCCACAGGCCGATCAGTTTGCCCGGCGTACAGGGCGTCAGCACTTTCACTTCCGATAGCGGCAGCGTTTCACCGCTACTGACTGCCCTATCGAACATATCGCCGGTGCAGACCGTGACGGCGTCGTTCTCGACGGTGCCGAAACCCGTCACATGGCGGCGTTCGAAACGCACCCACTTCCTTGGCATCCTGCCTCCTCCCTGTTGTCGTTGTGCATGGCCCGGGGCTTGCATCCCCGAAGCCAGAGCTTCCAGTCCAATGCCCCCGACATCAAAACCCGCCGGGCCAATCCTAAAGACCCGGGCACGACCGGCCGATTCATTGCCCGTGGCGACTCCCCACGGCCGATCCCAGCGGCGGGCAATAGTCTAACGCCTCACGGATGAAACAATGAAGACATTCTGTCGGCACACAATCAACGGCTTCCTGCTGTGCGCGCTGTGGACACCACTGCTTTGGCTGGTGACCGCCCTGTCGAATCGTTACGCCCCGCAAACGGCGGTGTGGCAACTCGCCTGGTGGGAAATGGTATTGGTGGGGGCGCTGATCGCGCTGCCGGCCCGCGCCGCGCTTGAATTGAATCTCAACCCGGCGAGGGACGCCGGAGAGATGTAGGGGAAAAAACCCCGAGCGAAGCGGACGTGCCCCGCCCAGGGATGGGCTTCGGGCGCGTTTGCCTACGCGATCCGTGACCAGAAACCGTTACGCTGGGGCGGGCGCGGGCCCATCGACAGCACCCGCTGCCGTATTTCATCCAGCGTCTTGGTCTTGATACTGATCTTTGGCCGTTCCACCCCGGCTTTCACGATGTTCCCGCTTTCGTCGAAATCGAAATCGACTACCGCTGGTGACTTCTGAGTACGATCTTGCATGACTGGCCCCCTTCTCGATTAGATTTCGGGGTTATGCAGTCGACGGACTCGTACTGCACCGCCGGCGTTACATCCCTGCACGACCACTCCTTGACGCATATGCACGAGACGTGCCAATTGCCTCGAGAAGCGTCAATTCGTTGGCTGAAAGGGGCGATAATGGACGGCCAGAACGGTAAAGGTGGCCTCGCCCCGGGGCAAGCGCACGCTTACCTCATCGCCGGCAGTCTTTCCCAGCAAGGCGCGCGCCAGCGGCGAGTCGACGCTGATGCAGCCCTTGGCAGTGTCGAGCTCGTCGGACCCCACGATCCGGTACGCGCTGACTCGACCGCTCTCGTCCTCGAGGCGCACCCAGGCACCGAAGAAGATGCGTGACGGATCGCTGGGTGGGCGGTCCACCACCGTCAGGTCGGCCAGACGCTTTTGCAGGTAGTGCACGCGCCGGTCGATCTCGCGCAGGCGCTTCTTGCCATAGATGTACTCGGCGTTCTCGGAACGGTCGCCCATTGCTGCGGCATCGGCCACCGCCTGCGTAACTCGCGGACGCTCGACCCGCCACAAGTACTCAAGCTCCTCGCGCAGGCGCTGTGCGCCCTCAGGCGTGATGTAACGGGAACGTGCGGGATGGGGAAGTCGCTGTCGGCCCATGGATGTGCGTGTTTCGGCTGGCGTCGCCTCCCTACATCGTAACGCGAAGCCCGAGCGGCGGCCGACTTCCCGGCGCTCCCGTACGCCCAGGACCGCCTGCCGACCAACCCGGACAGGAGGGCGTAACGAGCAAGGGCAGGCGTGGCGCGTCAGCCGCGCTTGCGCACCAAGTAGCGAAACGTCGCGCCGTCCGATTCGCTGTGCAGCAGCTTGCGGCCGGTGCGCGCGCACCACGCCGGGATATCGGTCTTCGATCCGAGGTCGGTGCTGATCACCTCCAGGACCTCGCCCGGCCGCATGGTCTTGACCGCGCGGTTGGTCTCCACCAGTGGAACCGGGCAGCAGCTTCCGGAGGTGTCGATCGTGCGGTCTGGCGTGGGTCGGGCCATTGGCGAGCGGCTTGCGTGCTGTTCCGATTATAGGGTGTCGTACAGACGGCGGATCGCTGGAAGCGCTTCTGGCAGGTGCTCAAAGCGGTGGCTGCCGCCCGGATAGACGAAGGTGGTGCCGCAACCGCGGTAGAAATCCTCGGCGAGGCGGTAGTCGATCACCTCGTCCGCGGCATCCAGCAGCACCAGCGTCTGCACGCGCGGATTGCAGCGCGCCAGGCGGTAGCGCGCCATGGCGTGCACCTGCTCGGGCGTCAGTTCGTAGCGCTCGCCGGTCGCCTCGTTGCGCTGCGGGCCGCAGAAGCGCCGCAGCGACTCATCCGGCCGCAGGGCCGGATTGATCAGCACCATGCCGGCCCCAAGCTGCGGCGCGAGGTACTGGGCCCAGAAACCGCCGAGCGAGCTCCCGACGAGCAGCAGGCGCGCGTCGCCAGGATGCGCGGCGCGCGCCTGCGCGATGAACGCCCGCAGCGCGGCGGGCGCGGTCATTGCGTTGTGCGCCGGGTAGGTGGGCGACAGGACCGTGACATCCGGCAGATGCTCGCGCAACCAGGTGGCCTTGGCGGAGCTGCCGGCGCTGTTCAAACCGTGCAGGTAGATGATCACGTCGGCTAGAATCCGAAGTCGTCCTTCTTCCCGCCGTCCTTCTTCTTTTGTTTGCGCACGGCGTGCTCTACCGCCGGGACCGACAGGATATAGGTTGCGAGCGCCTCGCGATCGGCGGCCGTCAGGTACTTCAACCCGTGGTCGATGAGCTCCGCCATCAGGCCACCGGCGAAATCGCCGTCCGGCGTCATGCCGGTTTCGAGATACTGCACGAGATCCGACCGGCTCCAGCGCCCAATGCCGGTCTTCCGGTCGGGCGTGATGTTCGGCACCGCACCGTCATCCGGCCCGTCGGTCGTGCCGGCGAGATAGTAGGCGCGGCGCGGAGCGCCGAGCACGTTGCGCGGGGTGTGGCACTCGCTGCAATGCGCGGCGGCGCGCGCCAGATAGGCGCCGCGATTCCAAGCCGCGCTCTTCGCGGGATCGGGCGTGTAGCGCCCTTCCCGGAAGAACAGCCACTTCCACCCGATCAGGGCCGGGCGAACCCGCAGGTACCACGGCAGCGCGTGCGGCTTGTTGGGCTGCGCCACCGGCGGCTGCGCGAATAGATAGGCCTTGAGCGCGCGCACGTCATCGTCGCTGAGCAGGGTGTAGGCGGTATAGGGAAACGCCGGGTAGTAATGCGCGCCGGCAGGGCTCACACCGGCACGCAAGGCACGGACGAAGTCCGCCTCGCTCCAGCGCCCGATGCCGTGGGTCGGATCTGGCGTGATGTTGGGGGCATAAAAAGTACCGAGCGATGTCACCAGCGCGCGCCCGCCGGCCAGCCGGGCGCCCTGGTTCTCGCGATCCGTGTGGCAGTTCTCACAGCCGGCAAGACGATAGATGTACTCGCCGCGCTTGAGCAAATCGTCCTGCGCGCCGATGCCGCCGGCCCACGACAAGATCAAGGCCGCGGCGGCGAGCCGCCACGGCGCTGTGATGCGCGAACGCGCCGGCACGCGCGTGTGCAACGCTCGCTACTTCTCTTCCTTGCGGAAATCCTTGTGGCAGGCCTTGCAGGCCTCACCCAGGTCCTTGAACGCCGCACCCGCCGCCTTCGGATCGTTGCCGGCCGCGGCCTTGGCGAAGGCCGCGGCCTTGGCGCGCGCGTTGTTTGCCGCCTTCTCGAAATCGGCGCGCCTCTTCCACACGGATTCGAGCGCGTTGGTATCCCCGAAATCCGAATCCTTGGGGAACAGGCCGGGGATATCCTTGGTCATTGCCGCGATTGCCTTGGCGTGCTCCGACAGGTGCGCCTTGTATCCGACTTTGCCTGAAATGATGGCGGCCGACGCGCCGGTATGGCCGCCGATCGATTTCATGACGTTCTGACGGTACTTGATGATGTCCTCCGGCTGACCCTCTGCGGTTGCGGCGAAGGGCACCGCGCTGAACCATGCGGCCAGACCCCAGGGCAGAATCTTGCGGACGGCTGTTGCCTGCATTGTGTTCTCCTTGTGTGTTGACATGGTTAAGACGAAGCTCCGCGCCATGGCAAGCATCGGGTGCTTGCCGCTAGTGTAACCACAGCGGCGCGACCCTCATAAGTCCTCTCTCATCGAGCGGTCACAATCGTGCCATCGCGAACACCGCAGGGCAACGGCGGGACCCTCCCCTGTGTTGGGACGCGATCGTGCGCGGTCTCGCGTCGCCGGCACATATCCCCCAGACAGGTCACGGACTTTCGGTCGGCGCGAGCGCGCGCAGAATGTCATGCGCGTGGCGCAACGGCAGCGAATAGTGGCCGTCGTGTGGCAGGATGTGCGGGTGGCAGTGCGCGAGCTCCTTCGCCACGCGATGCGCGACGGCTGGCGCCACCACGCGGTCCTGTCCGCCATGCCACAACTGCACCGGCACATCCACGCGGGACAGATCGAATCCCCACGGATGCACGTAGATCGAGAAATCGTCCACCCACGCCGATGCGCCCTGCCGGGCCGCCTCGCGAAAGGTTTCGAGCAGCGCCTGCCGGACGGCGGCATCGGCGAGCGCCGCCCGATCGGCCGCTGACAGCTGCCGTACAAAAAGCGCCAGGAGCAGCGGCCCGGCTAAGCGCAGTCCTGCAACGAGCAGCGCGAAGTAGAGCCGCACGAGCACCGGCGTGTGCCGCGCCAGGGGGCGCGCCAGGCGGGCGTGCCACGGCATCTGCCGGGCGAGCGCGGGCTCGTCGATCGGTCCGAGGCCACCCACGAGCGCGACGCCGTCAAGGCGTTGCGCATGGGCCACGGCACAGGCGAGCGCATACGGCGCTCCACCCGAAACGCCGAGCACGCTGTAACGCTCGATGGCGAGATCGCGCAGCAAAGCGGCCACGTCCGCCGGCCAATCGACCAGGCGCCGCCCGGGACGCGGGTCGGAGCGGCCGAACCCAGGGCGATCGGGCGCGATCAGCCGCAGGCGCGCCTCAACCGCGGCGGCGTGCGCAAAGCGCACCTCCAGGCGACTGGAGGGGAATCCGTGGCAATAGACAACCGGCACACCGCCACGAACGCCGTATTCGGCATAAGCGAGCCGCCGCCCGTCCGGCAATATCAACACTCGGCAATCGCTGCGGTCCATGGGCGCACGTGGGGTCTGCTTCGCGCGCATGTTATCCTAGCGGCACGGAAGTCCCCGAGGTTCATGCCGATGGCCAAGAAGCGCCTTTACCGCATCCAGTTCATCAATCAGGGAAAAGTCTACGAGCTTTACGCCAGGCGCGTCGGACCGGCGGCCTTGTACGGGTTTGTCGAGGTCGAGGGTCTGGTGTTCGGCGAGAAGTCCACGGTCGTGGTCGACCCCGCGGAAGAGCGGTTGAAAGCGGAGTTCGAGGGCGTGCGCCTCACGCACGTGCCGATCCACGCCGTCATTCGCATCGACGAGGTAGAGAAGCAGGGGACCGCGAAGATCGTCAGCTTGAGCGGCAAGCCGGAAGATGCCGCGGCCATCGCCGGCCTGCCGTCGATACTCGGGCACGGCCCGAAGAAGAGCTGAGGCGCGCCGCGCCGGATTGCTGCACCACCGTACACCGCCATCCATGGCCAAAGACCAGGTCAACAACGTCAATGTCGCCTCGCAGGAGCTGCTGCCGACACCCGAGCAGGTGAAGGCCAGCCTGCCGTTGAGCGCGCGCGCCGAGGAAACCGTGGTGCGCGGGCGCGAGACCATTCGCCGCATTCTCGACCACGCCGACCACCGCCTGTTCGTGGTGGTGGGCCCGTGCTCGATCCACGACATCACGGCGGCGAAAGACTACGCCGCGCGGCTCAAACGCCTGGCCGACGAGCTCGCCGACACGCTTTACCTCGTGATGCGCGTGTACTTCGAAAAACCGCGGACCACGGTCGGCTGGAAGGGGCTCATCAACGATCCGTTCATGGACGACTCTTTCCATATCGAGAAGGGCCTGTACCTGGCCCGCGAGTTGCTGCTGCACGTGGCGGAGCTCGGGCTCCCGGCCGCGACCGAGGCGCTCGACCCGATCACGCCGCAATACCTGTCGGACCTCATTACCTGGACGGCGATCGGGGCGCGCACGACCGAATCCCAGACCCATCGCGAGATGGCGAGCGGTCTGTCCACGCCCTTGGGCTTCAAGAACGGCACCGACGGCAGCCTCGCCGTCGCCATCAATGCGCTGCTGTCGGCCTCGCGGCCGCACCATTTCCTCGGCATCAACCAGGACGGCCAGTGCGCGGTTTTCCGCACGCGCGGCAACCGCTATGGCCACGTGGTGCTGCGCGGCGGCAACGGGCGGCCGAACTACGACTCGGTCAGCATCGCGCTCGCCGAGCAGGAGCTCGCGAAGAACCGGCTGCCGCGCAACATCGTGGTCGACTGCTCGCACGGCAATTCCAACAAAGACCCGGCACTGCAACCGCTCGTGGCCGACAACTGCGTGAACCAGATCGTTGAAGGCAACCGCTCGATCGTCGGCCTGATGCTGGAGAGCAACCTCAACGCCGGCAACCAGCCGATTCCGGCCGACCTGTCGGAGCTCAAGTACGGCGTATCGGTCACCGACGCCTGCATCGACTGGGCGACCACGGAAAAGACGTTGCGCGGCGCACGTGCCAAGCTCAAGGACATCCTGCCGGCGCGCCTGCGCGCCGCCCAGCAAAAGAGCGCCTGACCGCTGGCCGGCGCCGCTCTTACAAAACCCGTTCGAGGTGCTCGAGGTCGTTGATCACGCGCCACTCGGTGGCACCGGCCTCCCGCACGCGCTTCTCCCACCACTCGAGCCGCCCGTAGTAGCGCTTGGGGTCAATGTTGTCGGTGTTGAGCTTGGTGACGTTGAGGGCCGCCACGCGGATGCCGGTCAGGTTCATTGGCACGTTGCGCAGCGTCTTCTCGTCGAGCTCCTCCTGCATGTCGGAAAAGATGAGGATGATCCTGCGCCCGGCGCCGGTCTCGTTCAGGAACTCGGCGGCCTGCAACACACCGCCGCTGATGTCGGTATAGGCGCTGCCGCCCCGGGTCTGCTCGGCGAGCTTGCTCATCTGCTCCTTGAAGGCACGCTTCTGGCCGTTGGCCTGCAGCGGATCCTTGGCAAACGTCGCTTTGGCGAGGATGTCCTTCTCGCTGAACGAACGGCTCTTGACGCGGGCCACCGCGAGCGAATCACCGGGATGGAGCGTTCCGAGCAGATAGTTGATTACCAGCTGCGCCTTGTCGAGCTCCCGGGCGTAGGTGCCGGAGGTGTCGACCAGCAGGTACACCGCGCGTGTGTGACTCGCCTTGTCGCTACAACCCGCGACCGCTGCGGCCAGCAGCATCGCACCAACCAACGCCGCCGCCGCGCGCTTCATGGCACGGTCTCGCTGCCCGCCGGCGTGCCGGCCCGCGTTGGCCCGAGCGCCTTGCCAGACCCGTGCCGCGCCAGCACGCCGCGCTCGATCACAAGCGGCAGAAAGATCACGGCGTCGTAGAGCATGGTCAGCACCCGGCCGGCCTGGCGCACGACTGCGCCGGCGAGGCGCAGCGCGAAGGCGAGCGCGCGGATCGCGAAGACCGCCAGCGCACCGAGCACGGTGCGCGAAGAGTAGATGAAGTATTCGAGCGGAATCGCGACGAAGGCCAGCGCGAACGGCAGGATGAAGCCAAGGATCATCTGCCCCGCGACCGGAATCCTCGTGACCCAGCCCATCTCGACGGCCGCCACCTCGGCTCCCCCGCCCAGTCCGCGCTTCAAGGCGAGATCGGCGGCGATGATCTGGTCGCGCATCACGGCGAGCGCCACCTCGACCCCGGCCAGGATCAGCAGGATGGCGAACGCCACCCACATCATGCGCATGCGCAGGCGGTCAGGCAGGACGTGGATGCGCGGAAACAGGTGGGTGAAGCGCAACGTCTCCATGAGGAACAGGCCCATCGTCGCCTCGACCAGGATGATGACGAGCGCCGCGACCTGCGCGGCTTCGAAGCCACCGGCGAGGTATTCACCGCCGCCGACCATCGCCGACATCGGGCGCGCGATCAACCAGAAGTTGACGAACGCCCCGCCGAAGGCGATCGCCAGCACCAGGCCGGAGATGACAAACTGCACGCCAGCGCTCGCGGTCAGGGCATGCTCGACGCGCTCGGCCTTGGCTTGGATTTGCTCGTATTTCTCCATCTGCGCATCGATGCGCGTGGCGCCTTCCTGCAGTCCCGTGATGCTGCGGTCGACCTTGAGCAGCGTTTCATTGAGCGAGCGCCCGAACGGCACGAAACGCTCGAGTATGCTGTGGCGCTCCTGGTAGGAGCGGCGGTACTCCTCCACCACCGAGGCGTAGATCTTGTCGACCGAGTTGGCGATCTCCTCGAGCAGCTTCTGCACCAACCCGTCGCCGCTCGCGCGGATCTTGGCCAGCACCTCGACGGCCTTGACCCACTCCGGCGGTGGCGGAGGTACCTCGCCGCAGCGCCGGTAGTCCTCCTCCATGCGCGTGATGTCCTCGAGCAGCTTGCGCTGCAACGCCGGATAACCTTGCAGATCGCGCTGCACCAGCACCGCCACGCGCTGGAACTCGCGTTCGATCGCCTGGTGCACCTCCTCGCGACCGTGCGCGAGCAGCACCAGCTGGTTACGGCTGCGCAGGTCATGCGCCGCTCGTCCAAGCGCCACGGCAGCGAGACGCAGCGAGCGCGCCAGCGCGCGCGTCAAGGCCTCGATCGCATCGTGGATGGGACGGCGCGCGGCGTACAGGAACAGCAGGCCCAGCGCGGCCAGCAGCAGCAACGACAGCATCGGGGACTGGGGAACGATCATCCAGGACATGCGGCACCCTCCGTGTGGGGGAATGCGGCAGGTCTATCACCCGCCCCGGAGCGCTGCCATCCTGCCCCGACAGGAGTGCTGCCCGACTGGACTATCGGTCACCGCCCGCCCCGATGGCTTGATGGCCGAATCCCGAGCGTCGCGCGTCTGCGCGTAGTGCCGCCGCTGATCGCGGCGCGCGAATCCTACGGGCCACATGTTGGAGCGCGGCTCGGCTCCAACCTGGGGCGACACGGGCCCGACCGTGGGCAATAGTCCGTGGCGCCGCGCCAACCGCCCAAACACCGCGCGCACCCTCGGCATCTCCGCCGCGCACCAACGGCACGCCACGAAACCTTGCTGCGCAGGGGACCGCCGCGCGGCGTGACAAGGCCGTGATACACAGGCCGGTCGACCGGATTTCGCCGCTGCTGCCGAGGTCCGAATTTCGCAGGCGGCGTGCGCCGCGGAATAGGTTATGATGGTGCAGCGCCGAATGTTTACCGAAAGCGACGACCACCGGCGAACGGCGATCCCATGCGCATCTCGACCGCCCTTTCCTGCTATGACGCCCAGCCGCGTCTGGCGAACAGCTACCCGCTGAGCGCGCGTGGTGTGCCGGCGGTCGAACCGCTGCCGCAACGTTACCCGGAGCAAGCAGCGCGCGGCTCGCAGTTGCCGATCGAGCGCATCGTGGAGGGTGAGGTGCTGCGCCAGCGGCCACCCGATCCGGCCGAGCACTTGCACGCACAGCGCTTCTTCACCCTGCACGTGTGCGCGCCCGCCACGCCGCCCGGCGGCGCCGGCGAGTGCGAGCACTCGGCAGTAGCTGCCTACCGCCAAAACAGCCGCGACTTCGAGGCGGCGCCGGTCGGTCGCTGCATCGACCAGTTCATCTAACGGCCGCGCCCGGCGCCGGCCGACGCGCGAAGCGAAGGCGTCAGCCTAACCCTCGCGTCGCTTCGCGCGGGCTGTGGGGCGCGCATTCCACGGATCGTCCGGCCACGGGTGCTTCGGGTAGCGACCCTTGAGCTCCTTCTTCACCTCGGCATAGGTCCGCTCCCAGAAACCGCGCAGGTCCTGCGTGACCTGGATGGGCCGGCGCGCCGGCGACAGCAGATGCAGCGTCACCGGCACGCGCCCGAACGCCACGCGCGGCGTGTCGGCGAGCCCGAACATCTCCTGCAGCTTCACCGCCAGCACCGGCGATTCGCCCGGCGCGTATTCGAGGCGCACGCGCGACCCGCTCGGCACGGTGAGGTGTGTGGGCGCGCCCTCCTCCAGGCGCTTCGCCTGGTTCCAGTCGAGCAGCCCTTTGAGCGCCGCGGCCAGATCGACGTGCGCCAGATGCTCGCACCGCGTGACCCCATCGAGGTAGGGGCCGAGCCAGCGCTCCAGGTTCGCGAGCAGCCACGCGTCGGATACGTCCGGCAGTTTCTCGTCCGGGCACCAGGCACGCAGACTGAGCACGCGCGCCTGCCATTGGCGCAGCTCCGGCGTCCACGGCAATGCCTCGAGGCCGAGCCGGCGCACGCCCGCGAGCATGGCCGCGCGTAGCCGCTCGGGATCGGCGTCCGGGAACGGGCGGCTGTCGAGCACGAGCGCACCGAGGCGCTCCTCGCGCCGCGCGATGACCGCCTGTTGCTGGTCGCCCCAGCGCACCACCTCAGCGGCCTTGATGTGCGCGGCGCAGCTCGCGCGCAGGGCCGGCACACTGACTGCTGCTGCCATGTGGATGATGCCTTCCGTGGCACCGGCATCGAGGTTCGCCGCCACCAGATAAGGCGCGCGCAGGCGCGTCTCGCCGTGCGGCAGACGCGCGCCCCGTCCGCTGCTCAGCAGATAGCTCGCCTCTCCGGGGGCGCGTTGCTGAGCGATGCGATCGGGATAGGCCGCCGCCAGCAGGCGGCCCACGTCGTCGCCGTCCACGGCCGCCTCGACGCGCTCGCCGTGCAGCAGGCGCCGATACTGACGCGCCGCCTGCTCGACGCGCGCCCAGGCGTTGGCGCCGGCCTGGTGCGCCTGCGCGCCGACGCGCCCC
>CAYZVX010000003.1:0-44664 GCA_964482055.1 uncultured Acidiferrobacteraceae bacterium
CGCCACGCCGAGGCCGAGGCCGAGGCCGAGGCCGGCGATGAGCTCGCCGCGGACGCCGGCGCGCCAGCCTTCGAGCGGCGCGTGCATTCCGCCTACCGACTGCACCTCGACCGCAAGCGCGACGAGATCGAAAAGTTGCAGGAGCAGCTCGCCGTGAGCGTCGCCGAAGCCATCGCACAGAATCGGGAGTTCGGCGCGCTGCTGCAAATCGAGCTGAGCGCCCTGCAGCAGGCCGAGACGCACAACGAGATCGAAGAGCTCAAGCAGATTCTGGTGGGTGGCATCGAGGAGCTCATTCAGGGACAGCGCACCCTCGATGCCAAGCTGCACCGCACCGGCGATTACCTGAAGCTGGTGAAATCCGACGCGCAGGACCTGCGCGACGAGCTGCACAAGGTGCGGCTGCTGTCGCTCACCGACGAGTTTACGGGGCTTGCCAACCGGCGCGCGTTCATGCGCCGGCTTCAGGACGAGATCGGCCGTGCCCAGCGCTACGGCACCTCGCTGGTGCTCGCGCTGCTCGACCTCGACGAATTCAAGGCAATCAATGACGCCTACGGCCATACGGCGGGCGATGAGGTGCTGCGCAGCTACGCGCAGCACGTGCTGTCGATCCTGCGCCACCACGACATGGTGGCGCGCTACGGCGGCGAGGAGTTCGCGGTGCTGCTGCCCAACACCGACCGCGACGGCGCCGTGGCCGCCATAGCCAAGGTGCGCAACCGGGCGCTCGAGCTGCGCTGCGAGTACGGAGGCAAGCTGCTGCCGGTGCCGACCTTCTCCGCCGGGCTCACCGTCTACGCCCCTGGCGAGTCGCCCAAGGACCTGATCGACCGTGCCGACCGCGCCTTGTACCGGGCCAAGCACATGGGCCGCAATCGCACCGAGGTCGAGCTTCCCCCGGCGCCGGCCGGCGGGCACGCCGAAATTACCGAGCACAACCCCTGACCATTCCGGTCCGCCACCGAGCGGCCACCCTGGATATCGTCTACAGTTTCTAGTGCCGATTGCAGTCCAGATCGGGGATATCCTTTTGCCGCCAAGCGAACCCACCGTCATTGACCCCGGCCTGCTGGCCGCCATTCGTCGCCACCTCGAAGGACTGCGCCGCAGCCCCGATGGGACGGCGCTTTTTAGCCTGATCGAGCGCGGTTTGCGCCGCTTTGCCGGGCCCGACGGGCGCATCGAGCTGGCGTTCGTGACGTTTCTCAATTCCATTCTTGGGCGGTTCGCCGCGGACGCGGCGTACGACCCGGCGACGCGCGTCAAGGCGCGTCTGATCCAGCAACGCCTCATGGTGCACCTGCCCGACCCCGCGGCCAGGACGACAGTGGCGAAGGCACCGATCGCGCCGAGCGCGCTCACGCCAATGGAGTCAGGCGGGTCGGGCTCGCCAGCGGACGCCGCGAGCCCTCGCCCCGACCCCTCTCCGCGGCCGGCGGCGCCACAGGGGGCTGCCGCCGCAGGCGCCAAACCAGACGCCCCCTCCGTGGCGGTGACGGCGCAGGCGACCCCGGCGCAGGCGAGCGCGACCGGACAGCCTCCCGAGGCCGTTGCCGACGAGGCGCCCGCGGCGCCCGAAGAACCGGCGTCGACCGGCAACAGTGCGGGCGTCGAGCCGACCGGGATGGTCGCTGCGCCGCCACTCGAGCGTCCTTGCGCGGCATGCGCGCCAGAGGCGGTAAGCGTTTCAACCGAGTCGGGCGCGGACGGTCCGGCGCGGGCGGCGGTCGCGACGCTAGTCGAAAAGGTTACCGAGAGCATCACCTTCAACCCGGAGTTTGATGCGCTGTTGCAGTCGCAAGAGCAGGCGCTCGCACGTGTCGATGGCGCGATCCAGGACTTCAACGACCTCAAGCACCTGATCGTGCGCGGTCTGGACGACCTCATTCGCGAGCGCGCTGTGCTGAAGCAGCAGCTGACGAACGCGGCCCAGCAGGCCCGGAACGCGCAGGTCGAGCGGGCCGCGCTGCAGCGCGAGCTCAGCACGGTGCGCAAGCACAGTCTCAACGACGAGCTCACCGGCCTGCCCAAGCGCGAGGGTTTCGTGCGCAGCCTGGAAGCGGAGATCGGCCGGGTGCGCCGCTACGGCTTCGCGCTCACGCTCGCCCTCGTGGACATCGACGGCCTCGCCGCGATCAATCGCGAGCACGGGCGCGCGGCGGGCGACGCGGTGCTGCGCTGCTATGCGAGCGAGGTGCTCGGCAACTTCCGCGCCTACGATGTGGTGGGGCGTTACGACGACGATGCCTTCGCGGTGCTGTTTCCCAACACTCAGAAAGAAGGCGCCTTGCGCGCGCTCGACAAGGCGCGCAAGCGCGCTGCCGAGACCTTCCTGAGCCACGACGACCGGCACTTCGCCTTGCCGGGCTTCTCGAGCGTGCTCGCGGTGTATGCGCCGGGCGAGAAAGCGGCGGCGCTGCTGCGGCGCGCCGACGAAGCCCTCGATCACGCCAAGCTCAAGGGCCACGGACAGACGGTGTTCGCCTTGCCGAGCGCCTGAGCGCGTCTCGCGCTCGGTTGCGCGCGTGCGCTATCATGCGCCGCGCCACCCGGCATCAACCGCTTGCCCCGGAGGACCGATCGTGATCGTAATGCGTGCACTCGCGGCCGTTGCCGCGGCGGGTCTCGCCGCCGCTGCCTCCGCCGATTCCTTCGACATCAATCTCAACAGCGATGCGGTGGAGGCGCGCTACGCCACCCATTTTCGCAGCGCCGAATTCACCGTTGGCGGCTTGTACAACGGCGATGAGGATGCCTGGCTCGCCTATACCGGACTGCTTGCGATCGGCGAGCGCAGCACGAAGGACTCGCGTTCCGAGGCCGGACTGGGCGGGCGCATTTACGGCGCCTCGGTCGACAGCCAGGACCTGCTCGCGCTGGCGCTGGGCGGTCAGTTCCGCTGGTTTCCAGGTAACGGGCCGTTCGGCATCGGCGCCTACGGCTATATCGCCCCCGATGTAGTGGCGGGCATCGATGCCAAGCTCTTCTGGGAGGCGGGCGCCCGCCTCGAGTACGAGGTCGTGAAGAACACCGCCGGGGTTTACCTCGGCTATCGGCGGGTGCGCGCGGAGTTCAAGAACGACATCAACCTCGACCTCGACAAGGGCGGTCACATCGGCTTGCACATCAGCTTCTGACCTCGCGCCGCGCTGCGTTCGCTAGCGCTCGACCAGGTCATGTGCCCAGTCAAGAATTGCCTGCAGGCGCGGCACCAGCCGCTGGCGCGCGCTCACGTAGTCGAGCCAGCGGAACTCGTGGTGCTCGGCATGACCGAGCCGCGGGTTGATCGGCAATACCACCTCGCCTTCCGGCGCCGCCGCCAGGTAGTAGCGCGCAATCTTGTTGCCTGCGTAGCGCGGTGTTTCGCGGAATACCTCGCCCCAGTCAAAGTGCAGCTCCGTGAGCCCGGTTTCCTCACGTACCTCACGGCGCGCGGCGTCGAGCGGCTTTTCGCCCGGTTCCACGATGCCCTTGGGAAACCCCCAGTTGCGGTAGGCGCGCAGCAGCAGATAACGCCAGCCGTGCGCGCTGGGGCGCACGATCACGACTCCAGCGGATCTCGTCGGCTCCTCTTTCACCATGTTGACCGCCGCATCTTGGACGATAAAAAGACGGGGCCCCTTCAGCCCCGTCTGGACGCGCGAGGCGGTCGCGCCGCTTAGCCAAACATGTCGTTCGTCACGTTCTTGTACCAGCTGTGGCCGTACATTGCCTCACGTTTGAGGTCGCTTGGTGAAGCGTTGCTCGGGGTCACCTCCGGCTTGCCGACCCACTGGTTGATGCCGATGTGCGGGCGATAGACGGCGGAAACCGACACGCCGTAGTCGGGACCGATCATGCTATAGCAGGTGTTCAGCACCGATGGCGTGCCGGGCTTGCGGCCGGCGAGCAGGTCAATGACGGCCTGGGCGGCGACCTTGGCCTCGCTGCTCGCGGCGTAGCCGGACTTGGGGAGCTCGGGTGCCGCGGCGGCATCACCGATCACGTGGATGCCGGGCTGTTTCTTGGACTCAAAGGTGAGCACGTCGATCGGACACCATCCTTTGTCGTCGGTGAGACCCGCATCAAACGCGATCTTCGCCGCCTTTTGCGGCGGGATGATGTTGATTACGTCGCCCTTCTCCTCGGTGATCTCGCCTGGATTCACGACCATGGTCTTTATATCAACGCGCTTGACCGTGCCGCCGGCGGACTTTGACACCCATTTGACCATGGCCTTGTCGGAGCCGTAGCCGTACAGGCGCGTCCAGCCCTGCTCGAACAGCGGTTTCTTGGAGAACTTGTCCTTGGCATCGAGCAGAATCACCGTCGACCTGGGTTTGTGCTGCTTCAGGTAGTGCGCGATCTGGCAGGCGCGCTCGTACGGCCCGGGCGGGCAACGGAACGGATCGGGTGGCGCCCCGATAATGACCACGCCGCCATCGCGCATCGCCTCGAGCTGCTTTCTCAGCAGCGCCGTTTGCGCGCCGGCCTTCCAGGCATGGGGGATGGTTTCGATCGCCTCCGGTCCGTATCCCTCGATCGCCTCCCAGCGAAAGTCGATACCGGGTGAAACGATGGCGCGATCGTAACCGAAGGACTGGCCGCTCTGGGTCTTGACGGTTTTCTTGGCCGCATCAATTGCCACAACCGTGTCGTGCACGACTTTGACACCGCGTTTCTTGAGACCCTCGTAGCTGAACCTGAGCGAGTCGAGGCGGCGATCGCCGCCCAGCACCTCGTTGCTCATGAAGCAGGTGTAGTACTCCGTGTTGGGCTCGATCAGCGTGACCTCGATAGACGGGTCGTTCATGCGCAGGTAGCGGGCCGCGCTGGCCCCGCCGGCCCCACCGCCCACGACAACGACGTGCTTGGCAGGCGCGCCGCGCGCGATGGCGGGCGCGCCGCTCAGGAGGCTCGCAGCGGCGGCGCCACTGGTGAGCTTGAGAAACTGTCTGCGAGAGATGGTAGTCATGTCGGGTCTCCTCGTCCTCGCCTATTTCTGGCTCGCGTAGAATTGGAGGAGCGCGTCGACTTCCTCCGGTGCGAGGCTACGAACTGTTTCGTACTTCTTGCTCTGTGTTGGGGTCTTACCGCTGGCGTAGTCCTCGATTTGAGACAGGAGGTACGGCATCCACTGACCGGCCAGAATGGTGCCGCCTTCGTCAGTCGCGCGGCTGGTGTCCTCGTGGCACTTATCGCAGTGCTTCTGGTGCAGAATCCTGCCCTGCGCCACCCTGGCGGCGTCAGTCGCCTGCGCTTGCGGCACCCACTTTTTGGATGCGAAGTAGCCAGCCATGGCCTTGATCTCGTCATCCGTGTAGCCCTTGGCGATGCGTCCCATGACCGTCGCATGGCGCTTGCCATTCTTGAATGCCCGCATCGTCTTGATGAAGTAATCCTTGTCGAGGCCACCGATCGAGGGCGAGGCTGGCCCGAGGCTCGCGCCGTCCTCGCCATGGCAACCGGTGCAGTGGGTGGCGAGCATGGCGGCGGAGGCCATGGGCAGCGGCGGCATGGGCGGTATGGACGGCGCCGGCGCGGCCGCTGCCTGGGTAGCAGGTGCTGGCGCGTTGGCGGCTGGCGCGGCAGCAGGTCTTGGCGGTTCGGTGGCGCAGGCGCCGACCACCGCAGCGGTCGCCGATACCAGCGCTAGTCTTGTTGTCAGCCTCATCTGGATGTTTCTCCTCAGCAAGTCTTCGTCATGGTGTCGCGCGTTGTCATGGTCAGCGCCGCGCGAGCCGCGCGCCCACGTTTCGGTAGTAAAAGCGAGACCTTCTTCTGGAGCCAAAAGCCAGTCGATGGGTCCGGTGCGCACGTAATCCCTGATGTTGAGCGCGGGTTTGGAAGCTACCTTTCGTGGATCGCGGCGCGCCTTGACCAGGATCAACCGGGAAAGCGTTTTCACGTGCGCCATGGCGCCCCCGCCAGATCGGTGCCCAGAGCGGTGCTTTATGTGGTGGCGCGCCGCGCCCCTGCCCATGTCGGGGACCGGTACCGCCCAAAAAAAAGGGGCGGCCTACGCCGCCCCTGATACCGTCTCTGCTGCGCTATGCGTGCGTCGCGATCAGCGCCAGATATCCGCCGTAATGCTGGCGTACCAGCCAAAGGCGTACTTGGCTTCGTCCCTGCGGAAGCCAGCCGCTGCATCCTTTGGGCTCACGCCACCGGAACCCGGGATTTCGGTGATCCCCTTGTCGGTAACGCGATACACGCCAGCGACCGAGATGCCGTAGTCCGGCGCCACCAGGCTGTAGCAGGTGTTGACGTAGGACGCGTCGGCCGGCACCTCGCCCCGCAGCGAGGCGGCAATGGCATAGGCGGTGATCTTCGCTTCGCTGTTGGCCGCAAAACCGCTCTTTGGCAGCGCTCCGGCAATCGAGGCGTCGCCAATCACGTGGATGTCCTTGTGCACCTTGGACTCGAAGGATTTCGGGTCGACCGGACAGAAGCCCGTTTCATTCGCCAACCCCGCCTTGAGTGCGATCTCCCCAGCGGTCTGCGGCGGGATCACGTTCACCACGTCGGCCTTGTACTTGTCGAGCTGCGCCTCGACCGTCATGGTTTTCACGTTCACCGCGTTCACCTTGCCGCCCTTGGCCCCGGGCACCCACTCGATCATGTTGCCGTAGAGGCTCTTCCAGGCGTCCATGAACAGGCCCTGCTTGGAGAAGGCGTCCTTCGGATCGAGGATGATGACCTTGGAGCGCGGCTTGTACTGCTTGAGGTAGTGCGCCACCATGCTCGCCCGCTCATACGGGCCGGGCGGGCAGCGGAACGGGTTGGGCGGGGCCACCATCAGGAACACCCCACCGTCTTTCATGGCCTCGAGCTGCTTGCGCAGCAGCAGGGTCTGCGGTCCGGCCTGCCAGGCGTGCGGCATGACCTCGGCGGCCTTCTCATCGTAGCCGGCGATCGCCCCCCACTTGAAGGCGATGCCGGGCGAGACCACGAGGCGATCGTACGACAGGCTCTTGCCGCCGGCGAGCGTGACCTTCTTGCCCGCCGGGTCGATGGCGGTGACGGTGTCGTGGATGACGGCGACACTGTGTACGCGTTGCAGCGTCTCGTAGTTGTGGGTGATGGTCTTGATCGTGACGTTCGGCAACCCGCCGATGACGTAATTGCTGAACGGGCAGGTGACGAACTCCTGCTTCGGCTCGATCAGGGTGACGCGAATCTTCGGGTCGGCCTTGCGCAGGTACTTGGCACAGGTCGCCCCGCCGAAGCCACCGCCAATGATGACGACGTTCGGGCCGGCCTCCCCGATCTGCGCGCGCGTCGCGCCGGCATAGCCAACAGCGCCCACCGCGGCCGCGGCCCCCGTGTATCTCAGGAAATCTCTGCGTGTGATCTTTTTCATGGCGCCCCCCTATTTCTTGTTCAGGCCGGCAATGTACTTGGCGATTGCCTCGACCTCGGCCTCGCTATAGGCCTTGGCGTGTCGACCCATGACCGTGCTGGGTCGCTCGCCGGTCTTGAACAGCCGCATCATCTGCTTGATGTTGTCGGCCGTCAGGATATCGAGACTCGGGATCGCCCCCGGGCTCACGCCGTTGGGCCCATGGCAGGCGAAGCAGTTGTTGGCCATGTTCGCGGCGAGCGCGACGCTGATGGGCTTGGTCGGCTCGGCGGGCGCGGTCGCCTCGGCCTTGGCCCCAGCAGGGGGCGTGGTCTGGCAAGCCGGTAGTAAGGCCGCCCCCATCAGGGCCAGCGCTGGGGTGATTACTGTTGTTCGCATCAGTCTCATTCGCCTGTCTCCTCTCGTTTGAAAAACTTTTTTCGATGTGCCCTTGGTGGCCGGCGCCGTAGCGTCCGGCTCTAACCGATGAGCGCCTGGTTCCTCTGCGGCGAGCTGCCATTGTGGCGCAGCCAGTGCTAAACTTGCCATCTGGCTGTGATAGCAATTTGCATACCATAACAACAAACACTTAGAAATCAAGCACCGCTGGGGGAGCCACGCAGCGTTCTGTCAGACTGGCAGGCCTTGTGTCATGACAGCCTGACGATCGCGCATGTCAGAGCGAGACCACCACCACCACCGCATGGCGCGCGAAACGAGGAGGTGCCGCTAACGATGAGCAAGCTGGCCATACGTGTTCACTCGATCGTCGAGGCGCAGGAATGCCCGACCGTAATCATCGATCGCGACTACCGGATCGTCGCGGCCAACTCGGCGTACTGCGCGAGCTACGGCGTGCGGCGCGAGCAAGTCGTCGGACGCCACTGCCACGAGGTATCGCATCGCTCCGATCGTCCTTGCCATCTCAACGGCGAAGCCTGTCCGCACCAGCAGGTGTTCGCGCGTGCCGAGCCGTTCGAGGTCTTGCACGCGCATTTCGATGCCAGTGGCCGTCCCGACTACGTGCGTATCCGGGCCTATCCGCTGCAGGACACCGATGGCGGCGTGTACCTGATGGAGGCCATTCACCGGCTGGCCGCGAGCGTGGAGCTCAGTGGTGAAGAGATGCGGATGGTTGGATCCGCACCCGCCTTCCTGGCATGCATGGAGAACCTGGCCGTGGCGGCTCGCGGCGATGCACCGGTGTTGCTCTACGGGGAAACCGGCGTCGGCAAAGAGCTCGCGGCGCGCTTTGTGCACAAGCAATCGGTGCGCCGTGCCAGACCCTTTGTCGAGCTTAATTGCGCCGTGCTTCCCGAGGGGTTGACGGAAAGCGAGCTGTTTGGCCACGAGCGCGGTGCGTTTACCGGGTGCATCGGGCGGCGTCAAGGTCTGTTCGAACAGGCCCATGGCGGAACGCTGTTTCTCGATGAGGTCGGCGAGCTTGCGCCCGCCGTGCAGGCGAAGCTGCTTCGCGTACTCGACAGTGGCGAATTCCGCCGTGTCGGCGGCAAACAACTCATCGGCGCCGATGTTCGGATCATCGCCGCGACCAACCGCAACCTGCTCGCACTGGTTGCAGCGGGGCGCTTCCGAGAGGATCTGTACTTTAGGATCGCCGGTATCAAGGTGAGCATTCCGCCGCTGCGCGAACGGCGTACCGATATTCCCGCGCTCGCCCAGGCGCTGCTCGCACGGCTGTGCCGGGGCAAGGGTCACCCCTGCCAGCTCACAAGGGACGCGATACTCAAGCTCTGTGACTATGACTTTCCGGGTAACGTACGGGAGCTGCGCAGCATCCTACAGGCCGCTGTGGCGCGGTGCACCGACGGGATCATCGCCGCTCGCCACATCGACCTTGGCGAGCGTGCCGCCGAAGTGGCGCCGCCCTACACGTTCGGCATCGGGCTGCGCCGGGCGTTGGCACGCGAGCCAAACCTGAAGGAGATCGAGCTGGAATATCTGCTCGAGCTCCTGCGGCGCCACGGCGGCAGGCGCAAGGCGGTAGCTGAGGCCATGGGCGTGAGCGAGCGGACCGTGTACCGTCGTATCAAGCAATTCGGCCTGGCTGAAAGCGCCTGAGGCGCAGCCGGCGGTGCCGTGGCGCCAGCCGCCGCGCGACGCCCCACCTGTAGCGCCACCTTGACAGCAAAGTCTCGAACCGCAGGGTGCCTCAATCATGCTTTATACTTGATGGCACTACGGGCTGGAGAAGGCGCCAGCCGGGTTCCGCGATTCATCCGTCAAGCGAGACGGCCATCTTGTTTCAGGAGAAACCATGAGTATCCATCGGGTTCGAGGGTTGTCAGTGTGGGTCGGTATGGTGGCGCTGACGGTGCTTGCCGCCTGCTCAACCAAGACCACGGTCGAGAGCGATCTCGGCATCAAGGGCGCACCGGATTGGGTGAACAAGGGTACCAACATTCTGAACGACAAGGACGGGCGCCTGTTCCACGGCGTCGGCTCGGCCTCGCCGATGGGCGACATGGCGCTGCAGCAGGCGACCGCCGATGACCGGGCGCGCGCCGAGGTCGCACGCATCTTCTCCTCCTACATGGATGTGCTGTCGCAGGACTACCAGTCGGCCACCCGTTCCGACGGCGGGCAGGCGGCGAGCGAGGAAGCCGTGTCGCGCCAGATCAAGAACGTCACCCAGCAGAACCTGGCGGGCGCCAAGATCATCGGCCGCTGGCGCGACAAGAAGACCAACATCATCTACTCGATCGCCGAGCTTGACCTCAAGCACGTCAAGAACACGGTGGCCGGCGCCAGCGACATGAACGAGAACGTGCGTCGCTTCATCGCCAAGAACGCGGAAAACGTGTTCGATCGCCTGTCGAAGGAGAAGCCGTAATGCAAGCCACACGCATGGTCCGCAATTCAGCGGGCCTCTGGTTGGTCGTCGCGATGCTGGGGGTGCTGACCGTCGGCTGCGCGACGAAGGTCACGCGCATGGAGGCCGAAGAGGTCAAGGACCTGTCCGGGGCCTGGAACGACACCGATTCGCGCCTGGTCTCCGAGGAGATGGTGCAGGATGCGCTCGCCCGCCCGTGGGTCGACAATCACGTGCGAACCAAGAGGAAGACCCCGGTCGTCATCGTCGGCGAGGTGCGCAACCTCTCGCACGAGCATATCAACGTGAATACCTTCGTGGCGGATTTGGAACGCGCGCTGCTCAACTCCGGCAAGGTCGAGTTCGTGGCCTCGCGCGTTGAGCGTGGCGAGATTCGCGAGGAACGCAAGGACCAGGACGTGCATGCGCGCGAGGACACGCGCAAGGCGATGGGCCAGGAGGTCGGTGCGGACTACATGCTGAAAGGCACGATCAACACCATCATCGACGTCTCGGGGCGCACCCAGGTACGTTACTACCAGGTGGATCTCAACCTGATCAGTCTCGCCGACAATCGCAAAGTCTGGCAAGGCCAGAAGAAGATCAAGAAGCTCGTGGAACGCAGCAACTTGCGGTTCTGACCGACTGGCCAAGGGCCGCCGCTTGCGGTCCTTGGCATATCGACCGTGACCATTGTCATGCCACTCGCGTCGCGTGTGCCTGCACGACGGCTCGGGTGGCTGCTGGCCGCTCTGCTGCCGCTTGGCGGATGCGCCACCTACAGCGCCGGCTTCGCCGCCGTCGAGGCCCAACTCGCAGCGCGCAACTACGAGGCCGCGCTGCAGGCTCTCGAGCACCAGTCGCACGCCGCGCGCGATCGGGTGCTGTATCTGCTCAACAAGGGCATGTTGCTGCGTATGAAGGGCGACTATGCCGCCTCCAACGAGGCACTCGAGGCCGCCAAGCAGCGCATGGAGGAGCTCTACGGCCTGAGCCTGCGCGAGCAGACGCTTACCTTCGTGATCAACGATGCGACCACGAGCTACGTCGGCGAGGAGTACGAGCAGGTGCTGGTGCACCTGTACAAGGCGCTCAATTATCTCGACCTGCGGCAGTTGACCGAGGCGCGCGTCGAGGCGCTGCAGGTCGACTTGAAGCTGCGCCAGTTCGGCGAACGCATCCCGGACAACAAGTACACCGAGGACGCCTTTGCCCGCTATCTGACCGGACTGATCTACGAGGAGCTCGGCGAGTGGAGCGACGCCCTCATTGCCTACCGCAAGGCCTACGAGGCTTATCTCAAGTACCAGAAGCACTACGGGCTGCGCGTGCCGCGCGTGCTGCAGGAGGACCTGCTGCGCCTGGCGCAACGCCAGGGGTTGACCGATGAGGTCGAGCGTTACAGGCGCGCCTTCGGCATCAACCAGTGGCGCAGCACGCAGGAGCGCGCCGAGCTCGGCGAGATCGTGCTTATCGTCAACAGTGGCCTCGCACCCATCAAGCGCGAGTCCTCGGCCGCCCTTCCCGATCCGAAAAGTGGCCACATCGTGCGCATCTCGCTGCCGTACTACGAAAACCGTCCGGCGGTGATCACCGCCGCGCGCGTGCAGGCCGGGGCGGCGCAGGAGATGACCGAACCGGTCGAGGACATCAGCGCGATCGCACATCAGACCCTGGATGCAAAGCTGCCGACGATAACGGCGCGCGCCGTGGCGCGGGCGGCAATCAAGGCCGCCGCCGCCCGGGAAGCGCGCAAGCAGGCGCAGAACCGCAACAACGGCGACTCGGCGGCGGCAACCCTGCTCGCCTTTGCCGTCGAGGCGACCACGGTTCTCACTGAGCGTGCCGACACGCGCAGCTGGTTGACGCTGCCAAGTCGAATCCATCTCGCGCGTCTGCCCTTGTCGCCCGGTACCTACACCGTTAGAGTCGAGCTGCTCGGCTCGGGCCCAGGCGCGATAACGGTGCAGGAAATTCGTGACGTGGTGGTACGCAAGGGCCACCAGACCTATCTGACGCAACACGTGGTGTTGCCAGCCCATCTGCTTCCAAGGAGATAAACATGCCCGCGATGCCTAGCCTTCCGTCGACGCGCCGCCGTCCCTGGTTCTGCATGGTCGCCTGCGTTCCGGCGCTCGTGCTCGGCGCTTTGTCGGCGGGGTGCGCCACGCAACCCGCTCAGCCCGATTGGGTGAGCGGCCAGAGCAAGCAGTACAGCAACGCGCACTACCTGACCGGCCGCGGTCAGGGCTCCAACGCCGATGAGGCACGCGACCGTGCGCGCGCCGATCTCGCCAAGGTCTTCGAAGTGGCGGTGACGGTCGAGTCGGAGGACGTACAGGCGTTCAAGGGTGGCCAGTACGAGGCGCAGGCCTCGCGGCGCATCAGCGCCCGCACCGAGCAGATCGTGCGCGGCATCCAGATCGGCGACCAGTGGCAGGACCCTGCGACCAAGACGCACTATGCGCTCGCCGTGCTGCCGCGCCTGCAGGCGGGGATGAGCCTGCGCGAGGAGATCGCCCGCCTCGATGGCGCGACGCGCAGCAACATCGAGCAGGCGCGCCGCAACGACGACATCCTGATCCGCATCGCCGCCGCCAGCCGCGCGCTCGAGGCCCAGATCGAGCGCGCCGCGTTCCAGAAGTCCCTCAAGGTGGTCGATCCCACTGGCCGCGGCGTGGAGCCGCAGTGGAATACCGCCAAGCTCGCCGGCGACCTCCATGAGCTGCTCAAGCGCGTGCGCATCGCCCCGCGCATCGTGCCGGGCTCGGTAGAAGGCTTCGATCACGTGGTGCGCGGCGCCATCGCGGCTGCCGGTTTTCTCGCCGAGACCGGACAGAACCCGGATTTTCTGCTGGAGGCGCGCCTACAGCTCGATGATCTTGGCCGCATGGACGGCTGGTACTGGCAGCGCGGCAACCTGGAAGTGAGCTTGAGCGAAGCGGCGAGCGGGCGGGTGCGCGGCTCGAAGTCCTGGCCGATCAAGGAGTCGGCGCGCGATCACGCCTCGGCCAAGCGCCGGGCCCTCAACAGCGCCGAGTCCATCCTCAAGCAGGAGCTGCGCGGCGCGATCCTGGGGCTCGCGACGGCGCAGTAATCAGCAATCAGTGAACAGTGAACCGTTTACTGTTCACCGATCACCGTTCACTGAACCTCCGCCAGCAGGCCACGCATCATGCGTTCGGCCTGACTGGCATAACCGCCGCCGAATAGATTGAGGTGGTTGAGCACGTGGTAGAGGTTGTAGAGGTGTTTACGGACGCCGTAGCCCGGGTCGAGCGGCCACGCCGCCCGGTAGGCCCGGTAGAAGCCCTCGCCGAACCCGCCGAACAGCTCGGTCATGGCAAGGTCGGCCTCGCGATCCCCGTAATAGACGGCCGGGTCAAAGATGACCGGCTCGTCATCGGCGGTCGCCGCGTAGTTTCCGCCCCACAGGTCGCCATGCAGCAATGAGCCGACCGGGCGGTAGGTGGTGAAGAAAGCGGGCAGGAGCTCGAGCAACTGCTCGCCGAGCGCCTGCAGCCGTCCGCGGTAGCCGTGTTGCGCGGCGAGTGCGAGCTGAAAGCCAAGGCGCGCGCGTCGATAAAACTCCACCCAGTCATCGCTTGGCGTGTTCACCTGCGGCGTGGCACCGATCGTGTTGTCGCGCGGCCAGCCGAACTGCGCGCGCGTGACGCGGTGCTGGCGCGCGAGCCCCTCACCGAGCCGTTCCGCAGCGCGACGCGTTGCCGGGCCGAGCGCCACGTACTCCAGCACCAGGAACGCCTGCCGGTCGGTGCTGCCCGTGCAGATCGGCTGCGGCACGCGCAAGGCGCCGGCTCGGGCGAGCTCTGCGAGGCCATCGGCCTCGGCACGGAACATCTCCAGGCGCTCCACATCGTTGAGCTTAACGAAGTAGCGACGACCGTCCGCGCCGGTGAGCACCGTGGCGGTGTTGATGCACCCGCCAGCCACAGGCTCGTGCCGCGCTGGTTCAAACGCCGACCCGGTGAAGCGGCCGATCTCCGCGGCGATGCGATCCCAGCAGTGGTCAGTCGCCATCGCGGATTGGCGCCGGGGGGCGCGGGATTTGCTGCCTGGGACCGTGCGCCTCGGACCGGGTCGGGCCGTAGCGGTTCGGTCTCCCTAACCTCATGATTGTTTGCGTCAATGATTGTTCCCGGGATTTGCCATACTGTTTTAGAAGTACTCCTGCCGCAAGCGGAAGCGGCCGATTCACGCCCCAGCGGTGCGCGGCACGGACGCCGCAATACCGAGGAGAAGGTTGCAGCCCGGTCATGCCGTCCTCGAGGCGTCTGTCCATGCGCATGAACCTGATCATCACGATCCTGGTGGTCGGGCTGCTTGGCACGAGCGTCGCCGCGCTCACCGGCGCCGTCTATTATCGGCTCTCGCTCGCCAGCCAGCGAGACGGTCTCCAGGAGCAGCTCGACAGGCGGGTCGCCGGCCTGCGCCGCGGCCTTGAATCGGCGGCGCGTGATCTGGCCATGGCCCTGGCCGCGGCGCTTCGGCCGAATGCCAAGGACGCGCCGGCCGATCTGGCGGGGGCGCTCGAGGCGGCGCTCCTGCAGCCGGCGGGGCGCGGCGAGGGAATTGCAATCGACCGGCTGCTGCTGCTCGATGGGGATTTCGCTCCGCTGGCGAGCGCGCCCGGCGCGCTTGCCAGCCAACCCGATCCGGCTCTCTGTGCAGAGCTGCGCGAACGGATGCGGCGCCACCCAGGCGAGGAGCCACGGCGTCTTACCTCGGGTGTGTGCTTTGCACGGGAGCGGGCCTACTACTCAGTGGTGGTGCCGCTCGGCCTGCCGGAACCGTACGGTTACCTGCAGCTCATCGCGGACCTCTTGCCCGGCGCCCGGGCGCTGGAGGATTCACTCGGCGCGCCGCTGGCGCTAAGCCTCGCGGACGGCACGGTGATCTACGAGTCGCGCGGCTGGACAGCGGCGCAGGGCTTTGTTCACAGCGTGCGCGCCGAACATGGGCTCATCACCTCGCCCGACGCCAGTGCGGCACTTCAGATCAGCGTCGTGCGAGACGTCACTGCGGTGCAGGAGCGCTTCCAGCAGGTCCAGCACCTTGTGTTGCTCGCCGCGGCCGCGGCCATTTTTCTTACGGCCTTGATCGCGCTCGCGGTCCTGCAGCGCAACAGCATCTATCCTCTGGTGCGGCTAAGCGCGCAGCTGCGTCGCATTCGCGAGGATCGCCAGTATTTGGGGCAGCCGGTCGACGTGCGCGGAAACGCCGAGGTGGCGGAGCTGGCGGAGGGTTTCAATGCCATGACCGCGCAGCTCAAAGAGCTCTACCAGAGCCTGGAGCGCATGGCCTTCACCGACTCGCTCACCGCCTTGCCGAACCGGGCGCTGTTCCAGGATCGGCTGCAGCAGTTGATTCTGGCGGCGCAGCGCGAGCAGCGCGGTTTCGCCCTGTTGATCATGGACCTCGACCACTTCAAGGAGGTGAACGACACACTCGGGCACCCGGTCGGCGACCGGCTGTTGCAGGAGGTGGCCGAGCGGCTGCGCGCCAAGCTGCGCGAGTCGGACACCGTCGCGCGCCTGGGCGGCGACGAGTTTGCCGTGCTGCTCCCGACGGTCACGCAACCGCATGCCGCAATGGCCGCGCGCATGTTGCTGCAAGCGCTGCGCATGCCGGTCGCGGTCGAGGGGCAGTCCCTGGAGGTCGATGCCTCCATCGGCATTGCGCTATACCCCGAGCACGGTCGCGATGCGCACGTGCTGCTGCAACGCGCCGATATCGCCATGTACGCCGCCAAACAGGCAAACAGCGGCTACGCGTTCTACGACGGTCGCCTCGACCGCCATGATCCGGCGCGACTGGCGCTGCTGGGGGAGTTGCGCCGCGCGATCGAGCAGGAGCAGTTTGTTCTGCACTTTCAACCGCTCATCAATCTTTGGAACAACCGCGTGAGCGGCGTCGAGGCGCTGCTGCGCTGGCGCCACCCGCGCGAGGGGCTGCTGCCACCGGAGCGGTTCATCCCGCTGCTGGAACAGACCGGCCTCATTCGCAGTCTCACCCCGTGGGTGGCCAGCGAGGCGCTGCGTACCGCGGCGATGTTGCGCGGACGCGAGCAGGCGATCGCCGTTTCCATGAACCTTTCGGCGCGCGACCTGCAAGAGCCCGATCTTGCCACGACACTGCTTGAGGCGCTCGCCGCGCAACAGGCGCGCCCGGAGTGGCTGACGCTAGAGATCACCGAGAGCGCGGTCATGACCGATCCGGAGCGGGCGCGCGAGGTGCTGCTCAGTCTCGCCGACCTCGGCTTTCGCCTGGCCATCGATGACTTCGGCACCGGCTATTCCTCGCTCGCCTACCTCAAGAAGCTGCCGGTACGGGTGCTGAAGATCGACAAGTCGTTCGTGGTGGACATGGTCAGGGATCAGGACGACGCCGCGATCGTGCGCACCAGCATCGAGCTCGGGCACAACCTCGGGCTCGAGGTAGTGGCCGAGGGCGTGGAGAGCGGCGAGATACTTGAGCGCCTGAGCAAGGCGCGCTGTGATGCCGCACAGGGCCTGTATATCAGCCCCCCGCTCTCGGCCGAAGAGCTGGAGCCGTGGCTGCGCGACTCGGCGTGGGCCGGTACCGGGTCGGTGGTGCGCCGGCGCAAGAGCTAACCGGCTCGCGCCGAGCCACCTTCGTTGCCGACACGCGTGTGGCGCCCTGCGGTAGTATGGCGCGCGTCTTCCCCATTCGGCCAAAACTGGAGTCTCGGCATGTTTGACCTTAACGGCAAAGTCGCAATTATCACCGGTGCGGCCGGCAATCTCGGGCAGGCCGTGGCACGGGCCTTCGCACGCCGCGGAGCGCGCCGAGTGCTCGTGGACCGGGCGCCAGACCGGCTCGCGCGCCTTTACCCGGAGGCGGCCGGCTCAGACGAGGTGCTGCTGGCGCAAGGCTACGATCTCGCCGAGGAGCTTGACGCCAAGCGCCTTGTTGACAAGGCGTTGGAGCGATTCCAGCGCATCGACGTGCTGGTCAACGCCGTGGGCGGGTTTGCCGGCGGCAAGGCACTGCATGAAGAGGACCTCAGCACCTGGGAACGCATGTTCCGTATCAACCTGCACACCGCGTTGAATACTTGCCGTGCCGTCCTTCCGCACTTGTTGCGTCAGGGCGGGGGGCGGATCGTCAATGTCGCGGCGCGCGCTGCACTGGCGGGCGTGCCGACGCTGGCGGCCTATTGCGCCTCCAAGAGCGCGCTCATCAGGCTAAGCGAAAGCCTCGCAGCCGAAGTCAAAGACCGGGGGATCACGGTCAACTGTGTCTTGCCCGGCACGATTGATACCCCCCAGAACCGTCGGGACATGCCGGGCGCCGACTTCAGCAAGTGGGTGGCGCCCGAGGCGATCGCCGACGTAATCGTGTTTCTCGCCTCCGACGCCGCCCGTGCCGTCAGCGGCGCGGCGCTGCCGGTGTATGGCCGCAGCTAAAGCAATAGTAAGGCTCAGGGGGAAAAAAGAGGCCGAACTAAGCCTGCTCTGTCAAGCATTGCATACTCGCTGAGCCTGCTTTATGCACATTGGTGCAGCCGTGTCAGAAACCTGAAAAACGTGACAGGCCGTCCCGGCTGTCCGATCGGCTGTAGTTCATACTCCATTGATTTTCTGTAATTTTCCTCGGTCGGCTAATTTTTAATCAAAATGACAAATTCCCGCCGTTCTTCCCGTGCTATCAGCCTCCGATGGCTTCATCAACAATGTTATCCACAGATGCTGTGAGTAACCCTAGCAAGCTCTTACAACAATCGGTTAGCACGCTTTGCTGGGACAAGCCTGAGCGTGAAGCCGTGACGTTTCACGTGCCCGCCGCCAGTCATCTGCCCTGCCTGCCTGCGGTCGGGGATCGGGCATGAGCGCTCACCCGGGCATTGTCCAAATCGCGCTGCCGTGCCCCCTTGATCAGCTGTTTGACTACCTGCCGGCCGCCGGTGCCGGCCTGCCGCCCGTGGGCGTGCGCGTGCGTGTGCCGTTTGGCCCACGCCGCACCCTGGTCGGCATCGTCGCCGGTCACCTCCCGGCGAGCCAGCTGCCGGCACAGCGCCTCAAACGCATTGCCGCGGTGCTGGACGCCGAGCCGCTTTGGTCGGCCGAGCTGCTGGCTCTGCTTCGATGGGCGGCGGATTACTACCACCATCCACTGGGGGAGGTAATCGCGGCCGCCCTGCCCGCACTGCTGCGCCATGGCCGGCCGGCGCTGGTCGAAGGGGTCGGCGAATGGTACGTCACCGAGGCGGGACGCCGCGCCGACCCGCGCGCGCTTGGGCGTGCACCGCTGCGGCGGCGCATCCTCGAGGCGCTGCTCGGCGCGCCTGAGGGACTTTCCGACGCCGAGCTTGCGCAGCTGTCACCGAACTGGCGAGCGGCAATGCGCGCATTGCGCGTCCGCGGCTGGGTGCAGATGCGCACGCGCGACTGTCTGGCGAAACACACGGTCCCAACGGTCGCGGCGCCGGCCCTTTCGCGCGCGCAGCAGGATGCGCTTGCGGCCATCCTCGGTGCCGCGGGGGGGTATCGTTGTCACGTGCTGCACGGCGTCACCGGCAGCGGCAAGACCGAAATCTATTTGCGCGCCATCGAGCAGGTGCTTGCGCGCGGCCAGCAGGCGCTGGTGTTGGTGCCGGAAATTGGGCTCACGCCGCAACTGGTCAGCCGCTTTCGCGGGCGATTTGCGGTGCCGATCGCGGTCCTGCACTCCGGGCTCACCGACCAGGAGCGGTTGTGCGCGTGGCTCGCGGCGCGCGACGGACGCGCCCCGATCGTGCTCGGCACGCGCTCGGCCGTGTTTGCCCCGCTGCGCGCGCTCGGGCTGATCGTCGTCGATGAAGAGCACGACAGCTCCTACAAGCAACAGGAAGGCTTTCGTTACTCAGCGCGCGACCTGGCGGTGGCGCGTGCGGCGCGCGAACGAATTCCGATCGTGCTGGGCAGTGCCACGCCGGCGCTCGAGACGCTCAAGAATGCGCGCGACGGGGCCTATACCCTGATCGAGCTGCCGGACCGCGCCGGTACGGCGGCCCTGCCAGCAGTGCGCCTGCTCGATATGCGCCGCCTGAAACCCGCCGATGGGCTTTCGGCGCCATTGCGCGAGGCGCTCGGTCTGCGGCTGGCGCGCGGCGAGCAGAGCTTGTTGTTCTTGAACCGCCGCGGTTTTGCGCCGGTGTGGATGTGCCACGACTGTGGCTGGGTCGCCGCCTGCCAGCGCTGTGATGCGCGGCTGGTGATGCACGAGCGCAGCCGCAAGCTGCGTTGCCACCACTGTGGCGCGGAGCAGCCGCGCGCGGCGAGCTGCCCGGTCTGCGCCGGCGATGCGCTGCGCGCCTTGGGCGAGGGCACCGAGCGCGTCGAGTCGGCGCTGCAGCGCCTGTTTCCCGATGCCCGCATCGAGCGTATCGATCGTGACAGCACGCGCCGCAAGGGTACGCTCGAAGCAAAGCTCGCGCGCGCCGCAGCCGGGCAGGCCGACATCCTGGTCGGCACGCAGATGCTCGCCAAGGGCCATGATTTTCCAAACGTCACCTTGGTCGGCGTGGTAAACGCTGATCAGGGCCTGTACAGCGTGGACTTTCGCGCCCCCGAGCGGCTCATGCAGCAGATCCTGCAGGTTGCCGGGCGCGCCGGGCGCGCCGACAAGCCGGGCGAGGTGCTGATCCAGACCTGGCACCCGCAGCATCCGCTGTTCGCCGCCCTGCAGCATCACAATTTCCAAGAGTTCGCCGATTTCGCGCTCGCCGAGCGCGAGGCGGCTGGGCTGCCGCCGTACAGCCATCTGGCTCTGCTGCGCGCCGAATCGACCAAGTCCGGCGAGGCGGTCGGGTTTCTGCGGGCGGCGCGGGACTGTCGACCGGATGGTGTCACCGGGGTTCAGCTCTTTGACCCGGTCGCCTCGCCCATGGAACGTCGCGCCGGGCGTTACCGGGCACAACTCTTGATTGCGGCCGCGCAGCGCCGTCCCCTGCACGCTTTCCTGCGCGCCTGGCGGCCTGCGGTGGGTGCCTTGCCGCTGGCCAAGCGGGTGCGCTGGTCGCTCGACGTCGATCCGATCGACCTTTCCTGAAAGATCTCTAGGCGCGCCGGCGAAACCAGCCGGTCAGTGACCAGCGTTCCCGCTGTGTCGGCGCAACTTCGTGCCAAACCGAGTCGCTCAGAAAACACACAAAGGTTCCGCCCTCGGGCAGAACCTCGCGGCAGGCAGCCTCGGAATGGGCGCCGTCGTAGAGGCGCAGCGCCCCGCCCCAGCCCGCCTCCCAGCGTTCGTTCAAGTAAAGGACGCAGGACACCGTGCGCCGCGCGTCCTGCTGGAAGCGGTCGAGGTGTCGCCGGTAATAGGCGCCGGGTGGATAGCGCGCGAAGTGGCACTCGAAGTCAAAGAGCCCGAGATAGAGGCGGGCGTTGATGGCCGCACGCAGTGTTTCCATCTGCGCGAGATAGGCCCGCTGTGCGTGGCTGCGCGGTTCCTCGAGCCACAGCACCTGGTCACCGCGGACGGCAGGATCGAACGTGCGTGCGGCCGCCCGCCCGACGCCGGCGGCGCGAAAAGCGCCGGCATCAAACGCCGCGCGCGCCTGCGCCGCGAGACGGCGCGTCAGCGCGGTTGTCAGGAACCCCGGCGTAACCGACACGCCGTCGTGCTCGAGCGCATCGACGATGCCTGCAACCGTGCGGTCACTCACTGGGCGCGCCGGATGAGCTCAGGCTGGTCGCGTCCGCCGCCATCCGTCACCAGGCGATACACGTCCCACAGCTTGCCAGCGTCTTGCCGGCACAGCCCATAGCGAAACGGCATGGTGCGTCCGACCAGGGCGAAGCGCAGGTCGTTGAACCACACGCACAGCCGCTCACCGCCATGATCGACGCGATAGAGCGCCGGGAACAGGGCGAAATTACGAAAACGCGCGAAGCCCTCGGAGTGCCACACCTGCACGGCGAGCTCCGCCTCCAACGGCGTTTCGCCGAAGCGTGCAATCCGCTGCCAGCGTGCCGCCGCCACTGGCTGGTAGGCTCCCGCGACGCGTCGCAGCCACGGGGCATCGGCCGGCGCCGGCGGGCGCGGCGTGCGCGCGAGCAGATCGACGTAGGCAAAGTGATAACCGCGTGCGTCCTCCACCACCACCATCCAGTTGAACGGCGAGAACGGCTGCGGCAGCGCGTGGGCGCGCGCCCCGGTCATGCCCTGGGCGCGCGCGTACTCCTCGCCGATTGCCACGGCGCGCGCGAGCAGCACGCCCTGTAACCCCACGTAGCCCGCCAGCACGGCCAGCGCGATCAGCGCCGGTTTGCGCGGCGCTTCCCAAAGCGCGGCGGCGACCAGGCCGGTGATGATGATGGCCGTGAAGTACGGATCGATGATGAACGTGGTCGGCCAGGCGATACGCCAATCCGACAGCGGCGCCAGCACCATGGTCCCGAAGGCGGTGATGACGTCGCCCACGATGTGGGCAAGTAGGCCGAGCCCGATGACAAGGGCAATGTCGCGGTAGTCGTAACGCCGGCGCGTGAGCCACCACACCGCGAGCCCGAGCCCCGCCGCCCACAGCGGCAACATCACGATGGAGTGCGTGATGCCGCGGTGTGTGGCCAGGTAAGTGAGCGGATCGATGAAATTGGCGACCACGTCGCTGTCCGGGAACGCCGCGGCCCAGAACCCGAGCCACAGACGCTGGCGGCGTGGCAGCTGCCGGGCATGCACCGCGCGCGGTTCGAGGGCACGCGCCGCGAGCGCGCCGGACAGGGCATGCGTCAAGGTGTCCATGCCGGCGAGTCTAGCACCGCGCCCGGCGCGTCAGACCGACGCCGGCTGGCCGCGTCTCTCGTAGGCGTAATAGACGAGCGGGATTACGAACAGCGTCAGCACCGTCGAGGCGAAGGTGCCGTAGATGAGCGACACGGCAAGCCCGCCAAACACCGGATCGAAGGCCATGATCGCGGTGCCGAGGATGATCGCGGCGGCGGTCAGCATGATCGGCCGCAAGCGCGTCACGCCGGCGGCGAGCACGGCGTCGGCGAGCGCATGGCCGGCGCGGCGGTACTCGAGGATGAAATCGATGAGCAGCAGCGAATTGCGCACCACGATGCCGGCCAGCGCGATCACGCCGATCATCGAGGTGGCGGTGAAGTACTGCCCCATGATCGCGTGACCCGGCAGCACCCCGATCACGGTGAGCGGGATGGCGCCCATCACGATGAGCGGGGTCATGAACGAGCGATAGTAGCCGACCAGCACCAGGTAGATGAGGATCACGGCCACCGCGAACGCCGCGCCCAGGTCGCGGAACACATCGAGCGTCAGGCGCATCTCGCCGTCCCAGCGCAACGCATAGCCGCTACTGCCCGGATCGCCCATGAAATACTGGGTGAGCTTCACGCCGCTTGGCAGCGCGTGGGTGCGCAGGTAGTTCCACATGGCAAGCACCGCGTACACCTGGCTGGTCGTGGCGAGCTCGCCGGTGACGTAGACGACCGGATACTGGTCCTTGTGCAGGATCGGCTTGGGCGCGGTTACGCGCCGCACCTCGGCGATGTCGCCGAGCATCAACTGCCGGCCCTGCGGCGTGGTAAACGGCACTTTGCTGATATCGGCCGGACCGGTGCGCAGCGCGCTCGGGATGCGAAAACGGATCGGCACCGGTTCCTTTTCGAGCTCCACGTGCACGGCGCCGGCATCGAGCCCGGCGAGAAACGCGCGCAACGCCTCGGCCACCCGCGCCGGCGCGATACCGGCCAGCATGGCCTTCTCGCGGTTGACCACGATGTCGTATTCGATCTGGTCGTCGGTCACCGAGTCATCGATGTCCACGACATCGGCGGTCTTGCCAAAGACCTCGGTGCGCAGCTCCTTGGCGAGGCGGCGCAGCTGTTCGTAGTCCGGGCCGTAGAGCTCAGCGAGGATGGTGGCGCGCACCGGCGGGCCGGGCGGATCCTCGACCACCTTGATGTTGGCGCCGGTCGTCCGGGCGAGCTCGGCGAGCGGCGCGCGTAAGGCGAGCGCGATGTCGATCGAGGAGGTCCAGCGCTCGGCCTTGTTGCGCAAGTTGACGCGCACATCGGCCACGTGCGGGCCGGCGCGCAGCCCGGCGCCGCGCAGCAGCCCGTTGAAGTCGACCACGCCGGATTCGCCCACCGTGGTCTCGTAGGTCTCGACATGCGGGTTGGTGCGCACCACATCGCCCACCAGCCGCGCCACGCGGTCGGTCTCCTCGAGCGCCGTTCCCTCCGGCATGTCGATGGTGATGTTGAAGGTGTTGGTGTTGTTCTTGGGCAGCATCTTGAACTGCACCAGGTTGAGGGCCGGCAGCACGAGCACCGCCAGCATCAGGGCGCCCACCCCGAGGAAGAATCCCCAGCGCGCCGCGCGCCGCTCGATCAGCGCGCGCATGAGCGGCTCATAGCGCCGCTCGAGCCATCCCTTGCCATGATGTTCGATGCCCTCGTGCTCATGGCCGCGAACCTTGAGGAAGCGGTACGCCGCCCAGGGCGCCACGGTGTAGGCGATGGCGAGCGAGGTCAGCATCGCCACCGGCACGTTGAACGGGATCGGCGCCATGTACGGCCCCATCATGCCGCTCACCCAGAACATGGGCAGGAAGGCGAGGATCACCGTGAAGGTCGCAAGGTTGGTCGGCCGGCCGATCTCGTTGACCGCGAGCACGGCGTGCCTGAGCCGGTCGACGCCCTTGCGCGTGTAGTGGCGGAAGATGTTCTCGATCACGACGATCGAGTCATCGACCAGCAGCCCGAGCGACAGGATGAGCGCAAACAGCGTGATGCGGTTGATGCTCTGGCCGGCGATGAGCCCGACGGCGAGCGTGATGAAAAGGATGAGCGGGATGGTCACGGTGACGATCGAGGCCGCGCGCCAGCCGAGGAAAAACACGAGCAGCAGTACCACGGTGCCGATGGCGATCGCCAAGTGCTCCATGAGCAGGTTCACGGCATCATTGGCCTTGGCACCGTCGTTGCGCGTGACGTTGATGGCAACGGTTTCCGGGATCGTGACGGCGCGGATCTCGGCAAGCTTCGCGAGCACGCGGTCGGCCACGGTCACCGCGTTGCTGCCGGCGCGCTTGGCGATGGCCAGCGTCACCGCCGGGACCTCGTAGTCGGGCGGCAGCTTGCCACGATAGGCCGCACCGAAGCCGATGCGGTGGGCATGCTCGATTTCGCCCGGACCATCGACGATGCGCGCCACGTCCTTCAAGTAGACCGGGCGGTGGGCCGACAGGGCCACCACCAGCCCAGCGACGTCCTCGGCGCTCTTGAGGGCCCCGCCCGCTTGCACCGTGGCCACGCGGTTGTTGGCCACGAAGGCGCCGGACGGGATGCCGACATTGGTCGCCTCGACGACGGCGCGGATATCGGCGAGCGTCACGTTGTAGCGGCGCATGCGCTCGAGGTCGAGATAGACGTTGATCTTGCGCGGCTCGCCGCCGTGCACGAACGACAGCGAGGTGTTTTCGACCCGGCGCAGGTGCTCGAGCACGTCGTTGGCCACGCGCCGCAGTTGGCACGAATCCCCGGTGCGGGTCGCCCCCGACATCGCGTCGCGCGCGACATGCGCACGTTGCTGTTCGGCACATGCCAGCGAGATTGTGACGATCGGCACATCGTCGACGTCCACCGGCTTGACCAGCGGCTGCAGCGCGCCGGGCGGGATGCGATCGACGTTGCTCATGATCTGGTTGTAGAGCTTGACCAGCGAGTCTTCCTTGTCCTGCCCGACCTTGAACTGCACGGTCACGATACCGAGCGAGTCGAGCGCGATGCCATAGGTGTGATCGATGCCGGCCATGCCCTGCAGGATGGCCTCGAGCGGCTTGACGATGAGCTGCTCGACCTCCTTCGGGGTGGCCCCCGGCTTGCCCACGATGACATTGGCCGCCGGCACCACGATCTTGGGGTTCTCCTCGCGCGGCGTGACCAGGAACGCGAACACGCCGGCCAGGAAGGCGAACAGCATGACGAGCAGCGTGAGCTTGCTGTCGACGAAATACGCGGCGATGCGCCCGGCGAGGTTCAGCGCCTGTCGTTCTTGATTGTGTTGGGTGGCCATGTGGGCGCGAGTGAAGAGTCAGAGGTCAAAGTGAAAACTGAAGTCCGGGTTCGCTCGCCATTCACCTTGCACTTTTGGCCGGTGTTACCGGACTGCCGTCGTGCAGGCGCTCGACGTCACCCAGCACCAGGACCTCGTTGCCGGCGAGCCCAGCGAGGATCTCCGTCTCGGCGCCGATCATGCGCCCCGGCCGCACCATGCGAAAGCGCGCTTCCGATTCGGGGCTCAGCACGTAGACCCCCGGGACGCCACCGCGCTCGACGAGCGCCGCGCTCGGCACGCGCACGCGGGCCTTGTCGCTCTTGAGTGGGTAGACTGGCCGTTGCACCGGCGCGGGGCGCTCGCGCGGCGGCGGTGGCTTGTCGCTGCAGGCGCTCATCGCGAGCGCGAATGCACCGAGCACGGCGAGCATGGTGCGCGCCGCGCTCACGGCGCGCCCTCGAATGCGGGCAGGCGGACCGTCCCCTGGGCGAGCTCGAGGGCGGCGTAACCGGTTTCGAGCCCGAAGCGCGCACCGAGCTCCTCGTTGCGCGCCTCCACCAGCGCGCGTTCGGCCTGCAGCAGATCGATCAGGATGGTGCGGCCCTGGCCGTAGCGGACCTTCACCTGCTGCACGGTCTCGCGGGCGCGCGCCACGTTGCCGGTGGCAATGCCGTGGCGCTCGCGTGCCTCGCGCAGCGCCTCGATGGCCTCACGCACGTCGTTGCGCACCGCCTGTTCCTGCGCCTGGGTCTGCCATTGCGCCTGCTTCGCCTCAGCGGCGGCCGCGGCGATCTCGGCGCTCGGCCGGCCGCCGGAGTACAGATCGAGCGCGAGCACGCCCATGACGCTGTTGGAGTAGTCGCTCGCCTCGCTGTTGGCGAAGCGATTGTGGCTGGCGATGACGTCAATTTGCGGCAGGTGCGCGGCGCGTGCCGCCTCGACGTTGGCCTGCGCCGCGGCCTGCAGGGCGCGCGCCGCGGCGAGATCCTTGCGTGCGCTGAGCGCCGCGGCCTCGATGTCTTCGAGCCGCGCCGACAGCGCCGCCGGTGCGGGCAGCGCGGCTTCAGGCGCCGTCACGGCGGGCGTGACGCCGCCGGGCAGACCCATGACCAGGCGCAGCTGATTGCGTGCACGCTCGAGGCGCGAGCGTGCCTGCGCGCGGTTTGATTCCATGGCCGCGAGATTGACCTCGGCGGTGAGCTTGTCGGAGGTGACGATGCGGCCTTCGCGCACGAGATTGGCGGTGGTGCGCGCGTGCTCGGCGGCGGCCGCCACGGCGTCTTCGGCAATGGCAAGACCCTGTTCGGCCATTTGCACGTTGAGGTAGGCGCGCAGCGTGTGGTGCGCGGTGAGCTCGCGCGCGCGTTCGTACTGAAGCCGCGTGGCCCTAGCGGTCTCGGCCGCGCCCTCGATCTGCGCGCTCACGCGCCCGCCGGTGTACACCGGCCAGCGCAGCCCGAGCAGCCCCATGTAGAGCTCACTGTAGCCCGGGTCGTTCAGGCGCGCCGGATCAAAATCCGGCGCCGTGACGTTGCGCGTATTGAGCTTGTCGGCAAAGGCATCGAGGGCGTTGTTGCTGGTGCGCGCCGACAGGCTCAAGCCCACCTGCGGCAGGCGCGCACCACGTGCCGCTTCACGGCGCTGATCCGCGGCGCTCAGGCGCTCGCGAGCCGCGCGCAGCTCGGGGTTGTGGGCGAGCGCGAAGGCGATGGCCTCATCGCGCGTGTAGAGCTCGGCGTGCACGGGCGCCGCCACGAGCACGAGCAGCAGCGCGCCGACCCAAATGTGTTTGTTCATGCGACGCTCCAGGCTGTTGTCCTCTCCCCGCCCCCCTGGTGTCGCGGGCGATCGATTGCCGCCCTTGGTCCGGTCGAATGGCGCTTAAATAGCGGTCGCGGTCGGAAAAATCAATGACCCGGGTCAATACGATCGCGACCGCTCACGATGCGGGTACCGCACCGAGGTACGGCGCGAGGATCTGACGCACACGGCCGGTGTCGAGCTTGCCCGCCTGGGTGTGCTCGATGCGTCCGTCCGGTGCGATCAGGTAGGCGACGGGAATGACGCTCACGCCGAACGCGCGCACCGCGTGACCTTCGAGGTCAAGCGCAATCGGGTACGGGACACGATGCTGGTCGCGAAACTGCTGGACGTGGGTCGGCGGGTCGTACGGCATGGCGACCGCAATCATTTGCAGACCGCGTGGCCCGAGATCCTGGTAGAGGGCGATCAGGTCGGGAAGCTCCTCGACGCACGGCGGGCAGCTCGTCGCCCAGAACGTCACGAGCAGTGGACGGCCGCGCATCTGCCCCAAGCGGGCGCGTGTCCCGTCAAACAGCGTCAGCTCGACATCGGGAACCCAGCGCGCCTTCTCGCCGGGAAGTCCCCACAGGCCAAAACCCACGGCGAGCGCGGTCGCGAGCAAGAATACAACGAGGATCGAGCTGCGGCGGGCGAGGAGGGAGCGGCGTGACGACATGGGCGGTTCGACTCTACCGCGTCGCCGGCTGCGCGTCAGCGCTTGCCGGCCGAAGCGGCGGCCGGCACGCACGGGCCCCCTGCCCGTGCATGCCGGCACGGGCATCAGAAGTGGAAGTTCACGCCGACGCTGAACATGTCGATATTGTCATCGATCGTGGTGTACTCCACTTCGAGAGCCAGGTCCTTGCTGATGCGCCAGCCGCCACCGATGCCGATCGACAGCTCGGTGATGCTGCTGTCATAGCTGGTGTCGAGCCACAGCAGGCCGGCCTTGGCCTTGAGGTAGGTGTCGCCGGCGCTGCGGTAGACGGCATAGGCGCCAAGCGTGCTGACGTCCCAGTCATTGCCGTTCGGCAGATCCCCGTCGATCAGCGTGAAGCTGAGCTCGCCCTCGGCGCTCAAGGTTCCGGCCTTCGCCCCGAGGTCAAGGAGCTTCACGCCGAACAGGCCGCCGATGTTCAAGGCGGCGTCCTGGTTGGCGGCGTCAGCCAGTATGAATCCGGCCTTGGCGCCAGCGTACGCGTCAGCGGCGTTCGCCGCCGGGGCAAGCGTGAATCCGGCTGCGGCCAGCAGGGCGAACAGGCTCCGGGACAGCTTGTGGTTCATGGTGTGATCTCCTTTGATGTCGAGCCACGGGGCGGCGCATGCTAGCACTGGTATTCGCGGCGCTCAAAGCGCGGGGGGCGCGCGCCGACGAACTGTCGAAACCCGTGGATGCAGGGGGGAAGGCACCATCAGGATTGCATGCGGCGCTGCGCCGGGCCGGTTGGCGCCGGAAGGAACACGGCAACGAGATCGTTGAGAAAACGCCGCCCCAGCGACGTCGGCCTGACGCGCGCCGCCGTGCGCTGAAGCAGGCCGCGGCTCGCCGCGTCCGCGAGCAGTGGCTCGATCGCCGCCAGCGCCAGACCCGTGCGCTCGCCATAAAGTTGCGGGTCGAACCCGTCGGTCAGCCGCAGCGCATTGAGCATGAACTCGAAGGATAGATCCGGGTCGGCAATGCGCGCTTCGCCGCCGAGCGCACGTGCCGTGCCCGCCTGGGCGAGATACTCGTGCGGGTGCTTCAGCTTCCACAGGCGTGTAACAGCATCGGTGGCGCTTAATTTGGCATGGGCGCCGGCGCCGATTCCGAGGTAATCGCCGAATTGCCAGTAGTTGAGGTTGTGCCGGCACACAAACCCGTCCCTGGCATAGGCCGATACCTCGTACTGCGCATAGCCGGCCTGCGCGAGCTCGGCCTGGATTCGCTCCTGCATCTCCCCCAGGGCATCGTCATCCGGCAGCGGCGGCGGGTCGGCGTGAAAGCGCGTGTTGGGCTCGATCGTGAGCTGGTAGACCGACAGGTGCGTGGGGTTGAGATCGATCGCGCGGCGCACGTCCGCGAGCGCCTCCGCGCTGCTTTGGCCCGGTAGCCCGTACATGAGATCGAGGTTGACGTTGTCGAAACCGGCCGCGCGTGCGGTCTCGACGGCATCGCGCGCCTGCTCCCCGTCATGGATGCGCCCGAGGGCGGCGAGCTTCGCATCGTCGAAGCTCTGCGCGCCGATCGACAGGCGGTTGACGCCGGCCTCGCGGTAGCCGCGGAACCTCGCCTGGTCGGTCGTTCCGGGATTGGCCTCAAGGGTGATCTCCGCGCCGGGCGCTACAGTGATGCGTGCGCGGATTCCGGCCAAGAGCTCGGCGATCGCCTCGGCCGAGAACAGGCTCGGCGTGCCGCCGCCGATGAAGACGCTGTGCACCGCGCGCCCGCAGACGCGCCGCAGGTCGTGTTCCAGGTCGCGCAGCAGCGCCGCGACGTAGTCTCGCTCCGGCAGGCCGCCACGCAGCGCGTGCGAATTGAAATCGCAGTACGGGCACTTGCGCACGCACCACGGCAGGTGCACGTACAGCGCGAGTGGTGGCAGCGTCGAAAACCGAGCCATGGCGCAGCGGCAGTCGAGCGGGCCAGCAGGGCGGGCTAGCGGTGGGTGGTGCCGAGCGCCGCCACCAGCGCACGCAGTGCCTGGCCGCGGTGCGACAGCTCATTCTTCACCTCGGGCGGCAGCTCGGCGCTCGAGCAGTTGTGCGTCGGCACGAAGAACACCGGGTCGTAGCCGAACCCGCCGCGGCCGCGCGGCTCGAAGAGGATCCGCCCCTCCCAGGTGCCCTGGCAGATGATCGGTGTGGGGTCGAGCTCGTGGCGCAGGTACACCATGAGGCATACGAAGCGCGCCGTACGCCTGGCCTCCGGCACCTCGCGCAGGTCGGCGAGGAGCTTTTCGACGTTGCGCGCATCGCTCGCGCCCGCGCCGGCGTAGCGCGCGGAGTAGATGCCGGGCGCGCCGTGCAGCGCGTCGACCTCAAGGCCCGAGTCATCGGCAATCGCCGGCAAGCCGGTGTGGCGCGTGGCGTTGCGCGCCTTGAGCAGGGCGTTTTCCACGAACGTGAGCCCGGTCTCCTCGACGTCGACCACGCTGAAATCCGATTGCGGCACTGCGGTCAGGTGCAACCCGGCGAGCAGCGCGTTGATCTCGCGCACCTTGCCCGGATTGCTGCTGGCGAGCACGACGCGCCGGGTCATGACCGGCTCGCCAGCGCCGCGCGCTGCGCGGCGATGAGGTCGCGAATGCCGCGCTCGGCAAGCGCCGTCATGGCCTGCATCTCGGCGAAGCTGAATGACTCGCGCTCGGCCGTGCCCTGGATCTCGATGAAACCGCCGGCCTCGTTCATCACGAAGTTCATATCCGTTTCGGCGTTGGAATCCTCGGCGTAATCGAGGTCGAGGATCGGCGTGCCCTCGTAGATGCCGGTCGACACCGAGGCGACCAGGTGGCGCATGGGATCGGCGCTCACGAGGCCGCGGCGGCGCACGTGCGCGATGGCATCCGCGAGCGCCACGCACGCGCCGGTAATGGAGGCGGTGCGCGTGCCGCCGTCGGCCTGGATGACGTCGCAGTCGACGATGATGCTGCGCTCGCCGAGCTGCTTGAGGTCCACCGCCGCGCGCAGCGAGCGGCCGATGAGGCGCTGGATCTCCAGGGTGCGCCCGCCCTGCTTGCCGGCGGCCGCCTCGCGCGGCATGCGCGAGCCGGTCGCGCGCGGCAGCATGCCGTACTCGGCCGTGACCCAGCCCTGGCCTTTGCCCTTGAGGAACAGCGGCACCTTCTCCTCGACGCTCGCCGTGCAGATGACGCGCGTGTCGCCGAATTCCACGAGCACCGCGCCTTCGGCGTGCTTGGTGTAGTGGCGGGTAATGCGGATGGGGCGAAGCGCGTCGGGGGCGCGGCCGCTGGGTCGCATGGCTGCCTCAAGACCGGTGAGAAACCGGCGGGAATTCTAGCAGCTTTGCCGGCGCAACTGCTTGCGGATGAGTTACTTCGGCTCGAAGCGACGCAGAAACTCCTCGATCTCCTGGATGCTTTCCTTGACGTCCTGGGGCGTGGTGTTGCACGCGCGCTCGGTCGGCACCTTGGGAAGCTCGCGGCGCTGCTGCTCGAGCCTGGTCTCCAGGCGCCAGATCCAGGCGTCCTCGCGCAGCGTGTCCTCATCGACGTGCATGGGCATGCGGCCCTGCAGCGACGGCGCGCTGGTGCGCTCATCTTCCCAGCGCAGGCAGGTGGCGGTGATGTTGTCGCTTCTGCCGCGCGTGCGCTCCTCCGCCGCGTGCAGCATCTCCTCGACACCTTCCTCCAGAGCAGGCCGTGCGAGGAAGCGCGCGATCTCCGTGGGCTCGAGCGCGCTCCACAGACCGTCACTGCACAGCAGCAGGGTGTCGCCGCGCTCGAGGACAGTTTCCGGCCCCAGGTCGATCGACGGTTTGCTCGGACCACCCACGCACTTGAGCAGCCGACCCTTGATCGGGTGGTCGCCGGCCTCGGCGTCGGTCAGAAAGCCTTCTTCGCGCAACTGCTCGACCGCGGTGTGGTCCTGGGTGCGGCGCAGGATCGCGCCGTTGCGGAAGTGATAGAGCCGCGAATCGCCAACGTGCGCCCAGTAGGCGTAGCCGTGCTGCACCAGGCAGGCCACACAGGTGCTGCGCGGCTCGATCGGCGGGCGCTGCGCGCGGCCGCGCCACTGGATGTCGTCGTGCGCGCGCAGGATGGCGAAGGCGAGGAATGCGGAGGGGCGCGCGATTACCTTTTGCCGCACCGTCTGGAACGAGCGCATCATGGAGGCGGTGAGCGTTTCGGCCGCGATCTCCCCGCCGTGGTGTCCGCCGAGCCCGTCGGCGAGCACGAGCAGCACGGCGTTGTCGCGCTCACCCACCGCTACCCGGTCCTGGTTGGTGGGGCGGGCGCCGCGCAGGCTGTATTGGGCGAGCTGGTAGCGCACGGGCTCTACTTGCGCACGCCCAGCAGGCGCAGGCTTAAGCGCTCGAAGAACGAGTCGCTTCGCTCGTCGAGCGGCTCGGCCGGGGTCTTGCGCAGCGCCGCGAGCAGCTCGTCGACCTTCTGCGGGCGCGAGAGCTGGTCCATCTGCAGGCACCAGTCGATCGCTTCGAGCAGCTCGCGCGTGTACTGGCGCGCGAACTTGCGGGCGGCGGGTTTGTAGACATCGCGCTCGGCCCGCTTGGTGGCGGCCGGCGGGGCGCGCCCGGCAATGCAGGCATACATGCTGGCCCCGATCGCGTACAGGTCGGTCCACGGCCCGATGTGGCCGCGCTTGTGCTGCTCGATCGGCGCGAAGCCGAGGGTGAGCGTATGCGGGCCGACCAGGCGGTTGCCGGCGTAGGCCTGTTGCGCCGCGCCGAAATCGAGCAGCAGCGGCTTGCCGCCCGGACGCAGCAGAATATTGGCCGGCTTGATGTCGAGGTGCAGGAGGCTCAGCTGATGCAGCTCGCGCAGCCCCAGCAGCAGCTCGCTGAACACCATGCGGATGAAGCGCTCGCTTAAAGCCCCACCCTGACGCTTGATGTACCAGCGCAGGTCCTTGCCGATCTCGTACTGCATGACGAGATAGACCGTGTTGTTCTCGCGGAAGAAATCCGTAACGCGGACGATGTTGGGGTGGTTGACCTTGGCGAGGACAGCGGCTTCCTCGAAGAAGCGCTTCATCCCTTGGCGGAAGGTGGAATCGGCCGCCTCCGACACGCTCTCCACCGTCTCGTCCTCGCGGCGCGTGGCCTGGCTGCTCGGCAGGTATTCCTTGACCACGACGGAGGCCCCGCGCGCCGTATCGGTGGCGAGGTACACGATGCTGAAGCCGCCGCCGCCCAGGGTCCTTTCGATGCGGTATTGGTGCAGGAGGGTGCCTGGGCGCAGGGCATATTCGGCTTTGAAACCCACGGCGCGAAGTCCTGTTACATCGGTGAAGTCGGTGATTATCTCACCTCAAGGCTCATTATATACGCCGCGCTCGCGCCGTTCGGGCGCCGGTTCCGCGGGGGTAGGAATCCGGCTACCATGCGGCCCATGCCTGACGCGCGCCAGAACCCATGACCCGCAGCATGACCGCCTTCGCGCGGGCGGACACCGACACCCCTTGGGGGCAGCTCAGCTGCGAGCTGCGCTCGGTCAATCACCGTTATCTGGAATTCAGCGCCAAGCTGCCGGAGGACCTGCGCGCGCTCGAGACCCGCATCCGCGAGCTCGCCGCCAGGCATGTCGAGCGCGGCAAGCTCGAATGCCAGCTGCGATTGCAGCCGCGCGAGCTGGCCGCAGGCGATCTGGAGCTCGACGAAGCGCAGGTGCGGCGCGTGCTCGCCGCCGGCGAGCGCATTCGCAGTTTCTCGAGCGTGGTGGTGCCATTGCGTACCGTGGACGTGCTGCGCTGGCCGGGTGTGGTAAAGACAGTAGCGGTTGACACGCAAGCGCTCGCCGAGACGGCCCTCGCCTTGGTCGATCGCGCCATGCAGGAGTTGGTCGCTACACGCGTGCGCGAGGGTGAGCGCCTGCGCACCCTGCTGTCGCAGCGCCTTGACAGCATGGCGGCGATCGTCGCCGAGGTGCGGCGCATCCTCCCCGAGATCACGACCGCCTTTCGCGAGCGCCTGGTGGCGCGCTTGCAGGAGCTGCGTACCCAGCTCGACGCCAATCGCATCGAGCAGGAAATCGTGCTGTTCGCGAGCCGGGCCGATGTCGCCGAGGAGCTCGATCGGCTCGACACCCACATCGGTGAGGCGCGGCGCGTGCTGGGTCAGCCCGGCGCGGCCGGCCGGCGGCTCGACTTTCTGATGCAGGAGTTCAACCGCGAGGCCAACACGCTCGCATCCAAGGCGGTCGACATCCGCCTGACCAATGCCGCCGTCGAGCTCAAGGTCCTGATCGAGCAGATGCGCGAACAGGTCCAGAACATCGAGTGATGGACCGGGCGGGCCGGTTGGAGGTGGCAATGGGCGGGGTGGGACGTTGGTCGGTTGTGGCCTTGGCGCTTCTGCTCGGGGCATGCGCCTCGGTGGGCGACCAGCGCCGGCTCGAGTTGTTCGAAAAAACCGCCCGCGCCTACGACCGGGCCATCCGCTGGTCGGACTTCCAGGCCGCCTACAGCCTGACCCGGCCGGACCCCGCCCGACCCCCGGACTTCGCGCGCCTCAGGGGTGTCCAGGTGACCTCCTACGAGGCGGTCGGTGCAACTCCGTCCGCCAGCGCCATGGAGGTGCGCCAAGCCGTGGCCATCGAATACATGCGCATCAATGACATGCGCGTGCGTCGCATCGTGGATGAGCAGGTGTGGGTCTACAGCGAGTCCGAGAAACGCTGGCAGCTCATCAGTGGTTTGCCGGCCTTCGAGTAAATACCTGGCGACCTTGCCATCCCGTAGAGCGTAAACTAGATTTGGTACACGGACTTAATGGCACAAGCTCGCGTTGCTTGCGAGCTTCGTGAAGCAGTGGCGGCCACGCAGCACCAACGGTACGCGAAGCCCGGTGTGACCAAACTCAATCAGGAGGCAAGAATGCAATTGGGGTTTTTGGCCAGGCGCAGCATCGCCGTACTGCTCTTGGCAATGGCGGTAGGCTCGTGCGGGGACGAATCGCGCGGTAGCATTGAGTTCATTCGCTATTCCACCGGGCGCAATGTGGCCGCCGAGGCTGGCGGTCCAATTACGGACTTGGAGCCGGTGGGGATCCTGGTGAAGAGCCCTACCGGGCAGCCGCAGGGCAACGCTAAGGTTAAGGTGCTTGCATTGGGCGGGGCGATTTATTCGGGCCTCTTGGCGGATATCACGGGCGCGACGCCGCTCGGCGACAACGTTGAATTGACAACGAACGGCTATGGCGTGGTGGAGGTGACGGTTCTTTTCACTTACAGCGCTCCGATCGATGGTGAGTTCGTGATCATGTCCGCTTTCAGCGGCTCGGTGGGGAACCAGTTCACCATGCAGTTCACGTGTTTCGAAGCAACCGCAGCCGCTCCGGATTGTCCATAAAAGGGAGCGGGCCGGTTCATAATCGTCCAGACGTCACGGTCGAGCGCTTTGACACCGGCGGCGTGGCCTGTCCGCAGGCCATCGGCGCACGCCATACGTTTTCCGATAACGCCGGGACGGGTCTTTTAGTACGCGCCGGGCGCGTTCCAGACAATCCCGACGCGCCCAGCCGGTCGATCGCACCGCGTCCTGAACGTAAGCGGTCTTTCGCCCGAGCGAAAACCAGAACAATGAGCATGGGTCGGTTGTTCATTCTCTCCGCCGCCTCCGGCACCGGCAAGACGAGCCTCGCCAACGCGCTGATCGAGAGCGTGCCGGACCTGGAGTTTTCGGTCTCGCACACCACGCGCCCGCCGCGCCCCGGCGAGAAGTACGGCGTGCACTACTACTTCGTGAGCCGCGAGGAATTCGAGATGATGGTCGCGGCCGGGCAGTTTCTCGAGCACGCCCAGGTGTTCGACAACTACTACGGCACCTCGCGCCCACAGGTCGAGCAGCGCTTGAAGCAGGGCAAGAGCGTGATCCTCGACATCGATTGGCAGGGGGCGCGCTCGATCAAGGCGCGCATGCCCGAGGCGGTAACCATCTTCATCCTGCCGCCGTCGCGCGCGGCGCTCGAGGAGCGGCTCATCAAGCGTGGCCAGGACTCCCCCGAGGTCATCGCGCGGCGCATGCGCGATGCGGTGGCCGAGATGCGCCACTACCGGGAGTTCGATTACGTCGTGGTGAACGACGACTTCGAGGCGGCGCTGGCCGATCTCAAGGCCATCATTACCGGCCAAGGCAAGCCGCGCCCGCCGAATGTGGATATTGCCGAGCTGCTGCGAGAACCCTGAGGGGCGGCTGGAAAATCGGCCGATATATCAGTAACATTCGTTCTCCCCGTCGCAGCCGGTCCGGTTGGCATGGTTCGCCCTCTGGATCGACCCCGCGCAAAGCCGGAAAAATCAAAGAGGTAGAGTAAGATGGCACGTGTCACCGTTGAAGATTGCCTCAATTACGTCGACAACCGTTTCCAGCTGGTGCTGGTCGCCGCCAAGCGCGCGCGGCAGCTAGCCATGGGGGCCGAGCCGTGCGTACCGCGCGAGAACGACAAACCGACGGTGATCGCCCTGCGCGAGATCGCGGGCGGGTTCGTGACCAATGCCATTCTCGACGAAGAGCCGATGCAGGCCGGGCTAGAGGGCGATGAAGACACAGCCGAGCAAGCGCAAGGGACCCCAGACCTCGGCGCCGCCCCCGCCGGCGGCGACACCGCCGCCCACTAGCCGCGCGGCGCCGGGCGCAGACGGCGCCGATCGGACCGACGACTGCATGGAGGCAGGAGGTCGAGCCACGCACGGTGCAGTTGCCAAGGCGAGGGCCGCGGGCCACGACTCCAGGGACGGAGGAGGTAGGGCGAAGCAGGACGCACGAGCCGAAGGACGGCCCGACAGCGAACCTGCCGAGCGCTTTCAGATCGCCGATCTCTGCGCACTTCTGGAGCGCTACCTCGAACCGCGCGACGTCGCCGACGTCTACCGCGCCTACCTGTTTAGCGCCGAGGCCCACGAGGGCCAGCGCCGCAAGAGCGGCGAACCGTACATCTATCATCCCCTGGAAGTGGCACGCATCCTTGCCGAGATGCGCATGGACGCCAAGAGCATCATGGCGGCCATCCTGCACGATGTCATCGAGGACACGCGCATCCCGAAGGAGATGATCGAGGACGAGTTCGGGCGCGACGTGGCGGAGCTCGTCGACGGTGTGAGCAAGATCGGCCAGATCACCTTCCAGACCAAGGAGGAGGCGCAGGCCGAGAACTTCCGCAAGATGCTGCTCGCCATGGCGCGCGACATCCGCGTCATCCTCATCAAGCTCGCCGACCGCCTGCACAACATGCGCACCCTGGGGCCGCTCAAGCGCGACAAGCAGCGCGCCATTGCACGCGAGACCATCGAGATCTACGCGCCCATCGCCAACCGCCTCGGCGTGCGCCGCTGGGCCACCGAGCTCGAGGACCTCGGGCTGCGCGCGCTCTACCCGATGCGCTACCGCACGATCGCCGATGCGGTGCGCAAGCGCCACGGCAACCGCAAGGCGATCGTGGAGCGGGTGCGCAACGCCATCATCACCCAGCTCGAGCAGGAAGGCATCCACGCGGAGGTGAGCGGGCGCGAGAAGAACGTCTACAACATCTACCGCAAGATGCTCACCAAGCACCTGTCGTTCGACCAGGTGCACGACGTCTACGGTTTTCGCATCATCGTCGATCGCGTGGATACCTGCTATCGCACGCTCGGCGTCATCCACAATCTCTACAAGCCGATCCCCGGGCGCTTCAAGGACTACATCGCCATTCCCAAGACCAACGGCTACCAGTCGCTGCACACGGTGGTGTTCGGTCCGTTCGGTGTGCCGATCGAGGTGCAGATCCGCACCCAGGAAATGCATCGCATCGCCGAGGCCGGGGTGGCCTCGCACTGGCTGTACAAGAGTGGCGAGGCAACCGAGGAGCACGTGCGCCAGCGCGCGCTGCAATGGCTCAAGGACCTGCTCGAGACCCAGCAGAAGGCCGGCAACTCGCACGAGTTCCTCGAGCACCTCAAGGTCGACCTGTTCCCCGACGAGGTCTACGTGTTCACCCCGAACGGCGAGATCAAGAAGCTGCCGCGCGGCGCGACCGTGGTCGACTTCGCCTATGACGTGCACACCGACATCGGCAACCGCTGCGTCGGCGCCAAGGTCAACCACCAGCTCGTGCCGCTGCGCACGCCGCTGCGCAACGGCGACCATGTCGAGATCCTCACTGCCGAGCGCGCCCGCCCCAATGCGGCCTGGCTCAATTACGTGATCACGAGCAAGGCGCGTGCGAACATCCGCAGCCACTTGAAAAACCAGGCGCGCGATGAATCGATCCAGCTCGGCAAGCGGCTGCTCGACAAGGCGCTCACCGAGATCGGCACGCCGCCCGAGCGCATCACACCCATGCAGCGCGCCGAGTTCCTCAAGTCGCTCAAGGTCAAGAGTTGGGAAGACCTGCTCGCCGAGATCGGGCTCGGCAACCGCCTCGCCGCGGTGGTGGCACGCCAGCTCGCGCCGGAGGCGCCGCCACGCGAGGAAAGCCGCCTGCGCCGCCTGTTTCGCCGCAACCCCAAGCCGAAGGGGCCGCCGCTCGCGATTCGCGGCACCGAAGGCGTGGTGGTGCAGTACGCGCGCTGCTGCCGGCCCATCCCCGGCGATCCGATCCTGGGTTTTCTCACGGCCGGCCGCGGCATCGTGGTGCACACCGAGGACTGCCCGAACGTCGCCAAATACCGCAAGCATCCCGAGCAGTGGATCGACGTGCAGTGGGAGCGCGACATCCAGGGCATCTTTCCGGTCAGCTTCCGCGTCGAGGTGAAGAACCGCCGCGGCGTGCTGGCGGCGGTCTCGGCGGCGATCTCCGCCGAGGAGGCCAACATCGACGCGCTGTCCTTCGACGATCGCGACGCCGAGTACACGAGCATGGATTTCGTCGTCGAGGTGCGCGACCGCGTGCATCTGGCGCGCATCATGCGCCGGGTGCGGTCGATTGACGCGGTGGTTCGCATCAACCGCAAGAAGGGATAGTGAACGGTGAACAAGTGATGCGTGAACAGTGAACACTCACGGCTCACCGTTCACCTCACTGGTCAATGCACGAGGCGACGATGCAGAAGAAGACCATTGAGACCAACGAAGCCCCCCAGGCCATCGGTACCTACTCGCAGGCGGTGCGGGCCGGTGACACCGTGTATCTGTCCGGCCAGATCCCGCTTGTGCCGGGCACCACGCAGCTCGAAAGCGGCGACATGCGCGCGCAGATTGCGCGCGTGTTCGACAATCTCGCGGCGGTTGCGCGCGCCGCCGGCGGATCGCTTGCAGACGTGGTCAAGCTCAACGTGTTCCTCACCGACCTCGCGAACTTCCCGCTCGTCAATGAGGTGATGGCGCGGTACTTCCAGGAACCCTACCCGGCGCGGGCAGCGGTCGGGGTGGCGGGGCTGCCGCGAGGAGCACCGGTGGAAATGGATGCCGTGATGGTCATCGGTCGCCGTGCTGGCCGTGCCGCTGTCAAGCGCAGAATGCCTGCCCGCAAGTCCAAGAAGCGGCGCTAGACGCCGCCGGGTTACCCGTGGCGGCGACGGCGGGACAGGCCATGGACCTAGCCACGCTTCCGATCACCTCGCTCAAGGGCGTCGGTCCCAAGCTCGCGGCCAAGCTCGAGCGTCTCGGTCTGCACACGGTGCAGGATGCCCTGTTTCATCTGCCGCGCCGCTATCAGGACCGCACCCACCTCACGCCCATCGGCCGGCTGCGTCCGGGCATGGAGGCGATGATCGTCGGCGAAGTCGAGCTCGCCGACGTGCTGTATCGCAGGCGGCGCAGCCTTTTGGTGCGCGTTGCCGACGGCACTGGCCACCTGCACCTGCGCTTCTTTCACTTCAACGCCGCGCAACGTGAGGCCTTCGAGCGCGGGCGGCGGCTGCGCATCTTCGGCGAGGTGCGCTTCGGGCCGTCGGGCCTCGAGATGGCGCATCCGGAATACACGTTTCTGGGCGCGGACGAGGCGCCGAGCGCTGAGCCGCACCTCACGCCGGTTTATCCGACCACCGAGGGGCTGCACCAGTTGAGCGTGCGGCGCATCGCGCAGCAGGCGATCGAACGGCACGTCGACGCAATCCCCGAGCACCTGCCGGCGGCGGTGCTGGCGCCGCTCAAGCTTCCCACGTTGCCCGAGGCCTTGCGCTTCGTGCATCAGCCCCCGCCGGGGGTGGACGTGCCCACGCTCGAAGCCGGGCAGCATCCGGCGCAGCAGCGCCTCGTGTTCGAGGAGCTGTTGGCGCATCACCTGAGCCTGCGTCGCCTGCGCGCCCAGCTTGAAATCCAGCGCGCGCCGTCGATCCAAGTAAACGGCAGACTCGCCGAGCGGCTGCTCGCGACGTTGCCGTTCAAGCTGACCGGTGCGCAGCAGCGGGTGCTCGATGAGATCGTGCGCGACCTGGCCCGGCCGCACCCGATGCAGCGCCTGGTGCAAGGTGACGTGGGTTCGGGCAAGACCATCGTTGCCGCGGCCGCGAGCCTCTACGCCGTCGAGGCCGGGCTGCAGGTCGCGGTCATGGCGCCCACCGAGCTGCTCGCCGAGCAGCACCTGCGCAATCTTTCACAATGGCTCGCGCCGATCGGTATCGAAGTGGTGGGACTGTCCGGCAAGCTCAACGCGCGGGCGCGCCAGGCGACGCTCGAAGCCATCGGCGCCGGCCGGGCGGCGGTCGCGGTCGGTACGCAGGCGCTGTTCCAGGAGGGCGTGGAGTTCGCGCGGCTCGGCCTGATCGTCGTTGACGAGCAGCATCGTTTCGGCGTGCACCAGCGCCTGCAACTGCGCGAGAAGGGCGCGCGCGACGGCGTCTTCCCGCACCAGCTCATCATGACGGCCACGCCGATCCCGCGCACGCTGGCGCAGAGCCTGTACGCCGACCTCGATGTGTCGGTGATCGATGAGCTGCCACCGGGACGCCAGCCGGTCGAGACTGTGGTGGTGCCCGCGTCACGGCGCGAGGAGGTCGTGGCGCGCGTGCACAGCGCCTGTCGCGCCGGCCGCCAGGCCTACTGGGTGTGCTCGCTCATCGATCCGTCCGAGGCGCTCGATGCGCAGACCGCGACCGATACCGCCGAGGCGCTGCGGGCGGCGCTGCCGGACCTCGCCATCGCCATGGTGCACGGGCGCATGAAGGCGCAGGAAAAGGAGCGCGCGATGGCGAGCTTCAAAGACGGCAAGACCCAGCTGCTGGTCGCCACCACGGTGATCGAGGTCGGCGTGGACGTGCCCAATGCGAGCCTCATGATCATCGAGAACGCCGAGCGCCTGGGCCTGTCGCAGCTGCATCAGCTGCGCGGACGGGTCGGGCGCGGGGCGGCGGCGAGCGCCTGCGTGCTGCTCTATCAGGCGCCGTTGTCGGAGCTTGCGCGCGAGCGGCTCGCCGTCATGCGCGAAACCAGCGATGGCTTCAAGATCGCAGCGCGCGATCTGGAGATGCGTGGACCGGGCGAGGTGTTCGGTACGCGCCAGGCCGGCATGCCCGAATTTCACATCGCGGATCTCGTGCGCGACCGGCGGCTGTTGCCGCAGGTGCAGCAGGTCGCCGCGCAGCTGCTGCGCGAGCATCCCGCGAACGTCGATCCCATCATCCGCCGCTGGATCGGCGCGCGCGAAAGCTACGGCGGCGTGTAGCTTGTACGCCCGTTTGCGCGGCACGCATAATGCGCGCATGCAATCGTCCGCAAGCCCGCACTTTAGCCCTTCGTGGCGGCCGGCGGCGCGTTGGACCCGGACCCAGCTGCCCGAACGGCTGCGCGCGTGGCTGCTCGACCCGGCGTCGCTCACGCAGCGCATCATCTGCGCCTGCCGCGGCGCGTTTCGGGTCAATGTGCTCAGCCAGTGCTGGTGTCGCCCGTTCTGGAACGAGGCCCGCGTGCTCGGGCTCGGCGCCGGCCGGCGCACGCTGGTGCGCCAGGTGCAGCTGTTGTGCGACGACGACCCGTGGGTTTATGCGCGTACCATTATTCCCGCCGCGACGCTCACCGGGACGGAGCGGCGCCTGGCGCGGTTGCGCTCGCGCTCGCTCGGCGCCGTGCTGTTCTCCGATCCGACGATGAGGCGCGGTGAAACGGAAATCGCCCGCATCGCGCCGGGCGACCCCCTGTTCGCGCTCGCCAGCGGCGGGCTCGATGTGCAGGGCAGCGAGATCTGGGGGCGCCGTGCCGTGTTTCGCTTGAGCGACAAGCCGCTGCTCGTCACGGAGCTCTTCTCCCCGGGCATCGGCGAGTTTCCGGCACGATGATGGGTCTGCCGCTCAAGGATTATGCGCTGCTGATGCGGCTCCACCGGCCGATCGGCATCCTGCTGCTGCTGTGGCCGACGCTGTGGGGGCTGTGGATTGCGGGAACCGGCAAGCCCGACGGGCTGGTGCTGACCGTGTTCGTGCTGGGTGTGGTGCTGATGCGCTCGGCCGGCTGCGTGATCAACGACTACGCCGATCGCGGTTTCGATCCGCATGTGGAGCGCACGCGTGATCGGCCGCTTGCGGCCGGGCGCGTGTCGGCGCGCGAGGCAGTGGTGCTGTTCGTCGTGTTGTGTCTGATCGCCTTTGGCCTGGTCCTGCTCACCAATCCGCTCACCGTGCTCCTGTCGGTGGCGGGGGCGGCGCTGGCGGCGAGTTATCCGTTCATGAAGCGTTATACCCACCTGCCGCAGTTCTACTTGGGCGCCGCCTTCGGCTGGTCGATCCCGATGGCGTTCGCCGCCCAGACCGGGGGCGTGCCGCCGGTGGCATGGGTGCTGTTTCTCGCCAATGTCTTTTGGTCGGTGGCCTACGACACGGCCTATGCGATGGTCGACCGCGAGGATGACGTGCGCATCGGCGTTAAGTCGACGGCGGTGCTGTTCGAGGGCTTCGACCGCGCCATGATCGCGGTGGCGCACGCCATCACGCTCGCGCTGCTCGTGGCGGCTGGCCACATGGCGCGCCTCGGGGTCTTTTACCACGCGGGCCTGGTCGCGGCGGCCGGTTTCGCCGTCTATCAGCAGTACCTGATGCGCGGCCGCACCCGCGCCGGCTGCTTCCAGGCATTCCTCAACAACAACTGGTTCGGCGCCGCCGTGTTCGCGGGGCTCGCCCTGCACTACGCCGTGGGAGTGCCGCGATGAGGCTGTACGGATCGCTCACCTCGCCGTACGTACGCAAGGTGCGGGTGCTGCTCGCCGAGAAGAACATTGCCCACGAGTTTGTCGTTGCCGATGCCTGGGCGGCGGACAGCCCGATCCCGCGCCTCAACCCGCTCGGCAAGGTGCCGGTGCTGGAGCTCAGTAATGGCGACGTGCTGTTCGACTCACCGCTCATCTGTGAGTACCTGGACGCGCAGTCGGCGCCCGCTCTTATTCCGGCCGCGGGGCCGGCACGCTGGCAGGTGTTGCGCTGGAACGCGCTCGCCCAGGGTATGCTCGAGGCGACGGTGCTGCGACTGCTCGAGACCCGCCGCCCGCCCGAGCGGCAGTCGCCCGAAGTGATCGCGCGCCAGTCCGGCAAGGTTCATGCTGCCCTCGACTACGCGGAGGCGCGCGTGGCGGACGGCGGATTCCTGGTCGACGGCCGGCTGAGCTTCGCCGATCTCGCCTGGGCGCTCGCCCTCGAGTATGTCGATTTTCGCTATCCGCACGACTGGCGCGCGCAGCATCCGCGCCTGGCGCTATGGCTTTCACCATGGAGCGCGCGCCCCGCGTTTGTCGCGACTCGGCCGCCGCGCTAACCACTGGCGTTCGCTGCCGCCGCGTCAATGCGCTGGCGGCCTGCCGTGGCCCGTCGATTGAGCAACCAGCATGCGCGGTAGCGGCGCTTATGCCGCCATCCGGCCTTTGAATTTCCTTCCGTGCGCGCTTTGGGCTTCAATGCGCGGGCGCGTTTGGCGCGCACTTCTACGACCACAAGATACTGGAGAGGAGGACCCTTTGTCTGACAACGCTACCGTTGCCGCGGCGAACCCGACCGACGGCCGTCTCATGGGCATGCTGTCGATTGCCGCGAGCCCCGGCGCAATCCTGTTGAGCCCCACGATCTTCAGCGTCGCCGGTTTCTTCCTGGCCATGCTGGGGCTCACGCTCGCCGCCCCCAAGCAACGCATCTGGAGCATCCTCGGCATCGTCGCCGCCGTGGCTGCTGGTGCGATTGGCTATTATTTCAAGACGCCCATCATCTGACGTAGCCTGAGCCCGCGTCTGACAGGCCCGCCACCGGCGGGCTTGTTTTTTCGCGCGCCGGATACCACCCTGCGCGCACGATGTCACCACCGTTCCAGCCAGCCGCGCTTTCCCGCTTTCCCTGCGGTGAGACTTTCCGGATCCCGGGGCCGGCGGGCGCCCTGGAGGCGCTCGCCGCCTGCCCGGCACGCGACGCGCATGCCGCCACCGCGGTCGTGTGCCACCCCCATCCCCTGCACGGCGGCACCATGCACAACAAGGTGGTGCACACCCTGGCGCGCGCCTTCACCGACCTCGGCCTGCGGGCCGTGCGATTCAATTTCCGCGGTGTGGGCGCGAGCGCGGGCACCTTTGCGCATGGCGCCGGCGAGACCGACGACCTGCTGGCCGTCATCGCCTGGGCCCGCGCGCAGCGCCCGCACGACGCGATCTGGCTCGGCGGTTTTTCCTTCGGCGCCTACGTGGCGCTGCGCGCCGCGTCTATGGCGCCGGTGGCGCAGCTGGTCACGGTCGCGCCGCCGGTGCATCTCTATGGCTTCGATGCGCTTGCACTGCCACGCGCGCCGTGGCTGTTGATTCAGGGTATGACCGACGAGGTGGTTCCTGCGGCCGAGGTGCTGGCCTGGGCGCGGGCGCTGCGGCCTGCACCGGAGATTGTCGAGCTGCCCGGCGTCGGGCATTTCTTCCATCAGCGCCTGAACGATCTGCGCAGCGTCGTGGTCGAACGGCTGCGCGCGCGCCTCACCGGCGATTGAATTCGCGCCTCAAGTCCGCAACCGCGCCATCCCTGGCGCGCGGCCCTCGCCTTGATCCCATCGGCGAGTCCGCAACCGCGCCATCCCTGGCGCGCGGCCCTCGCCTTGATCCCATCGGCGA
>CAYZVX010000003.1:44764-44951 GCA_964482055.1 uncultured Acidiferrobacteraceae bacterium
GTCCGCAAACAGGTCATCCTTCGGCTCGGGCGTCCTGCTTCGCCCTACCTCCTCCGTCCCTGGAGTCGTGGCCTGCAGCCCTCGACTTCCGGATGAAGTCGAGGGCCATGCAGCCGGGATGCTGCGGTCTTGCGCTCGATCCGATCGGCGAACTCGCAATCGGGGCATCCCTGCCCCGCTCGCCTCG
>CAYZVX010000003.1:45051-77175 GCA_964482055.1 uncultured Acidiferrobacteraceae bacterium
CTCGATCCGATCGGCGAACTCGCAATCGGGGCATCCCTGCCCCGCTCGCCTCGACTTGCGGACGAAGTCGAGGGCCCTGAGACAGGGACGTCTCGCCCAGGGCTTCGCCTCGATCCGATCGGCGAACTCGCAATCGGGGCATCCCTGCCCCGCTCGCCTCGCCTCGATCCGATCGGCGTGGCGGCGTTACAATGAGGGCACGCGCAGCGTGCGGTGCGGCACCATGAGCGATCCATTCGATTTCGAGAAGCGCGAGAAGTACTGCGTGATGGGCAACCCCGTCGCGCACAGCAAGTCGCCGCGCATTCATGCGCTGTTCGCTCACCAGTTTCACCACAACATCGAGTACACGGCGATCCAGGTCGACGTCGGCGGTTTTGCGCAGGCCGTTGCGCAGTTCCGCGCCAACGGCGGAGCCGGGCTCAACGTCACTATTCCGTTCAAACAAGATGCCTTCCGGCTCGTCGATCACTTGAGCGAGCGCGCCCGCCTTGCCGGCGCCGTCAACACCATCAAGTTCGAGGCCGACGGCCGGATGTTCGGCGACAACACCGACGGCGCCGGTCTGATCCACGACATCACCCACAACCTTGGGGTCACGCTGCGCGACAAGCACGTGCTAGTGCTGGGCGCCGGCGGCGCCGTGCGCGGCGTGCTGGCACCGCTGCTCAAGCAGCACCCGGGGCGCCTGGTGGTGGCCAACCGAACGGTCTCGAAGGCGCGGGACCTGGTCGAGGTGTTTTCGCCCGTGGGCAAGATCGAGGCAAGTGGCTTTGACGAGCTGCGCGGCAAGCACTTTCACGTGGTCATCAATGGCACCGCCGCGAGTCTGAAGGGCGAGGTGCCGCCGCTGCCCGATAACCTGTTCGCCCACCACGCGCTCGCCTACGACATGATGTATGGCGAGCACGCCACGCCGTTCATGGAATGGGCGGCGCGCCACGGCGCCGAGCTGGTCGTCGATGGGCTTGGCATGCTGGTCGAGCAGGCCGCCGAGTCTTATTTCGTGTGGAAGGGCGTGCGCCCGCAGACCAGGCCGGTGATCGAGGCGTTGCGCAAGGGCGCCTGATGAAGCGGCCTCGGGCTAGTGCGCCGCGAGATACTCGTTCTTCAGCTTGACGTAGTGCTGCGCAAGGTAGTCGAACAAGGCCAGCTCCTGCGCGCTCAGCGCCCGCACCCGTCTTGCTGGCCTGCCCAGCCAAAGGTGACCACCGTCGAGCACCTTGCCTTCGGGAACGAGTGAACCGGCACCGAGCAGCACACCTTCCTCCAGGACGGCGCCGTCCAGGATCGCCGACCCCATGCCGATCAGACACCGGTTTTTGATCGTGCACCCGTGGATCACGCAGCGGTGGCCCACGGTAATGTCATCCCCGAGGACAACCGCGTGGCCGGCGGGCGCACGGGCCTGCGCGTGCACGCCGTGCAGCACCGAGCCATCCTGAATATTGGTGCGTTGACCGATACGGATGCGGTTCACGTCGCCGCGCAGCGAGCACATCGGCCACACGGAGCTGTCCGCACCAATGACCACATCGCCGATCACCGCCGCCTGGGCGTCGACATAGGCGGTCGCGGCGATCGTGGGAAGGATGTTTCGATAGGGTCGTACGGTCATGGCAAGGCTCGCGTCGGCGACGTGTAATACGCGGGCCGTCGACACAAGTCATCCCGCGCAGCGTCATTGTGCTGTCGGAAACTCTGGCAAAGCAACAGCTTATCGCGCTCCCGTGAAACTGGAGAAATATTGTGCGGTCGCGCGCAATTGGTTACTGTCTCCCCCGGAACCCTTGGGACGGGAACGCACGGTGGCGGATGCCGCCGCGGCATGGCCTGTGTCTGTCGCGCCAAATGCCGTGGAACCTGAATAAGACCAATTCGAGACTTCGTGGTGGGTGTTGCCGGGGCGTGGCGCGTTTCCAGTCTGCAATGTGCCGGCGACGCGCAACAAACTCAAAAACGGCTAGGAGGAGCTATGGACGATCGATACCAACAAAGACGATGCGGCACCCGTGGTAGCCGCACGATTGCCTTTGCGCTGACAGCGGGCGCAGCGCTGGCGCTCAGCACCCCGTCATCGGCCGCCGACTGGCAGCCCACCAAACCCGTGGAGTTCGTGATTCCGGCCGGCACCGGCGGCGGTGCTGACCAGATGGCGCGGTTCATCCAGGGCCTGGTCGGCAAGCACAAGCTCATGGCCCAACCGATGGTGGTGGTGAACAAATCCGGCGGAGCGGGCGGCGAAGGCTTTCTGTATATCAAGGGCGCGAAGGGCGATCCGCACAAGATCATCATCACCTTGTCGAACCTGTTCACCACGCCGCTTGCGACCGGGGTGCCGTTCAACTGGGCCGACCTGACGCCGGTCGCGATGCTGGCGCTCGATGAGTTTGTGCTGTGGGTCAACGCCGAGGCGCCGTACAAGACCGCGAAGGAGTACCTCGCCGCCGTCAGGGCTGGCCAGGACAACCAGTTTAAGATGGCCGGCACCGGCTCCAAGCAGGAAGACCAGATCATCACCGTCGCGCTCGACAAGTTCACCGGCAAGAAATTCACCTACGTGCCGTTCAAGGGCGGCGGTGACGTGGCGGTGCAGCTCGTCGGCAAGCACGTGGATTCCACCGTGAACAATCCGATCGAGGCTGTCGCTCACTGGCGCGCCGGGAAGCTGCGCCCCTTGTGCGTGTTCGACGACCAGCGCATGCCGTACAAGAAGAAGGTCACGGACACCCAGTCCTGGAACGACATCCCGACCTGCAAGGAGGCCGGTGTCGATGTTGACTACCTGATGCTGCGCGGCGTCTTCATGGCGCCGGGCGCGACCCCGGAGCAGGTGAACTATTACGTGGAGCTGTTCAAGAAGATCCGTGCGCTGCCCGAATGGCAGGATTTCATGGAGACGGGTGCTTTCAACCAGACCTTCCTGACCGGCAATGACTATGTCAACTGGCTCAAGAAGGCCGAGGCGACGCACAAGACCTTGATGCAGGACGCCGGTTTCCTGCACAAGAAGTAGTCGCGCCGATACCGCAGCTGTCGCGAACGCTGCCGATTCGCCGCCGGGCAGGTCATGTCAGATAGCGAGCATCGCGGCGGCCCCGCCCCGCGTGGCCCGGCCACGAAGGCGGTGGAAATCGTAGTCGCCGCGCTGATCCTTGCCGCCGGTGCGGTGGTGGTTTATGACAGCCACCGCATCGGCGCCGGGTGGGCAGCGGACGGTCCGGAAGCCGGCTACTTCCCTTTTTACATCGGCTTGCTGATCTGCCTGGCGAGCGGTTGGATCCTGCTCCAGGCGATTGTCACCCGGCACTCGAGCCCCAGCGTGTTCGTCAGTCTGCGCAAGCTGCGACTGGTGCTGGCCGTGCTGCTTCCCGCGATCGGCTTCGTCGTCGCGGTCTATTTCATCGGCCTGTACGTCTCCGCCGCGTTGTTCATCGCCGCGTTCATGCGCTGGCAGGGACGGTTCTCCGCCACGCGCATCCTGCCGGTGAGCCTCGCGGTGCCGATTTTGCTGTTCTTGATGTTCGAGATCTGGTTCCTGGTGCCCTTGCCCAAGGGGCCGGTCGAAGCGTTGTTCGGATACTAGAAGAGCCCGGCCACCGCCGGGCCTGGGGTGCCGTCGAGGGGGAGCGGAAGTGGAAGAGCTAAACAGTCTGCTGCACGGCTTCCAGGTCGCGCTGAGCTACCAGAACCTCCTGCTCATGCTGGTCGGGATCCTGCTGGGCGTGCTGATCGGCGTGTTGCCCGGGCTGGGTGGCGCCAACGGGGTGGCGATCCTGCTGCCGCTCACCTTCACCATGTCGCCGACCTCGGCGATCATCATGTTGTCGTGCATCTATTGGGGGGCGCTGTTCGGCGGCGCCATTACCTCGATCCTGTTCAATATTCCGGGCGAACCGTGGTCGGTGGCGACCACCTTCGATGGCCACCCCATGGCCAAGCAGGGACGTGCCGGCGAGGCCCTCACCACCGCCTTCACCGCCTCCTTCGTCGGCGCCTTGATCGCGGTGGCGGTGATCACCTTTCTCGCGCCGCTGGTCGCGAAATTCGCGCTCCAGTTCGGCCCGCCGGAGTTCTTCGCCGTGCAGCTGCTCACCTTCTGCAGCTTCGTCGGCCTGGGCAAGGGGCATCCGGCCAAGACCATTGCCGCCATGATGCTCGGGTTCGCGCTCGCCGCCGTCGGTCTCGACACCGTCACCGGGCAGCTGCGCATGACCTTCGGCACCGTGGAGCTCCTGCGCGGATTCGACTTTCTCATCGCCGTGATCGGCCTGTTCGGCATCGGCGAGATCCTGCTCACCATGGAGGAGGGCCTCGCCTTCAAGGGCGTCGGCGCCAGGATCAACCCGCGCGTGGTGTGGCACACCTGGAAGCAGCTGCCGCGCCACTGGATGACAGCGTTGCGCGGCACGCTGATCGGCTGCTGGATGGGCATCACGCCGGGCGGCGCCACGCCGGCCTCGTTCATGAGCTATGGCATCGCCAAGCGCTTCTCGCGCCAGGGCGACAAGTTCGGCACCGGCCAGATGGAAGGTGTCGTCGCTCCCGAAACGGCGGCCCACGCAGCCGGCACGAGCGCACTGCTGCCGATGTTGACGCTCGGGATCCCGGGATCGCCGACGGCGGCTGTGCTGCTCGGGGGGCTCCTCATCTGGGGCTTGCAGCCTGGTCCGCTGCTGTTCGTCGAGCAGAAGGATTTCGTCTGGGGCTTGATCGCCAGCATGTATCTGGCAAACGTCGTGGGCCTGCTCGTGGTGCTCACCACGGTGCCGTGGTGGGCAGCCATCCTGCGCGTGCCGTTCAGCATCATCGCGCCGATCATAGTCGTGGTGTGCGCGGTCGGGGCCTACACCGTGCACAACGCCATGCTCGACGTGGTGCTGATGCTGGTGTTCGGCGTCGTCGGGTACCTGTTCAAGAAGCTCGAATATCCGCTCGCACCGCTCGTGCTGGCCCTGGTGCTTGGTGACATGGCCGAATCCTCGTTTCGCCAGTCGATGCTGCTCTCGCAGGGTAGCGTGTCAATTTTCTGGTCGAACGGGCTGGTGGGCAGCATCTGCGCGCTCGCCATGATCATGTTGTTCTGGCCGCTCATATCGGCGCTGCTCGGCCGGTTGCGTCGTGAACGTCCGAGCGCCACGCCCGAAGAACGGCCAGTGGAGTAGGCCGAAAGAGGGACAAGTCATGCCCGTCATTGCCATGAACCAGGAGATGGGATCGCAGGGGCGGCTGGTGGCCGAGGCGCTGGCGGCCGAGCTCGGCCTGAAGATCCTGCGCCATGAGGTCATCGACCACGTCGCGCAGAAGATGCACGTGCGCAAGAGCGCGCTGCAGCGCTTCCTGGAGGGCAAGGCCGGGCTGCTGGAACGCTGGGGCACCGACGAGAGCAGCCTGGCGCTGTACCGCTCCGAAGAGGTGCTCGATTTCGCCCGCCAGGGCAACGTGATCATCCGCGGCTGGGGGGCGACGGCGCTTTTGCGCCCGATCCGGCACGTGGTGTGCGTGCGCGTCGGAGCCCCGGTGGATGTGCGCGTGCGCTGGCTGATGGAGCGTCTCGAGACCGACGATGAGCAGATGGTGCGCGAGCAGATCGCGCAGAGCGACGCGGCGCACACCGCCAACATGCAGCACGCGTTCGGCGTGCGCTGGGGCGACCCGATGCTCTATGACCTGACGCTTAACACCGAGCGCCTCACGGTGGCGAGCTGTGTCGAACAGATCAAGGCGCTGGTGCGCTGCCCGGAGTTCCAGGAAACGCCGGAATCACGCGCGCAGCTGGAGAATCTCGCCCTCGAATATCACGTGCGCGCGGCGCTGCGCAGCGACGAGCGAACCGCCGAGGTCAACATCACGATTGAAGCGAAGGCCGGTGACGTTACGCTGCTTGGTATCGTGATTTCCGATGCCGAGCTGCGCGCCGTTAAGGAGGTAGTGGCGGGTATCGCCGGCGTGCGGAAAGTACACAGCAAGCTCAAGGTCATGAAGGAACCGGGGATCTTTCCCCTGCCGCGCGGTTAGCGGCGCGGATCAGCCGAGCGGCTCGATGCGCAAGCGGCCGCGCTGCTCACCGAGCGTCTTCGCGAGCAGGCTGGTGCAGGCGTAGACCGCGTCGATGTGTGGCGTCGGCGTCTGCGTGAGCCGGCCGAGCTCCACCACCGATCCGACCAGCGCCTCGAGCTCGATCGGGCGCCCGGCCTCGATGTCCTGCAGCATGGAGGTCTTGTGCTTGCCGACCGCCTCGGCGCCGGCGATGCGCTTCTCGAGCGGCACGCGGAACTGGATGCCGAGCTTGTTCGCGATGGTTTGCGCCTCGGTCATCATGGCGGCGGCGAGCGCGCGCGTGAGCGGAAACTGGCAGATGTCGACGAGGGTGGCGTGGGTGAGGGCGCTGATCGGGTTGAACGACAGGTTACCCCACAGCTTCAGCCAGATCTCGGCGCGCACGTTGCTCAGGATCGGCGCCTTCATGCCGGCCTGCGTGAACACCTCGGAGATCTTCTTGATGCGCGGCGTCTCCGCGCCATCGAGCTCGCCCACCGAGAAGCGGTTGCCCTCGATGTGGCGGATGACACCGGGCGCGGCGATCTCCGCGGCCGGGTAGACCACGCAGCCGACGATGCGCTCGACCTCGATCGCGGCCATGATCTCGCCGTTGGGATCGACCGCCTCCACCCGCCGGCCCTCGAATTCCCCGCCGTGCTTCTGGAAGTACCACCAGGGGATGCCGTTCTGCGTCGCGACCAGCGTGGTGTCGGGCCCGAACAGCGCGCGCAGATCCCTCGCCACCGGCGCCACCTGGTGGGCCTTAAGGGCGAGGATCACGATGTCCTGCGGGCCGGCCTCGGCCATGACCGAGGTCGCCTTGACGTTGCGGGCGAGCTGCTCCGTGCCGTCCTCGAGGATCAGCTTCAGGCCATTTTTCTTGATCGCCTCGAGGTGCGCGCCGCGCGCGATCAGCGTCACGTCATTGCCAGCCAGCGCCAGCTTCACGCCCATGTAGCCGCCGATGGCGCCTGCACCCACCACGCAAATCTTCATGGTCTGCTTCCTCCGTCGCGTGTCATTCGTATGGATTGGTCAACGTGCCGATGCCGTCGATGGCGACCTCGACCGTGTTGCCCGGCTTCATCGAGCCGACGCCGAGAGAGGTTCCGCAGGCGATCACGTCCCCCGGCAGGAGCGTCATGTCCTGCGAGATCAGGCTCACCAGCCGGTGCGGCGCGAACACGATGTCGCTCACCGGATAGTTCTGCCGTTCCTTGCCGTTCAGCAGGGTTCGGACCGTCAGTGACGCCGGGTCGAGGTCGGTGGCGATCACCGGCCCGAATACGCCGAAGGTGTCGAAGTTCTTGGCACGCGCCCACTGCGCGAACGTCGGGTCCTTGTTGATGAGCTCCGCCGCCGTCACGTCATTCACGCCGGTGTAGCCAAAGATGTAGCCGGCCGCATCCGCCTCGGAAACCTCCTTGCAGCGCTTGCCGATGACGATGCCGAGCTCACCTTCATATACGACCTTGCCCGAGTAGGAGCGCGGCGCACGGATCGCCTGTCCGTTGGCGAGGAAGGAGGTGCTGGCCTTGATGAAATAGAGCGGCTCGGTCGGTACCGGCAGATTGAGCTTGGCGGCGAGCGCATGGTAGTTGTTCCACAGGCATACCATCTTGCTCGGAACGCTCGGTGTCAGCACCGTCACGGCGTCGAGCGGCAAGGTATCGCCGCGCGCCGTCGCGCCCGCGAACATGTCACCATCGTGCACCGTGATCGTGCCGTCGCGCAGCGTGCCGAAGCCGGTCTTGCCCGCGTGCTCGAATCTTATCCAGTGCGCCATACCGTTCTCCGAGGCTGATCCGCGGCGCTTCCGGTCTTGTGCGGCGACGTCGCGTTGGACGCCAAAAAATATCACCTCTACCGGGGCAGAGATAGGCGATGTGCCGTGGCGTTTCACTACGTGCAATCGCTGGCGATGTCGACCGTGGCAAGCGCGGCGCCGCGGCGTAGTAAAGTGGCACCGAGACGACCCGATGCGCGACAACCAGTTTCCCGGCCGGTCGGTAGTGATGAGCGCGCGCGGCATGGTGGCGACCAGCCAGCCCATGGCCACGCAGGTCGGGCTCGGCATCCTCAAGCGCGGCGGCAACGCGATGGACGCCGCCATCGCCGCCTGTGCGACCCTGGCCGTCACCGAGCCGCATGCCACCGGCATCGGCGGCGATTGTTTTCTGCTCTATCACGAGGCACGCAGCGGTCGGCTCTACGGCCTCAACGGCAGCGGGCGCGCGCCGGCCGCCGCCACGCCCGAGGCGTATCGTGCGCGCGGCCTCACGCACGTGCCCGAAACCGGGATCCTGTCGGTCACGGTGCCCGGTGCGGTGGATGCCTGGGACCGCGCGCGCGAGCGCTTCGGCACCATGGGTCTCGACGAGCTGCTCGCGCCCGCCATCGAGTACGCCGACGAGGGCTACGTGGTCTCGCCGGTGGTGGGCCAGGCGTGGCGCTCGCTCGAGTCGCTGCTGGCGTCGCACGCCGATTCCCGGCGCGCGCTGCTGGTGGACGGGCGCGCACCCGCAATCGGCACGGTCCACCGCCAGCCGGCCTTGGCGCGCACGCTCCGGCGCATCGCGCGCGAGGGACGCGCGGCGTTTTACGGCGGCGCCATCGCCGAGGAGATCGTGCGATTCAGTCGCGCCCACAACGGCCTGCTCGCGCTCGAGGATTTCGCGGAGCATCGCAGCGACTGGGTCGAGCCGATCGCCACCGATTACCGCGGCGTGCGCGTCTTCGAGATTCCGCCGAACGGTCAGGGCATCACCGCCCTCATGACGCTCAACATCTTGGAGCAGACGGCCTTCGGCGAGTGGCCGCGTCTCGGTGTCGAGCACCTGCACTACCTGATCGAGGCCTTTAAGCTCGCGCTCGCCGAGCGCGACACCCACGTGTGTGACCCGGCCTTTCATGCCGTGCCCGTGGAGGCGCTGCTGAGCAAGGCCTACGCGCGCGCGCAGGCCGCGCGCATCGATCCGCAGCGCGCGCTCGGTTACCCGCTCGCCTCCAACCTGCGGCGGCAGCGCGACACCGTCTACCTCACGGTGGTGGACCGGGACCGCAACGCGGTGTCGCTCATCAACAGCCTGTACTATCCGTTCGGCAGCCTGCTGGTGGCAGGCGACACCGGCGTCACCCTGCAGAACCGCGGCGCCGGATTCGTGCTCGACCCGGGGCACGTCAACTGCATCGCGCCGCGCAAGCGCCCGCTGCACACCATCATTCCGGCGATGGCCTATCGCAACGGCAAGCCGCTACTGGCTTTTGGCGTGATGGGCGGGGAGTACCAGGCCATGGGCCATGCCTACGTGTTGAGCAACTGGCTCGACTTCGGTCTCGATCTGCAGGAGGCGATCGATGCCCCCCGCTTCTTGCCCGGCATGGGGGTGGTGGCGGTTGAGCGCTCGCTGCCCGCGGCGAGCGGCGAGGCGCTGCGCCGTCGCGGGCACGTGGTGGTGGAGTCCGACACGGCGCTCGGCGGCGCACAGGCGATCTACATTGATAGCGACGCTGGCGTGTTGCAGGGCGCGTCGGACCCGCGCAAGGACGGTTGCGCGTTGGGCTATTGAGCCGCGCGGCGCCGCGTCAGGCGCTACGCGCGAGCCGCAGGTGCGCGCGGCACGCGCCCACGGTTCCGGTGCGGCGCGACAGCAGCCGGCACAGGCCCTCGCCGTGCGTGAGCCAGGCGCCATACAGCAATGCCGCCACGCTCGCCGCTTGGCCGAGGAAGAAAAGAAAATCGACAACACGAATCAACATGTCACTACCGTCCCGGTTATTGGCCCGTGCCGCGGGCCCGTTACATCCGATGACCTAACCACTGAAGACTTGCTGCGGCAACGTAATTACGGTGGAAATCGCGGTCAGCAGAAGGTGGCGTTACGCAGCAGATTATAGCGCAACCGGCGGTACCCGCCGGTTACCCAGCTCTCAAAAGATGGCGGCGCGGGCCCATAAATCAAGCGTGCCGGCGCCTCGCGCCCGCGGCGCCTGGCCGCGCGCTAACCGGCGAGCCCGAGCTTCTGCGCAAGCCCGATGCGTTGCAGCTTGCCGGTCGCGCCCTTGGGGATCTCGGCCATGATGAGAATCTTGCGCGGCACCTTGAAGTCGGCGAGACGCCGGGCCGCGAACTCGCGCAGCTCCTGATCGGTTGCCTGCATGCCTTCGCGCAGCACCACGGCTGCCGCCACCTCCTCGCCAAGCTTCTCGTGCGGCATCGCGAAGGTAACCACCTGCTGCACCGCCGGGTGATCCATCAGCACCTCGTCCACTTCGCGCGGCGAGATCTTCTCGCCCCCGCGGTTGATGATCTCCTTGAGCCGGCCGGTAATCGTGAGGTAGCCGTCGGCGTCCATGACGCCCTGATCGCCGGTACGGAACCAGCCGTTGGTGAACGCCTCGGCATTGGCCTTGGGGTTGTTCTCGTAGCCGCGCGTGACGTTCGGGCCGCGGATCACGATCTCGCCCGGGGTATGGGGGCCGAGCAGCTGGCCGGCGGCGTCCATGATCGCGACCTCGGGACCGGCGGCGATGCCGACCGTGCCCGGCTTGCGCGGGCGCGGCGGCAGCGGGTTGCTCGCCATCTGGTGACTGGCCTCGGTCATGCCGTAGGACTCGATCACCGGCGCGCCGAACACCTCCTCGAGCTCGCGGATCACCTGCGGCGGCATCGAGGAAGACGAGGAGCGCACCAAGCGCAGCGGATTGGCCGCAATGATCTCACGGTTGCGCGCCGCGCGCGCCAGGATCGATTGGTGCATGGTCGGCACGGCCGTGTACCAGGTCGGTTTCGCCTCCTCCATCCAAGCGAAGAACTTGAGCGCATTGAAGCCCGGCGTGCAGAACACCCGTCCACCGGCGGCGAGCGGTGCGAGCAGGCCAGCCATGAGCCCGTGGATGTGAAACAGCGGCATGATCTGCAACCCGCAATCGCGCGGGCCCAGGGCGAGGGTTTTGACGATCGCCTGCGCCGAGGCGCAGAGGTTGCGCTGCGACAACGGCACGATCTTGGGTCGCGATGTGGTGCCGGAGGTGTGCAGGATAAGGGCGATGTCATCCGGTTCGGCAAACCCAGGACGCTCCGCCGCAGCGCCGGCCGTTTGACCGGCGCGCGCCACGAGCTCGAAGACGCCGGCCGGCGCGTCGGCCGGGACCTGTGCTTCGAGGATGCTGACGCCGAGCCTCTCGGCCACGGCCAGCGCCGGCGAGTCGCTGCCGCGCTCGACCAGGATCGCCTTGGCGCGCAGGTCGGACAGATAGAACTCGAACTCCTCGGCCCGGTAGGCCGGGTTGAGCGGGCAGGCGGTGGCACCGCTGGCCACCGCGATGAAGGCGGTCGCCATCTCCGGCCCGTTCGGCAGCACCAGCGCCACCCGGTCCTGACGCCCGACCCCGAGGCGATTGAGCGCAGCGACCGTGCGTTCGATGTGCTCGCGCAGTTGGCGAAAACTCAACACCGGACGATCGGGCGCGGCGATGGCGATGTCAGCGTCGGCGCCGGCGGCGAGCAGGGCGTGCAGCGTGGTGATCTGAGACATGGATGTTTTCACCTTGCGAAATCCGGGGTTCGAGCCATGGCGCGATGTTACCGTCTGACGCGCGCGCTGTTAACGCACTAGAGCACCGGGGCTCCTCGCGTAGCTGGTCTCTTGTTTGCTCACGTGTGCCAGGCGAGTGGCGGCTCATCGAGAGCGGCCGCCTGTTCTTTCAGCGTCAGGATCTGTTCCTCCCAGTAGCGCCGCGTGTTGAACCAGGGAAAGGCGCGCGGGAACGCCGGATCGTCCCAGCGCCGCGCCAGCCACGCGCTGTAGTTGAGCAGGCGCAAGGTGCGCAGTGGCTCGATCAGGCGCAGCTCCCGCGCGTCGAACTCCATGAACTGCGTGTAGCCGGACAGCAGTGCCGCGAGCTGCTGCTCGCGTTCCAGGCGGCTGCCCGACAGCAGCATCCACAGGTCTTGCACCGCCGGAGCGGTGAGGCAGTCATCGAAGTCGACGAAAAGCGGCCCGGTGCGGCCCCAGAGAATGTTGCCGAGATGGCAGTCGCCGTGCAGCCGCAGCCAGCGCATCGGCCCGGTCAGGGCGAATGCATCGTCGAGCCGCGGCAGCAGATAGGCGCAGATGGCGGCATAGGCTTCGCCCAGCTCGGCCGGGACCATGCCACAGCCTTTGACACACTCGATCGCCTTGCGTCCCCATTCCTCGACGCTCAGGCGCAGGCGGTGAACAAACGGCTCGGCCGCGCCGAGGCGATGCAACCGGCCGAGGTAGCGACCCAGGATGCGAAAGTCCTCCTCGCTGTTGAGCTCGGCCGCCCGGCCCGGCTGCCAGGGGAACAGCGCGAAGCGAAACCCCGCGTGCTCGCACAGCGTGCGATCGTCGCGGCAGGCGCGCGGGGCGAGCGCCGGGATCTCGTGGGCCTGCAACATCTGCGTGAAGCTGTGCTCCTCGCGGATGGCGGCGTCGCTCCAGCGCCCCGGGCGATAGAACTTGGCGACCACCATGCCGTCGTCTTGGGTTTCCACCCGGTAGACCCGATTCTCATAACTGTTGAGCGCCAGCAGCGCCCCCGTGCAGCGCAGCCCACTGGTTTCGACCGCATCGAGGATGACCTCGGGCGTGAGTTGATCGTAAGGGTGGGTGCTGATCATGCGCGGCTGCGGCGCGCCATGGTGGCATGCTAAATTGCGAGACTTCGCAGTATAAGACCTTATGGACGCTATCAATAATCCATTGCTCGATTTGAGCGGGCTGCCGCGCTTCTCGGCGATCCGCCCGGAGCACGTGCGACCGGCGATCGACGCGGTGCTGGCCGACAACCGCCGGCAGCGCGAAGCGCTGCTCGCGCGCGGCAGCGGCTACACCTGGGACAATCTCGTGCAGCCGCTTGAGGACATGAGCGAGCGCCTGGCGCGTGTGTGGTCGCCGGTCTCGCATTTGAATGCGGTGATGAACAACGAGGCGCTGCGCGCGGCCTACAACGAGTGCCTGCCGCTGCTGTCGGAATACTCCACCGAGCTCGCGCAGGACGAGCGCATCTACGCCGCCTACAAGCAGATCGCGGCCGGCGACGAATACCCCCGGCTCAGTGCCGCGCAATGCAGAATCATCGACAATACGCTGCGCGACTTTCGCCTGGCCGGTGCCGAGCTGCCGCCCGAAAAGAAGGCGCGCTTCAAGGAAGTGCAGCGGGAGCTGTCGCAGCTGCAGAGCAAGTTCTCCGAGAACGTGCTCGACGCCACCCAAGCCTGGGAGCTGGTGGTGAGCGATGAAGCGGCGCTCGCGGGCCTGCCGGAGACGGCGCGCGCGCTCGCCCGCCAGTCGGCGCAGCAGGCCGGCAAGGACGGCTGGCGCTTTACCCTCGAGTTCCCGTCCTACGTGGCGGTGATGACCTACGCCGATCGGCGCGAGCTGCGCCGGCAGGTGTACGACGCCTACGTCACGCGCGCGAGCGACCAGGGCCCGCACGCCGGGCGCTGGGACAACGGGCCGTTGATGGTTGAGATCCTCAAGCTGCGGCGCGAGGCCGCACGGCTGCTTGGCTTCGCCAACTACGCCGAGTACGCGCTGCAGACACGCATGGCCAAGAGCGTCGCCGAGGTCATGGATTTCTTGAATGATCTGGCGGCGCGCTCGCGCCCGGCGGCGCGCCGCGACCTCGAGGAGCTGCGCCAGTACGCGCGCGATGAGCACGGCGTTGCCGAGCTCGAGGCCTGGGACCTTGCCTACTACTCGGAAAAGCTGCGCCAGGCCCGCTACAGCTACTCCGAAGAGGAGGTGCGCCCGTACCTGCCCGATACGCGCGTGGTGCCCGGCCTGTTCCAGGTGGTGCAGCGGCTCTTCGGCATGGCGATCCGGCCGATTGAGGGTATCGACGTCTGGCACCCGGACGTGCGCGTCTACGAGATCCACGACTCCGCGGGCGAGACGCGCGGACGCTTTTATCTTGACCTGTACGCGCGCGCCAACAAGCGCGGCGGGGCGTGGATGGACGACTGCATCGGGCGCAAGCGCACGGCGCAGGGCGTGCAGCTGCCGGTCGCGTACATCACGTGCAACTTCACCCCGCCGGTGGACGGCCGGCCGGCCCTGCTCACGCACGACGAGGTCACGACGCTGTTCCACGAGTTCGGCCATGGGCTGCATCACCTGCTCACGCGCGTCGATTACTGGGGTGTATCCGGCATCAACGGCGTGCTGTGGGACGCGGTCGAGCTGCCCAGCCAGTTCATGGAAAACTGGTGCTGGGAGCGCGAGGCGATGGATCTGCTGTCGGGCCACTACCGAAGCGGGGCGCCGTTGCCGCGCGCGCTGTTCGACAAGATGTACGCCGCGCGCAACTTCCAGTCCGGCATGCAGTTCGTGCGCCAGCTCGAGTTCGCGCTGTTCGACATGCGCCTGCACGCCGAGCTCGATGTAGACACTCTCGCCGACATCCGCCGGCTGCTCGCTCAAGTGCGCAGCGCCGTCGCCGTCGTGATCCCGCCTGCCTACAACCGTTTCGAGAACAGTTTCAGCCACGTCTTCGCCGGCGGTTACGCGGCCGGCTACTACAGCTACAAGTGGGCCGAGGTGCTGTCGGCGGATGCCTTCAGCAAGTTCGAGGAACGCGGGGTGTTCGATCGCACGACCGGCGAGGAATTCCTGCACTACATCCTGGAGCAGGGCGGCGCGCGGGATCCGATGGAGCTGTTCGAGCGCTTCCGCGGCCGCAAGCCCACGATCGACGCGCTCCTGCGTCATTCAGGTTTGGCCGCCTAAGGGGAGGAAACCGTGCGACGAATCCTGGCAGCGACCGCCGGCGCGCTGTTGTCGATTTCAGTGGCGCAGGCCGAGACGGCCTACATCACCGAGCGGCTGTCGGTGCCGCTCAATCCGGTCCCGGATGAAATCGGCCCGCCGCTCAAGCGCCTTGAGGCCGGCTCGGCGCTCGAGGTGCTCCAGCGCGAAGAACGCTACGTTCGGGTGCGCGACAGGCAGGGTGTGGAGGGCTGGATCGACGCGCGCTTCCTGGCGACGGAGCCACCGGCACGCCTTCAGGTTGGCAGGCTGCAGGAGGAGCTCAGCAAGGCGCGCAAGGACCTCTCGGACACTCAGGCGCGGCTCAAACAGATCGAGACCGCGCTCGAGCAGGAAACACGCCGCGGCAAAGAGCTGGCCAAGAGTCTGGCGGCGGCCAAGGCCGCGCCGCCACCGGCGCCGGTCGAACAGGCCCCGCCACCGGCGCCGGTCGAACCGCCGGCGCCGCCTGCCACGTTGCCGTCGGTGAACGCGCCCGCGGACGCGGGGCTGCCATTCAGCCTCGCCTGGCTGCTGATTTCCTTTGCTATGCTTGGAATCGGCTTCGCGGGCGGCGTGTACTGGCTGAAGCATTCGATCCGCCGGCGCAGTGGCGGCATGTACCTGAGGGTTTAGCTCATGGCGTTGCGATGGTTTCTGGCGGTTGCGTTGGTGATGAGCTGTTCCGTAGCACAGGCCCAGAAGGTCTACCGCTGGGTCGACAAGGACGGCAATGTCACCTATCGAGATCGCCCGCCAAGCGAGGCCGACCAGCAGGCCGAAGAGCGCCGGCTGCGCGTGCCGCGCGATGTGGCCGGGGCGGCGGCCTCCGACGATGACCCGGCCACCAAGGCGCCGGTCGTGCTGTACACCGTGCCCCAGTGCTCGAGTTGTGACGCGGCGCGCGCCCACCTGGAAAAGCGCAAGATTCCGTTCAGCGAGAAGAACGTCGACGCCAATCGCACGGCGCAGGACGAGCTGCGCAAGCGCAGCGGCGGCCTGTCGGTGCCAACCATCACGGTCGGCGACAAGGTCATGAAGGGATACATCGATACGCTGCTTGACGGAGAGCTCGACGCCGCCGGTTACGCCAAGGCCGAAGCCACCGCGCCCTAGGGCGGCGGCGGTGCCCGGCGCTGGTCGCGGCGGTCGTTGACGGTTGCGCCGCGCATGAGGATCGCCACCTGGAATGTCAACTCGGTGCGCGTGCGCCTGCCGCAGGTGCTCGACTGGCTCGCGCAGCACAGCCCCGACGTCCTGTGCATCCAGGAAACCAAGGTAATCGATGCCGACTTCCCGGCCGCGGAGTTTCGCGCGGCCGGTTACCATGCGGCATTCACCGGGCAGAAGACCTATAACGGCGTGGCGACGCTCAGTCGCGAACCGGCAAGCGCCGTGGTGACGGAGCTGCCGGGCTTCAATGCCGAGCAGAAGCGGTTCCTGGCGGCGACCGTCGCGGGGCTGCGCCTCATCAACGTGTATGTCCCCAACGGCGAGTCGGTCGATTCGGAGAAGTACCGTTACAAGCTCGCGTGGCTCGATGCGTTGCGGGATTTTGTCGCGCGCGAGCGGGTCGCGCACGCCGATCTCGTCGTGCTTGGCGATTTCAACGTTGCCCCAGAGCCGCGTGACGTGTACGACCCGAAGGCGTGGGAGGGTCGGGTGCTGTTCAGCGAACCGGAGCGCGCGGCGCTGCGCGCGCTCCGCGACACCGGGCTGGTGGACGTGTTCCGCACCTTTCCCCGACCCGAGGGCAGCTACACCTGGTGGGATTACCGGCAGGGCGGGTTTCGGCGCAACCACGGGTTGCGCATCGATCACATCCTGGCAAGTGCGTCACTGGCGACGCGCTGTCGCGCCTGTACGATCGACGTGGCGCCGCGGGCGCTCGAGCGCCCGTCCGACCATGCGCCGGTCATCGCCGAGTTCGGCGCCGCCTGACGGCGCGCGTCGCTAGCGTTTGGCGGCGTCTGGCGTGAGGTCGAATCCCCACACGTCGCGCAGAAGCCGGCCCAGGTCCTGGTATTCCTCGCGCGTTGCGACCACCAGGTCCTTGTCCTTGCTGTAGCGTTCGAAGAAGACCTTCAGGTGCTGGCGCGCCTGCGGCGCCAGTAGGGCCTGCGCGATCTTGGTCCTCTCGGCGCTCGCCAGGCGCGGGCTGACCGAGAAACTCTGATTGGCGATGCCCTCGGATTTGTAGATCACCTTGGCGATGCCCTTGTCCTTGTCGAACTGGCCAAACGCATTGTCGCGCAAGATGGCGGCCACACACTTGCCGCGCGCCATGCCGTTGTAGGCATCGCTGAAGCTCTTGACCTCGATCACGATCGGCTGGCGCGCCGGGTTATCGAACTGGCTCAGCACCGTCAGGGTCGCCAGATTGGGCGGCGCCAGGCCGCACAGCGTGCGGCCAGCGAGATCCTTGAGCGAGCCGATGTTGTTGTCCTTTTTGACGGCGACGACGAAGGCGAGCTTGCCGGCCAGCCGCGCGACCGGCTCGTGCCCGAGCCTGGCCATGCGCCATCCGACGAAGTGCGGGCCGTCGAAGACGATATCGTATTCGCCGCGGCGCATGCGGTCCTGATAGGAGAGCCAGTTGTCGTAGTGGCGGTACTCGATTCTCTGGCCAATGGCGTTCGAGAGGTACTGGGCGATTGGTTCGTAGACATCGGATTCGGCGCCGCCGGTATCGCGCGGTGGGGCGGTGAGAACATAGACATCCGCCGCCGATGAGCCCGTTGCCCATGCCGTGAGCAACACCGCGGCAGTGATTCGCAGAATGCCTGCTTTCATTGAGACCTCCAACCGTTGCTGCGGGGCGGGTCGCCGGTCGCGCTGCCCGGCTATGGCCTTGGAAGCGGATTGCCCGCAGTGGCGATTGGCCCAAACCCCTCGGCTTATTGAAGAAAGCAACTACCGTGCCGTGAGGAATTTATGGGCACCTGGCTGGTCCGCAGAAGCCCGCGCCAAAGATACGAATGAGAACGATTTGCATTGCGATTTAGGCTGTGGCAGGATGGCCGATAGCGCGGCGACGCTGGTCCGTCCGGCCGTTCGACCGCGAGCCTGGGCCGTTTGCAGTTTGGCCAAACCAAACAAGGGGAATAGCCATGCTTTTTCGATATCTACCGGCAGCAGCCGCGCTGCTCGCATCGCTTGGCGTCGCCGGGGCGGCGAACGCTGGGGAACTGGTTGTGTATTCGGCTCGCAACGAGCAGCTCATCAAGCCGCTTTTCGACGCCTACACAAAGAAGACCGGCACGCAAATCAAATTCCTTACGAGCTCCGAGGGCCCACTGTTGGAAAAGCTCAAGGCCGAGGGGACGGCAACACCTGCCGACCTGCTCATTACCGTGGATGCCGGCAACCTGTGGCTTGCGGCAAGAGAAGGCGTGCTGGCGCGCACTGACTCCCAAATTCTCGCTCGCAACATCCCGGTGCACCTGCGCGACCCGATGGGCCAGTGGTACGGATTGTCGGTCCGGGCGCGCACCATTGTCTATTCGACCGAACGCGTGAAGCCTGCAGACCTTTCGACGTACGAGGATCTGGGCAGCGCCAAGTGGAAGGGCAGGCTGTGCCTGCGCACCTCGAAGAAGGTCTACAACCAGTCGCTGGTGGCCATGATGATAGCCAGGCATGGCGAGCAAAAAGTCGAGCAGATCGTGAAGGGCTGGGTCGCGAACCTGGCGACGGATCCGCAGCCCGATGACACCAAGGTGATGGAAGCGATCGTGGCCGGGCAGTGCGACGTCGGCATCGTGAACACGTACTATTATGGGCGCTTGATGAAGAAGAATCCGCAGACCAAGCTGGCATTGTTCTGGCCGAACCAGAACGACCGTGGCGTGCACGTCAATGTTTCCGGTGCCGGCGTCACCGCACACGCCAAGCATCGCGCCGAGGCCGTGAAGTTTCTCGAGTGGCTTTCTTCCGAGGAAGCGCAGAATCTGTTTGCCGACGAGAATCTCGAGTACCCGGCGAATCCGCGCGTAGCGCCGCATCCAACCGTCGCGGCCTGGGGCGTCTTCAAGCAGGACACCATCAATGTCGCCGAGGCCGGGCGCCTGCAGGCGCAGGCGGTGAAGCTGATGGACCGCGCCGGTTACAAGTAGCCGGTTCAACGCGGGCCCGGGTTTCAATGCCGCTGCCATGAGTCGCACCGTTGACGAGCTGCGTGAGTCGCTGCCGCGCGATGCCGGCATTTCCGCGTGGCTGGACGTCAATGTGCGCTTCTGGCGCGCCGCGAGCCTGCTGGTCGCGGCGGTGGTGGCGGCCCCGATCGTGGTGGTCGCGGCGGCGTGGGCGACGCCCGCGACCGACGTCTGGCAGCATCTCGTCGACACGGTGCTCGCCGAGACGCTGCTCAACACCTTGGTGCTCGCTGCCGGCGTCAGCCTCGGGGTGCTCGTCATGGGTGTCGCCCTCGCCTGGCTCACGACGATGTGCGAGTTTCCTGGGCGCACCCTGTTCGACTGGGCGCTGATGCTGCCGCTCGCGCTGCCGGCCTACGTGTTGGCATTCGTCGCGGTAGGCCTGCTCGACTACAGCGGCCCGGTGCAGACGTATCTGCGTGGCCTGTTCGATACGCGCATGGCCCTGCTGCCGCCGATCCGCTCGCTGGCGGGCGTAACCGTGGTCATGACGCTTGCCTTTTATCCCTATGTCTACATGCTGGCGCGCATCGCCTTTGCGGCGCAGGGCCGAGCCATGTTCGACACCGGACGCGTCTATGGCCTCTCTCCCTTTGGCGCCTTCTGGCAGGTGGCGCTGCCCATGGCGCGCCCGGCGCTCGCCGCCGGTACGGCGCTGGCCTTGATGGAGACGCTCGCGGATTTCGGGGCCGTGTCGATTTTCAACGTCTCGACCTTCACGACCGCGATCTACAAGGCCTGGACCGGGCTGTTCAGTCTGCCGGCCGCCGCCCAGCTTGCGAGCCTGCTGCTGCTGTTCGTGGCTGCGGCGCTCATGGCCGAGCGCGGTCTGCGCGGCCGCGCCCGCTATCATCTGACGATTCGAAGCGACCGGCCTGCGCGTTTTGCGCTGCGCGGCGGGCGGGCCTGGAGCGCGACGGGGGTTTGCGCGCTGACGCTGCTCGTCGCGTTTATCATTCCCGTCGGCCAGCTCGCGCTGTGGGCCTGGGACAGCGCGGCGCACGATCTCGACGCGCGCTACCTCGGGTTCTTCGCCAACACCTTCCTGCTCGGCGCGGCGGCGGCGGCGGCCACGACGTTCTTTGCGCTGCTGCTCGCCTACACCCACCGGCTCAAGCCGGATCGGTTGACGCGCGCCGCTGTGCGTTTCGCCACCCTCGGTTACGCGCTGCCGGGCTCGGTCCTGGCGGTCGGCATCATGCTGTCCTTCGTCTGGATCGATGCGCGCCTGGCGCCTTTCGTCGCTGGCTGGCTGGGGGCCGCGCCCGGCCCGCTGCTCGCGGGCAGCCTCATCGCGCTGATCCTCGCCTATGGCGTGCGTTTCATGGCGGTGGCGCACGGCCCGATCGATGCGAGCTTCGAGCGCATCCGCCCGAGCCTGTGGCAGGCGGCGCGCAGCCTCGGCGCCAGCAACCTGGAGATCCTGTGGCGCGTGTCGATCCCAATGCTGCGCGGGGGGCTCCTCACCGCCGCCCTGCTCGTGTTCGTTGAGGTCATGAAGGAGATGCCGGCCACGCTGCTGCTGCGACCGTTCGGCTGGGATACGCTCGCCACGCGCATTTTCGAGATGACCTCTGAGGGCGAGTGGGAGCGGGCGGCGCTGCCCGCGCTGACGCTCGTGGCCGCCGGGCTCCTGCCAGTGATCCTGCTGGTGCGGCGCAGTGCCTCCGCGCGCTAGGACCGTCGGCGAACCGCGCGAAAATTCGCCCGCCCGGGTGCGTGCTTGGCGGTCCCGAGGGGGCTGCGCTATAGTGCCGCGCTCGACATCGATCCTGTGGGAGAGACCGCAACGCTCGTGCAGTCTTGGGCGGCGCGGCGCCGAAGGCGCAACCCGCCCGGAATCGCTCAGGCAGAAGGACCGCAGGTGGTCGGACGTCGACTCTGGAGAGTGATCGGCCCGCGGCGATTCTCGCGGCATCGATCCACCGAAGGGGCTCAAGCTCTCAGGTTACCGGACAGAGGGGCGACGGCTACGGCCGTCGCCCTTATTTGATTTACTCGAGGATCCGGCTCGATGGGTAACCGCACTCCGCTGTACGACACGCACGTCCGGCTTGGCGCCAAGATCGTCGCTTTCGGCGGCTGGGACATGCCGCTGCACTACGGCTCGCAGATCGAGGAGCATCACAAGGTCAGGGCCGACGCCGGCATGTTCGACGTCTCGCACATGAACGTCGTCGACCTCAAGGGACCGGACGTACGCGGCTACCTGCGCCTGCTCCTCGCCAACAACGTCGACAAGCTCAAGACCCCGGGGCGCGCGCTCTACAGCTGCATGCTCAACCGCCAGGGGGGCGTCATCGATGACCTCATCGTCTACTACCTCGACGAGTCCTGGTTCCGCCTGGTCATGAACGCCGCCACGCGCGCCAAGGACATGGCGTGGGTGCGCGCCACCGCCAAGGAACACGGGAATGTCGTCGTCAACCCGCGTGACGACCTCGCCATGATCGCGGTGCAGGGGCCGCATGCCAAAGAAAAGGTGTACGCCGCGCTCGGCGAGAACATGCGCGCGGCGACGGCAGGCTTGAAGCCATTTCACTCCGCGACCATCGGCGAGCTCATGGTCGCCACGACCGGCTACACCGGCGAGGACGGCTTCGAGATCATCCTGCCGGCGACGGCCGCGCCCTTTACCTGGCAGATGCTGCTCGACGCCGGCGTCGCACCGTGCGGTCTCGGGGCGCGTGACACGCTGCGCCTTGAGGCGGGCATGAACCTGTACGGCGCTGACATGGACGAGACCACCACGCCGCTCGAGTCGGGGCTCGCCTGGACGGTGGCGTTCGAGCCGGCGGAGCGCAAGTTCATCGGGCGCGAGGCGCTCGAGGCGCAGCAAGCGCAGGGCGTACCGCGCAAGCTCGTGGGCTTGGTGCTGGAAGGCAAGGGCGTGCTGCGCAACCATCAGAAGGTAACATGCGACAGCCAGGGCGAAGGCGAGATCACGAGCGGCAGTTTCTCGCCCACGCTCAACAGGTCAATTGCATTTGCACGCGTGCCGGCGGCCGTTGCGACCGGCGCCACCGTGCAGGTCGACATGCGCGGCAAGTGGCAGCCGGCGCGCGTGGTGCAATACCCGTTCGTGCGCAACGGCAAGAGCTGCGTTTCCTGAAGGGAGGTTCTGCAAACATGAAGACACCAGCCGAGCTCAAGTACACCAAGTCGCACGAGTGGGTGCGCGTGGAGCCCGACGGCACCATCACTGTCGGCATCACCGATCATGCCCAGGAGCTGATGGGCGATATGGTGTTCGTCGAGCTGCCGGAGGTCGGCCGCAAGGTCGAGGCCGGCAAGGAGTGCGCGGTAGTCGAGTCGGTGAAGGCCGCCTCCGATGTGTATGCGCCGGTGGCGGGCGAGGTGACGGCAACCAACGGTGCGTTGACCGCTGCGCCGGAAACCGTCAACAAGGACCCCTACGGCGCGGGCTGGATGTTCCGCTTAAGACCCGCCAACAGCGCCGACCTCGGGGCGCTGCTCGATGCCAAGGCCTATGAGGCGCTGGTCGCCTCCGAAGCGCACTGAACGAGTACCCGTCCATGCCGTTTATTCCGCACACCGACGCCGATGTTGAGGCGATGCTCGCGAGCATCGGCACCAAATCGATCGACGAGCTGTTCGACGAGATCCCCTCCGCCTTGCGCACCAAGGGGCTCACGCAGGTGCCGGAGGGCTTGAGCGAGATGGAGGTCGCGCGCCTGATGCGCGCGCGTGCCCAGCAGGACGGCCACTACCTCAACTTCATCGGCGCCGGCGCCTACGAGCATCACATCCCGGCGGCAGTGTGGGAGCTCGTCACGCGCGGGGAGTTTTATACCGCCTACACCCCCTACCAGGCCGAGGCCTCGCAGGGGACGCTGCAGCTGCTCTACGAATACCAGACGATGATGGCCTCGCTCACCGGCCTGGACGTCTCGAACGCCTCGCTCTACGACGGCGCCTCGGGCCTGGCCGAGGCCGTGCTGATGGCGGTGCGCGCGCACAAGAAATCGCGCCGCGTGCTGATGCCGACCACCGTCCATCCGATCTACCGCAACGTAGTGCACACGATCGTCAAGAACCAGGCCATCGAGCTCGTCGAGGTCGCGTACGACGCCCGCGGCGGCCACACCCCGCTCGACGCGCTTAAGGCGCATGCCGGCGGCGAGCATGCTGCGCTCGTGATCCCGCAGCCGAACTTCTTCGGCGTGCTCGAGGACGCGGACGAGCTGACCGACTGGGCGCACGCGAACAACATGCTCGCGATCGCGCTGGTGAATCCGACGTCGCTTGCGCTGCTCAAGGCGCCGGGCGAGTGGGGTGCGAAGGGCGCGGACATCGCCGTGGGCGAAGGCCAGCCGCTCGGCGCGCCGCTGTCTTCCGGCGGGCCGTATTTCGGCTTCATGTGCTGCAAGGAGGCGCTGGTGCGTCAGATGCCGGGGCGCATCATCGGGCGCACCGTGGACAGGGACGGCAAGCCCGGTTTCACGCTCACCCTGCAGGCGCGCGAGCAGCACATCCGCCGCTCGAAAGCGACCTCGAACATCTGCACCAACCAGGGGCTGATTGTCACGGCGGCCACCATCTACATGTCGCTGCTCGGGCCCGAGGGGCTGGAGCGCGTGGCGGCGGCGTGTCACGCCAACACGCTGGCGACGGTCAAGAAGCTCACCGCGATCAAAGGCGTCACGCGCGTCTTCGACCGGCCAGTGTTCCATGAGGCCGTGCTGCGGCTCGACATGCCGGTCGCCGAAGTGCTGCGCGCGCTCGAACCGCAGGGCGTTCTCGGTGGCCTCGACCTTAGCGAACACTACCCGGAGCTCGGCCAGGCGCTGCTCGTGTGCGCCACCGAGATGCGCACGCCGGAAGACATCGAGCAGTACGCGTTCCACCTGGAGCGCGTCGTCAGCAAGCGCAGGCTCGATCCGCCCTGCGCCGTGAAGATCACCCCTACCGCCTGAACTCACACAAGGAGACGCTGCCATGGCCGACGTCCTGTTCAAAGGAACCCCTGCCCACACCAGCGGTGAGCTGCCCAAGGTCGGCAGCCAGGCGCCGGACTTCAAGCTCACCGCCGGCGATCTGTCGGATGTCACGCTCGCGAATTTCAAGGGCAGGAAGAAACTGCTGAGCATCGCGCATTCGCTTGACACCGGCACCTGTGCCGCTGCCACCAAGCGCTTCAACGAGTTCGCGAAGAACCGTCCGGACGTGGTGGTGCTGGTCGTGACCGCCGACCTGCCGTTCGCCCAGAACCGCTTCTGCAAGGGCGAGGGCGTCAATAATGTCGTGACGCTCTCCATGATGCGTGACCGGCACTTCGCCAAGGACTATGGCGTGTTGCTGACCGACAGCCCCATCGCCGGCCTTACGGCGCGCGCGACACTCGTGCTCGATGAGAACGACAAGGTGCTGTATACGCAGCTCGGGCCCGAGATCACGGTCGAGCCGGATTACGACAAGGCCTTCGCGGCGCTAAAGTAGCGGACGACGCGACGAGGTCTGCCATGGCCAGGATCACGCATCGCGGCAATCCGGTGCACACCATCGGCGAGCTGCCCAAGGTCGGCAGCCCGGCGCCGGACTTCCGGCTCACCGACGCGAACCTGAACGATGTATCGCTCGCCGATTTTCGCGGCAAGCGGAAGCTGCTCAACATCTTCCCGAGCATTGACACGCCGACCTGCGCCATGTCGACGCGCAAGTTCAACGAGTACGCGGCCCGCTACCCGCATGCCGTGATCCTCATGGTGTCGGCCGACCTGCCGTTCGCGCAGCAGCACTTCTGCAGCGTCGAGAACACGCACAACGTCAAGACGCTCTCGATGATGCGCGACCGTAACTTCGCCAAGGACTACGGTGTGCTCCTGCTCGACGGGTTGTATCGCGGCATCACCGCGCGCGCCATCGTGGTGATCGATGAGAACGACAAGGTGGTATATACCGAGCTCGTGCCGGAAATCCGGCAGGAGCCGAATTATGACGCCGCGCTGGCCGCGCTTAAGTGACGCGCGTCTTGTGCGCGATTCCAGGGGCTTGGTAGCCTGGATGAAGCGCAGCGGAATCCAGGAGGCTTCCAGTCGAGCGGCCGCAGGCCGCTCGACTGGACACGAAAGACAACGAGCCACGCACATGCTGATCTTCGAACATTCCCAACCCGGCCGGCGCAACTATTCGCAGGCCCCGCTTACGCAGGTCGCCGTGACCGACATCCCGGAGCACCTGCGCCGCAAGCAGCGCCCGCTGCTGCCGGAGGTCTCCGAGTTGCAGGCGGTGCGGCACTACACGAAGCTTTCGCAGCGGAACTTCTCGATCGACACGCACTTCTATCCGTTGGGTTCCTGCACCATGAAGTACAATCCGCGCGCCTGCAATGCGCTCGCGATGCTCCCACAGCTGCTCGGGCGGCATCCGCACGCCCCGGAGTCCACGGGGCAGGGTTTCCTCGCCTGCCTGTACGAGCTGCAGGAGATACTGAAGGACGTGACCGGCATGGCGGGCTGTTCGCTCACGCCGCTCGCCGGCGCGCAGGGTGAGTTCGCCGGTGTGGCCATGATCCGCGCCTATCACGAATCGCGCGCGGACCGCGCGCGCACCGAGATCCTGGTGCCGGATGCGGCGCATGGCACCAACCCGGCCACCGCCGTGATGTGCGGTTACACGGTGCGTGAGATCCCGACCGACAGCGAAGGCGACGTCGATCTCGACGCGCTCAAGGCGGCGGTCGGTCCGCACACCGCCGGCCTGATGCTCACCAATCCCTCGACCCTCGGGGTGTTCGAGCGCAGGATTCAGCAGATCGCGCGGATCGTGCACGATGCCGGCGGGCTGCTCTACTACGATGGCGCCAACCTCAACGCCATTCTCGGCAAGGTCAAGCCGGGCGACATGGGCTTCGACGTCATCCACATGAACCTGCACAAGACCTTCTCCACGCCGCACGGCGGCGGCGGTCCGGGCGCCGGACCGGTCGCGGCCAACGCGCGCCTGGCGCCGTTCCTGCCCGTGCCGCTGGTAGGCAAGGTGCAGGACAAGTACCTGTGGGAGACGGAGAAGACGCGCCCGCAGACGATCGGGCGTCTGTCCGCCAACATGGGCAACGCCGGCGTGCTGCTGCGCGCCTGGGTGTACGCGCGCCTGCTCGGGCGCCAGGGCATGCAGCGCGTGGCGGAGTTTTCCACGCTTAACGCCAATTACCTCATGGCGGAGCTCACCAAGGCCGGGTACAGCGCCGCTTTCCCCAGGCGGCGCGCCACCCACGAGTTCATATTGACGCTGAAGAGGCTCAAGGACGAAACCGGCGTGATCGCGATGGACGTGGCGAAGCGCCTGCTCGACAAGGGGTTCCACGCCCCGACCACCTATTTTCCGCTGCTCGTGCCGGAGTGCTTCCTGATCGAGCCGACCGAGACCGAGGCCAAGGAAGAGCTTGACCGCTTTGTCGCGGCGATGAAAGAGATCGCGCAGGAGGCGCGCAGTCAGCCGGAGCTGGTGAAGGGCGCGCCGCACACCCTGCCGGTCAAGCGCCTCGACGACGTCCGGGCGGCGCGCGAGCTCGACCTTACCTGGAAGCCGGCTGCCTGACCTCGGCCGCGGTGGGCGTGCGGCGCACCGCCTCGATGTGCGTCAGGAACTGGCGCGTGCATGCCGCCCAGGTGTACTTGAGCGCGGCGACGCGGCAGGCCGCCGGGTCGAGGTCGAGGGCTTTCAGCGCCGCCGCGCGCAAATCCTCGTCCAGCACGCCGGTCACGCCGTTGTCGATCACGTCGATTGGCCCCTGCACCGGAAGCGCGGCGACCGGCACGCCGCAGGCGAGCGCTTCGATCAGCACCAGCCCGAAGGTATCGGTGAGGCTCGGGAACACGAACACATCGGCCGCCGCGACATGGCAGGCGAGGTCCTCGCCGCTCTTGTAGCCGAGGAAACGCACTGCCGGATAGCGGTGCTTCAGCGTGCCGAGATCCGGGCCGTCGCCGATCACCACCTTGGTGCCCGGCAGGTCGAGAGCGAGAAACGCCTCGATATTCTTTTCCACGGCCACCCGACCCATGTACAGGAAGATCGGGCGCGCCTCGTTATACAAATCCTTGCCGCGCGGACGGAAGAGCTCCGTGTCGACGCCGCGCGACCACAAGGCGAGGCGGGTGAAACCGCGGCGGGCAAGTCGCTCGCGCAGCGTGCGCGTGGCAACCAGGGTGAAACGCCCGGCGTTGTGAAACCAGCGCATGAAGGCATACGACACGGCGAGCGGCAGGCGCGTGCGCAGCTGCACGTACTCGGGAAATTGCGTGTGGAAGGTGGTCGTGAAGGGAAAGCCGTTGCGCAGGCACCAGGCGCGCGCGGCGAGTCCGAGCGGCCCCTCCGTCGAAATGTGTACGGCATCGGGCGCCAGCGCCTCCAGGCGCCGCGCCACGGCGCGCCCGGGCCACAGCGACAGGCGGATCTCCGGGTAGGTCGGGCAGGGGACGGTGCGAAAATCCGCTGGCGTAATCATCTCGACCGTGTGGCCAAGCCGCAGGAGCTCCTCGCGCGTGTAGCTGAGCGTCTTGACGACGCCGTTGACCTGCGGGAACCAGGCGTCGCTGACGATCGCGAGCTTCATCACGCCGCCTGCGGCTCAGGCGCAGGCTGGGACTCGCCGATGGGATCGAGGCGAGGGCCGCGCGCCAGGGACGGCGCGGTTGCGGACTCGCCGATGGGATGGAGGCCGCTCTCGGCCATCCCTGGCCTTCGCGGCATTTGTGCATCCTGCACGTCAGCGGGGCCGCGCGCCAGGGACGGCGCGGTTGTGGACTCATCGAGCAGCAACACGCTCTCATCCGCCCAGTGCACGACGGCAAGCGCGCCGCTCGGGCGCTCCACCAGCGCGGTGCAGCTCTCCACCCAGTCGCCGTCGTTGCAGTAGAGGATCTCGTCGAACTCCCGGATCTCGGCCTTGTGGATGTGGCCGCAGACGACGCCATCGACGCGCCGGCGGCGCGCCTCGTGCACCAGCGCCTGCTCAAAGCGGCTGATGAAGCTCACGGCGCTCTTGGTCTTGTGCTTGGCGTAGGCGGCGAGCGACCAGTACGGAAAGCCGAGCCGGCGACGCACCAAGTTGACCCAGCGGTTCGCGTATAGCAGTCCGTCATAGATCCAGGAGCCGATGTGCGCGAGCCACGCGCTGTGCCTGACGATGGAGTCGAACTCATCGCCGTGCAGGACGAGCAGCCGGCGTCCGTCCGCGGTGGTGTGGATCAGATCAGGCTCGACGGCGACGCCGCCAAACACGCGCCCGATGTGGTCGCGGAACACCTCGTCGTGATTGCCGGGCACGAACACGACCCGCGTCCCGCGGGCCGCCTTTTCCATCACGGCCTGGATGACCTGGTTGTGCTGGGCCGGCCAGTACCAGCCGTTCTTGAGGCTCCAGAAGTCAATGATGTCGCCGACGAGATAGAGGTACTGCGAATCGGTATGCCGAAGGAAGTCGAGAAGGTATTCTGCCTTGCACGATTTCGTACCGAGGTGGATGTCCGATATCCAGATCGCTCGGTAACGCAGGGATTCCGCCATTGAGCCTCCTTGATTGAGGTTTGGCGGAGCCCAGGGTGCCGCGCTGGGGTGAAACGTCGTTTACAATTTCGTGATCGCGCCGTCATGCACGTGTAACCGAACCTTCACTATTGTGCGCGCGGCTTAGGCGAGGACAAGAAATGAATCTGCTGGGAAAAATCTTGCGCAGCATGGGCGATGTCGAGCGGGTCATACGCGCCGGCGGTTATTCGATTGCCGGACTGCGCGCGGCGCTCAGGACGGAAGCGGCGTTTCGCCAGTTGTTCGTGCTATTCGTCGTCATGGCGCCGCTTGGCTTGTGGCTGGGAAACGACGCCATCGAGCGTGTCCTGCTGGTCGGTTGCCTGGTGCTGGTGCTGATCGTGGAGCTGTTGAACTCGGCGATCGAGGCAACCGTCGACCGCATCGGCAAGGAGCGGCACAAGCTGTCGGGGCGCGCCAAGGACATGGGCTCGGCGGCCGGCATGCTGTCGCAGCTGCTGGTGGTTTATGTCTGGGCGGTGATCCTGTGGCCGCGGCTCGGGTGAACAGTGAACCGCGAGCCGTGAGCCGTGAACAGTAAGCGGCGGGTCGTGGCGCCGGCCTCTCACCGCTCACTGTTCTAAGATCACTGCGGCTATAATCGCCGGCCCGTCACCCGCTACGCTTCCGATGCTCGCCTCGATTCACACCCTGTTCAACAACCCGACGGCCCGGCGGCTGTTTCTCAAGTCGCGCTACCTGTTCGCGGTCGCCGCGCTCATCGCGATCGCCGTCTACGCGCGGCGCGAGTGGCTGTGGTGGGGGCTCGGCGTGTCGCTCGCCGGTGAGCTCATTCAGGTGTGGGCGTTCGGCGCGCTGGTGAAAAACGAGATGCTCACGGCGCGCGGGCCCTATGTGCTGGTGCGCAACCCGATGTATCTCGGGCGCCTCATCATGCTGCTTGGGCTGGTGCTGCTGCTCGGCAACCCCTACATCGCCGGCGCCTTTGTCGTGCTCTATTACTTCTACATGTTCAATCGTGTGGCGCGCGAGGAGAAGCGACTCGCACCGCTGCTCGGCGAGCCGTACCGAGCCTACTGCGAGCGCACCAATCGCTTCTGGCCAACCCTGTCACGCCTGGGCGATCCGGCCGTACGCTTCTTCGACTGGCAGGTATGCAAGAACAATAACGGGCACTGGAACCTGCTGGCCAACCTCGTGATCTACGCCGGGCTTGCCATCTATATCACCCGGCTGCGCTGAGGCGCCGCGCTCAATTGAGCGCGGCGCTCGCCGCCACCTCGCTCAGCGCCAGCGCCGCCTCGAAGTCGGAAAGACGGGTGATCGGCGCCTGGCAGGCGTGGCCACGGCACAGGTAGGCCGTCACTTCCGCGAGCGGCTTTCGTTCCGCGAGCAACCCCGACTGCGTGCCATCTTCCGCAGGTAGCGCGACCACCAGGCGACGCGGCGCGTAGTGGCGCTGCGCGCGCTGCTGCCAGGCGGCCAGCTCGGCGCCGTGACCGCGCAGCACGATGGTCTCGGTCGGATGAAGCTGCTCGTCGAGCGCGCGCAGCAGCGCGCCATGCGCCGAGGGGTATTGCTCAAGGCCCGCGTACAGCGCCTCGACTGCGCGCTCGGCCGCCTTGAGGTAGTGCAGGTCGCCAAGCAGGTGGCCGAGGCGCGCGAGAACGTATGCCGCGACGCCATTGCCCGACGGGATGGCGTCGTCGCTCGCCGGTTTCGGCCGGTAGACCAGCGCCTCGTGCCTGGCGCCGGTGAAATAGAAGCCGCCGTGGCTCTCGTCCTCAAACTCATCGAGCACGGTTTCGGCAAGCTGCTGGATGAAGGTGAGGTCCTCCGCCCGCCAGCGCGCCTGGAGCAGCTCGAGACCGGCCTCGATCAGGAACACGTAGTCATCGAGGTAGGCGTTGAGGTGTGTCTTGCCGTCCTTGGTGGTGGCGTACAGGTACCCGTCGTCGCGCGCCAGCACGCGGCGCACGAAATCAAAGGCGCGCTCCGCCGAGGCCATGAAATCCGCCCGCCCCAGCAGCCGCCCGGCGCGCGCCATGCCGGTGATCATGAGCCCGTTCCAGGCGGTCAGGATCTTCTCGTCGCGCGCCGGCCGCACGCGCTGCGCGCGCGCCGCCAGCAGCTTGGCCCGGGCTGAGGCGAGCCGCCGCTCGACGATGTCGGGTTCGAGCCCGAGGCCTCGCGCAATCTCTGCGATGGGCAGGCGCACGTTGAGATGCCAGTGCCCTTCGAAATTGGGCTCGCCGCTGAGGCCGAAGTGACGCTCGACGCAGGCCCACTCCTCGGGCGCGAGCAGGTTTTGGATCTGTGCCGCCGACCAGACGTAGAACTTGCCTTCCTCGCCTTCCGAGTCGGCGTCGAGCGTCGAGTAGTAGCCGCCCGCGGGCGACTGCATCTCGCGCAGGACCCACTCGGCGGTTTCGATGGCGATGCGCCCGAACAGCGGGTCGCGCGTTGCGCTGTGCGCGTCGGCGTACAGCGCGAGCAGCTGTGCGTTGTCATACAGCATCTTCTCGAAATGCGGGATCTCCCAACGTTCATCCACCGAATAACGGCAGAAACCGCCGCCGAGCTGATCGTAGAGCCCGCCCTCGGCCATGGCCGCAAGCGTGGTGCGCAACATGGCGAGCGCCTCGCGCTTGGGCGCGCCGGTCAACGCTCCGTGCGCCCAGTAGCGCAGCAGGAAGTCGAGCGAGGTCGGATGCGGAAACTTCGGGGCGCGACCGAATCCGCCGTGGCGCGCATCGAACTGGCGCGCGAGTTCCTCGAAGGCCTTGTCGAGCGCCTCCGGTCCCGGGTGCACGCCGGGGGTCGGGCCCGCGGGTTCGAGGCGCGCGAGAAACTCGCGCACGGCGCTGTTTTGCTCCTCGATCGCCATGCGCTTGTCGCGATAGGCGCGCGCCACCTCGCGCAGCAGATCGGTGAATGCCGGCAGGCCGTGGCGCGCGGTCTTCGGGAAATAGGTGCCGCCGAAAAACGGCATGCGATCGTGCGGCGTGAGGAACATGTTGAGCGGCCAGCCGCCGGCGCGCTGTGTGAGGATCTGGTGCGCGGTCTGATAGATCTTGTCGAGGTCGGGGCGCTCCTCGCGGTCGACCTTGATGCACACGAACAGCTCGTTCATGACGCGCGCCACGTCCTCGTCCTCGAAGGATTCGTGCTCCATGACGTGGCACCAGTGACAGGCGGAATACCCGATCGACAGCAGGATCGGCTTGTCTTCGCGCGCGGCGCGCGCGAGCGCCTCCTCGCCCCACGGGTACCAATCGACCGGGTTGTGGGCGTGCTGCAAAAGATAAGGGCTGGTCTCGTGTATGAGGCGGTTGCTATGGCGCATTGTGCTCATGGTCATGCTTCGAAGCGGAAGTCAAACTATACGCGCTCCGCGCGCGACGGTGGAAAGCCCCGGCGGTCTGCGCGCATTTAACAATGCCTTAAGGAAGCGCCCTTAAATTGCGCCGTCCAATGCGGCGCGCCGCTCTCGGTGGCCGTGGCTGGCCTGCAAGCGAGGGTACGGTGGCACCTGCTGATCCAACAATCTCCGGGGCTGTGCGCGGCGGCGCCGGCGGGCATCTGCCGCAAGATGCTCCAGCACCTGGCGCCGCCGCGCCGGCCGGCGCGCCGCGCCTGGC
>CAYZVX010000004.1:0-16619 GCA_964482055.1 uncultured Acidiferrobacteraceae bacterium
CCCCGGCCCGTGCGCACCACTCGGCCAAGGCGGCGGGCCGCTATGCCGCGGGCCTCAGTCGCGTGAGCACCGGAAAAATGGCGGTGCGCGACGCGAGTGCGGCATGCAGCCGAGGGAGCCCAAGGCCAAACGCGCTGGCAGCCCGGCGCAGGCTGGCCGCCTGCCCGGGCAGGTGGCCTTGGGCGGCACACCCCCCAACAACCCGCAGCGCGGGCGAGCGCTCGGCCCACCGCACCCTCAGGAACGGCGCGGTGCGCGGTTTGGCGCCTTGCCCAATCGCCTCCTACGGGCGCTGCGCTGCGGCGTCACCCCCCAAAAAGGGTTGGGGCCAAATCGGCCCCGCTACACCGCAGTGTGTTCCGCAGTCGGAGGTGCTCGGGTCCCCGGAGAGTCTCATGAATCAGTTCAATGGATTGCCGTGGGACGCGGCCGAGCCCCTACCCAGCCGCCTGACCCACCCAAAGCTGCCGGCGGGCCGGCGCTTGTTTATGATTTGAACTCATACCGGCACGCGGTGTGACCGACTGCCGGCCAGTATGCGTAGCCAGCCGCTGTCGCGTCACACTGCCGGAACCCACCCTAGGCAGGAGGTGTGCCATGGCAGAAATTTCCCAGCGGATCACGCGTGATGTCGCCCTGCTCGCGGACACGAGCACGGCCCTTGAGGCGGCGCGCGTCATGAGCGACCGACACATCGGATCCGTGGCGGTGACCGACGCCAGCGGGCGCGTGAAGGGGCTGTTCACGGAGCGCGATCTCATGCGCCGCATCGTCGTTGAGGGTCGCGATCCGGTCACAACATCCCTGAGGGACGTGATGCGACCCGATATCGTTTCGGTAGATGCCGGCGAGAGCGTCGAACGCTGTCTCGAGCTCATGCGCGAGCATCGTTGCCGGCACCTGATGGTGTTCGAAAACGGCGAGTTTTGCGGCCTGGTATCCCTGCGCGACCTGGTGCTGCTCCTACTTGACGAGAAGGAGCGCCTCATCCAGGAGCTGACCCGCTACATCACGAGCTAGGCGCCGGCCTCGCACGCGCTGCTGCGCCTGCCCGAGGCGATCCGCCTGGCCAAGGCGTTCTTCCTGCCGCTCCTCGGTGAGGACCGCGGCCGGTAGGCCCGATCAGCTCCTGCGGATCGTGTGCTCCTTCCACAGCCAGTAGGCGGCGGGAATCACGAGGAGCGTCAGGACCGCCACGCTCAGCATGCCGCCGACCATGGGGGCGGCGATGCGCTGCATGGCCTCCGATCCGCTGCCGCTGCTCCACAGGATCGGCAGGAGACCGGCAATGATCGCGGCGTTGGTCATGATGATCGGGCGGATGCGCAGGAGCGCGCCTTCGATGACCGCCTCGCGCAGATCGGCGCGGGTGAGCCGCCCGCCCTTGGCCGCGGTGCGGCGCTTGAGCGCCTGGCCGAGGTAGGCGAGCATTACCACCCCGATCTCGGCGGCCACGCCGCCGAGCGCGATGAAGCCCACGGCCACCGCCACCGACAGGTTGTAGCCGAGCGCGTAGAGGAGCCAGAAGCCGCCGACCAGCGCGAGCGGCAGCGTGGTGACGATGATCAAGACCTCCATGGCGTTGCGGAAGTTGAGATAGAGCAGGAACAGGATGATGGCGAGCGTGAACGGCACGACCACGGTGAGGCGCTCGACGGCGCGGCTCAGGTATTCGTACTGGCCGGACCAGGCGAGCGAATAGCCGGGTGGCAGCTTCACCTTCTCGGTCACCGCTTTCTGCGCCTGCGCCACGTACGAGCCGACGTCGCGATCGCGAAAGTCCACGTAGATCCAGCCCGACAGGCGCGCGTTCTCGCTGCGGATCATGTCCGGGCCATCGGCGATCTTGACCTCGGCGACCTCGCCGAGCGCAATCGGTACGCCGCGCATGGTGAGGATCGGCAGGCGTTTCAGGCGCTCAAGCGAGTCGCGCAGGTCCGCGGGGTAACGGATGTTCACCGGGTAGCGCTCGCGGCCCTCGATGGTCTCGGTCACGTTCATGCCGCCCACGGCTGTTTCGATGGTCTCCTGGATGTCCATGATGTTGAGCCCGAAGCGCGCGGCGCGCGCGCGGTCGATCTTGACGTCCACGTAGCGCGCGCCCGTCAGGCGCTCGGCGTACACGGAGGTGGTGCCGGGGATGGCGCGGATCACCTCCTCGATCTGCCGCCCGACGTGCTCGATCGTGGCGAGCTCCGGGCCCATGACCTTGATGCCGACCGGCGTGCGGATGCCGGTGGTGAGCATGTCGATGCGCGTCTTGATGGGCGGCACGAACACGTTGGACAGCCCCGGAAACTTCACCAGCTCGTTCATCTCGGCGATCAGCTTCTCGATGGTCATGCCCGGGCGCCATTCGGATTTTGGCTTCAACTGCACCGTGGTCTCGAACATGGACAGCGGCGCCGGGTCGGTCGCGGTCTCGGCCCGCCCGGCCTTGCCGAACACGCTGTGCACCTCGGGCAGCGTCTTGAGCGCCCGGTCGGTCTGCTGCAGCAGCTGCTGCGCCTTGCCGGCCGACAGCCCTGGCAGGGTGGTCGGCATGTACAGCAGATCGCCCTCGTACATGTCCGGCATGAATTCGGTGCCGGTCTTCATGATCGGGATCGCGCCGAGCGCGATCAGCACGGCCGCCGCCGCGATCACCTTCCGCGGGTGATCGAGCACGAGTTCGATCACCGGCCGGTAGCCGCGCAGCAGCCAGCGGTTGAGCGGGTTTTCGTGCTCGGGGCGGATATGCCCGCGGATGAAATAACCCATGAGCACCGGCACGAGCGTCACCGACAGGCCCGCGGCCGCCGCCATCGCGTAGGTCTTGGTGAAGGCGAGCGGGGAGAACAGCCGGCCTTCCTGCGCCTGCAGCGCGAACACCGGCAGGAAGCTCACCGTGATGATGAGCAGCGAGAAGAACAGCGGCGGGCCGACCTCTTCGGTCGCTTTACGCACGATCTCCCAGCGGTTGCGGTCGTCGATCGTCTCGCGCTCGAAGTGCTTGTGCACGTTCTCGATCATGACGATGGCGGCGTCCACCATGGCGCCGATGGCGATGGCGATGCCGCCCAAGGACATGATGTTGGCGTTGATGCCCTGGCCCTTCATCACGATGAAGGCGATGAGGATGCCGATCGGCAGCATCACGATCGCGACCAGCGAGGAGCGCAGGTGGAAGAGGAACACCACGCACACCAGCGCCACGATCGCGAACTCCTCGACGAGCGTGCCGGCAAGGTTGCGCACGGCGCGCTGGATGAGCCCCGAGCGGTCGTAGGTCGGGACGATCTCCACGCCCTCGGGCAGGCTGTGCTTGAGGCTCTCGAGCTTGCGTTTGACGGCGTCGATGGCGGCGAGCGCGTTCTCGCCGAAGCGCATCACGATGATGCCGCCGGCGACCTCGCCCTCGCCGTCGAGCTCGGTGATGCCGCGGCGCATCTCCGGCCCCAGGCGCACCTCGGCGACCTGCTCGAGGCGGATCGGGGTGCCGGCCGAGGTGACGCCGAGGGTCACCGCGCGCAGGTCCTTCAGGCTCTTCAGGTAACCGCGGGCGCGGATCATGTACTCGGCCTCGGCCATCTCGATCACCGCGCCACCGGTCTCCTGATTGGCCTTCTCGATCGCCATGCGCACCTCGGCCGGGGTGAGCATGTAGGCGCGCAGCCGGTCCGGGTCCACGACTACCTGGTATTGCTTGACCATGCCGCCGACCGAGGCGACCTCGGCCACGCCCGGCACAGTGCGCAGCTCGTATTTGAGGAACCAGTCTTGCAGCGCGCGCAGCTGGGAGATGTCGTGTTTGCCGCGGCGGTCGACGAGCGCGTACTCGTACACCCAGCCCACACCGGTGGCGTCCGGTCCGAGCGCCGGCTTGGCGGCGCGCGGCAGGCGCGGGATGACCTGGGAGAGATACTCGAGTACCCGGGAGCGCGCCCAGTAGATGTCCGTGCCGTCCTCGAAGATGATGTACACGAAGGAATCGCCGAACATGGAGTAGCCGCGCACCGTGGTGGCGCGCGGCACGGACAGCATGGCGGTGGCGAGCGGATAGGTGACCTGGTCCTCGACCACCTGCGGCGCCTGCCCGGGGTAGCTGGTCTTGATGATGACCTGAACGTCGGACAGATCGGGGATCGCATCGAGCGGGGTGCGCGCCACGGCGTAGATGCCGCCGGCGACCAGCATAGCGGTAATGATCAGGACGAGAACGCGGTTGTGGAGCGACCAGCGGATGACGTTGGCGATCATGGCGCGCTCCCTTAGTGCCCGGTGTGCGCGCCGGCAGCGGCGGCGCCAGGTTCGGCCCCGGGCGACTGCATGCGCGCGAAGCTCGCGCGCACGTTGGCCTCGGAATCGATGAGGAACTGTCCGGAGGTCACCACCGTGTCACCCTCCTTGATACCCTTGCGGATCTCGACCCAGTCATCGGTCTCGGCGCCGGGCACGACTTCGACCGGCTGGAAGCGGCCCTCGGGCAACGCTAGCACCACGGCGTTGCGATAACCGGTGCGGATCAGCGCCTCGCGCGGGATGAAGAGCCCTGGGCGGGTGGTCGCGGCGCCCTCGATTGCGACCTCGGCCAGCATGTTCGGTTTCAACGCCGCATCTACGCGCGCAAGACGTATGCGTGCCTTGAGCGCGCGCGCACCGATGTCGATGTCGGGCTCGACACTCTCCACGTTGCCGCGGTAGGCGCGATCCGAAACGTCGGGGACGCGTACCTCGGCGCGCTGGCCGGTGCGCACCAGGCTCGCGTCACGATCCAGGAGGTCCACGAGCACCGCCATGCCGCGCGCGTCCGCGAAGAGGTAACCGGAAGTAAATACGCGCCGGGGCGGCGCGCTACGGGTTACCTTGTAGGTGCGCACGCCGAGATTCTGCACGATCTCGGGGCGGATGGTGACGATCGAAGCGCCAGCCTCGTCCGCGTACACCGGCACCAGCTCCATGTCCATGAACGGTGACTTACCGGGCTTGTCGGATTTGAAGCCCGGGACCATGGGGTCGGTCCAGTAGAGGACTTTCCGCTCCTTGTCCGCTTCGTCCGGTTTGGCCGCGGTTGCGCCGGGCGGCGCCGGCGGCGGGGCGCGGAAGGCGTACCAGGCGAGGAGCGCGCCACCGAGCGCGACGGCCGCGAGGACGATTAGCGTGAGCGATTGTTGGCGTGTCATGGTTCGTCTCCGGTGAGATACAGCAGTTCGGCCTGGGTCTTGGCGAGGTCGACGCGCACCCGCAGCAGCTCGAGCTCGGCGTCGAGCTCCTTCATGCGCGCCTCGCGCAGCATGGCCTGCTCGCGCGCGAAGCCGGCAAGCGTCACCTGCGTTTCGCGACGGATGTTGGGGAGCAGCTGCTCCTCGATGATGCGCGCGCGGGCCTGCAGCGCTTCGTACTCGGCGCGCATCGCACCATACATGGACGCGAGCTCGCGGTCCTTGTCCTCGGTCTCGAGGAGCGCGGCGGTCTCCTTGGCCAGGTTCTCGGCGAGCCGGCGGTCCTGGCGCTTGGAGCGGAAAATCGGCAGGTCGAGCGTCACCATGGCGGTGATCATGTCCGATCGTGTCGTTCCGTCCGGCATCGGGCGGCGAAAGCCGTACTGCAGATCGAGCATCCAGGCCGGCTTGTACTCCTCGCGTGCCATGCCGACCTCGGCGCGCATGACGTCGAGCTCGGCCTGCGCGGCCCGCCATTCGGGATGGCGCGTGACATCGAGTTGCGCACGCGGTGCCGGCAGCGCCGGCAGCTCTGCGGGCAGCGGGTCGCGCGCGGCCGCACCGATGAAGCGCTGAAGTTGCGCGCGCGCACGCTCGGCCTCGGCGCGCAGCATCGGTTCGCGTTCATTGATGCGCGCCAGTACCTGACGCGCGACGAACACGGCGCGCTGGGACTCCTGGGCGGCACGGTAGCGGCCCTCGGCGGCCTCGAGATCGCGGCTCGCGAGGGCGCGTGTGGCCGTCAGGACCTCAAGCGCGCGGTTGGCGAAGTAGAGCTCGAGCCAGGCGGCGCGCACCTGCCTGAGCAGGTTGCGGCGCTCGACCTCGAGGCGCGCCTCGCTGCGCGCGTGTTCCCGCTCGGCGCGCCGGGTGCGAAGCGCGAGGGTGTCACCCGGCGGAAATGCCTGACGCACCCCGACCATCGCCATGGTCATGTCTTCCTCGCGCAAGCTGAACGAGTCGGTCGGCACGTTGATCGCGCCGAGCGAGAGCTGCGGGTCCGGCAGCCTTCCCTCGTACACCACGCGCTCAGCCGAGGCGGCCACGTTGGCGCGCGCCCGCGCCAGCATGGGCGCCTGTTCGAGCGCCAGGCGCTCGGCGTCGCGCAGGGTGAGCTCGGCGGCCGCGCCCGGCACGGCCAGCAGCATCAATAACCAGCCCCAGTGGGGCGCAACACGAATGGCAGGCATAGATCTCTCCGCAGTGAATGAGCGCGAGCACCCGTGTGCTCGCCGACGACCACGCAGCGGGAGAGATCTAGATCAGGAGTACGGCGTACTGCAGTATCAACGGCGGTCGGGGGATCGCCTCGGCGGCGAAGCGCTGCGCCGCACTGGTTGCCGCAACGTGGGTCTCGGTCTGTGGCGCGAGGTAGGCAACAACCGGCAGGACCGGCGCCAGGTCGGCGAGCACGGTAACCTGCTGCTTTACCGCCTGCTGGCTCGCCGCCTGGCAGTCGAGCTTGACGAGCGACTGGCAATCGTGATGGCGGTGCGCGCTGACGTGTCCGGGCGGATGCTCCGCTCCTGCCATCACGCATGGCGCTACCGCGGTCACACCCAGAAACAGCCCAAACACCGCCAGCAGGCGCAGGGCAATGGTGCGGCGATGGCGCAAGAAGCGGTGCAGCATGGTGCGCAGAATAGCCCAAGCCCCCGGGCTATGTCATGACGTAGGTCAAATCGACCGCGCTGTCGCTGGCAAGAACGCTCTCAGAACGGCAGTGCCAGACCCGGGCGGACGCGATGAATGAGCTCGCGAAACAGGCCCTGGATACGCGCAAGCGCCTGCGGGTCGTCGCCCTCGAAGCGCAGCACCCACACCGGCGTGGTGTTCGAGGCGCGCACCAGGCCGAAGCCGTCGGGGAAGTCGACGCGCAGCCCGTCGATGGTGGTGACCTTGCCGGCGGGGAAATCGGCCGCGGCGATGAGCTCCTCGATGGCCCTGTAGTGGTCGCCCTCCGCGAACCTCACGTTGAGCTCCGGGGTGTTGACCGTGTTGGGCAGGGCCGCGAACACGTCCCGCACCGGGCGCGGGTCGCGCGCCAGCAGCTCGAGCAGGCGCGCAGCCGTGTACAGGCCGTCGTCGAAGCCGTACCAGCGCTCCTTGAAGAACATGTGGCCGCTCATCTCGCCGGCGAGCAGCGCGCCGGATTCCTTGAGCTTGGCCTTGATGAAAGAATGCCCGGTCTTCCACAGGGTCGGCTTGCCGCCCGCGGCGCGGATCGCGGCCTCAACGGTGCGCGAACACTTGACGTCGTAGATGATCTCGGCCCCCGGGTGGCGCGAGAGCACGTCGCGCGCGTAGAGGATCAGCTGGCGGTCCGGCCAGATGATGTGGCCGTCCGGCGCGATCACGCCGAGCCGGTCGCCATCGCCGTCGAAGGCGAGCCCCACGTCGTAGCCGCCACTCGTGACGGTCTTGATGAGGTCTTCGAGATTCTCCGGGTGTGCGGGATCGGGGTGATGGTTCGGGAAGTTGCCATCGATCTCGCAGAAAAGCTCAGTGACCTCGCATCCGAGCCGGCGCATGAGCGCGGGGGCGAGCTCGCCCGCAACGCCGTTGCCGCAGTCGATGGCGACCCGCATCCTGCGCGCGAGCTTCACGTCGGAAACGATGCGCGCGAGGTAGGCCTCGCGCACGTCCTCCTGCCTGACCTTGCCCGATCCGTGGGTGAGATCGCCGTCGAGCAGCCGCTGGCGCAGCGCCTGAATCGCCGCGCCGGAGAGCGTCTCGCCAGCGAGCACGATCTTCAAGCCGTTGTACTCGGGCGGATTGTGCGAACCGGTGACGCTGATGCCCGACTCCGTGCCGAGATGCTGGGTGGCGAAGTAGAGCACCGGTGTTGGCACGCAACCGATGTCGATGACATCGCACCCGGCCTTGTTGAGGCCGCGCGCGAGCGCCGCGACCAGCTCCGGCCCCGACAGCCGTCCGTCGCGCCCGACCGCAATCGCATTGCGGCCGCGCGCACGCGCCTCCGATCCGATGGCGTGACCAATACGCTCGACGATCGCCGGTGTCAGGGTCTTGCCGACGATGCCGCGAATATCATAGGCCTTGAAGATTTCGGCCGGGAGCGGGAGCGACATGGACGTGGTCATGGGGCGATGTCTGGGTAGCAAGTCATTGCGCGGGAACGGGAGTGTAAAGCACCAGCGCGGACGGCAACCACCGCCACGCCGGCACGACTACTGCCGACCGGAGCTCCCGAAGCCTCCGGCGCCGCGCCCGCTTGCGGTGAAATCGTCGACTACCTCGAACTCGGCCTGGATCACCGGCACGAACACCATCTGTGCGATACGGTCGCCGGGCTCGATGGTGAACGGCTGGCTGCCGCGGTTCCAGACCGACACCAGCACCTGGCCCTGGTAGTCGGAATCGATCAGGCCCACGAGATTGCCGAGCACGATGCCGTGCTTGTGGCCGAGGCCGGAGCGCGGCAGCAACACCGCCGCCATGCCGGGATCCTCCATGTGGATGGCAATGCCGGTCGGGACGAGATGGGTTTCGCCCGGGGCGATATGCAGGTGCTCGTCGAGGCAGGCATGCAGGTCCATGCCGGCCGCACCCTCGGTCACGTAGCGCGGCAGCGGAAACTGATTGCCCACGCGCCGGTCGAGCACCTTCACCTGTACCTTGCGCTTGCCCTTGCTAGCGGCCATTGTGCCCCCCGGCCGTTTCTTCAGGCGCTTTCTTGCGTGCGCCGCATGCGTGTGGCGAGTCGCCGCGCGATTTCATGCACGAGCGCGCGCGCGAGCTTCTCTTTGCTCTGCACGGGCAGCTCGGTCACGCCGTGGCGATCGATCAGCAGCAGGCCGTTGTCGTCGGCCTCGAAGCCGCGGCCGGCGACACCGACCAGGTTGCCGGCTACGAGATCACAGTTTTTGCGCTCGAGCTTGGCGCGCGCATTGCGTTCGACGTCTTCGGTCTCGGCGGCGAAGCCGACCGTGAAGGGTCGGGGCTCGAGCGCGGTGACACTCGCCAGGATGTCCGGATTGCGCACGAGCTCGAGCGTGACACGCTCGGCGTCTTTCTTTATCTTCGATTCCGACACGGCCACGGGGCGATAGTCGGCTACCGCCGCCGCGGCGATGAACACCTGCGCGCCAGGCACGTGCTCATGCACAGCGTCATGCATTTCTTGTGCGCTGGCGACGCGCAGCGTGCGAACGCGCTCGGGGTTCGGCAGCGCTGTCGGACCGGATACGAGCACGACGTGCGCGCCCGCCTCGGCGGCTGCCGCGGCGATCGCGTAACCCATCTTGCCCGAGCTCTTGTTGGTCAGCCCGCGCACCGGATCGATGGCCTCCCAGGTCGGGCCGGCAGTGACCACGACCGTCAACCCCTCGAGCGCGCCGGTGGCGAAGAGCTCCGCGGTGAGCCGGGCGATCTCGACCGGTTCGAGCATGCGCCCGGGGCCGACCTCGCCGCAGACCTGCGCGCCTTCTGCCGGACCGAATACCCGCAGGCCCCGGCGGCGCAGCGTTGCGAGGTTGTCCTGAGTGGCGGGGTTGAGCCACATCTGCTGGTTCATAGCCGGGGCCAGCGCGACCGGCGACTGGGCAGCGAGGCACAGCGTGCTCAACAGGTCGTCGGCGCGCCCCGCAGCGAGCTTGGCGATGAAGTTGGCGCTCGCCGGGGCCACCACCACGGCATCGGCCCAGCGCGCCAGCTCGATGTGCCCCATCGCATTCTCAGCTTCAGTATCGAGCAGGTGCAGGTGCACGGCGTTGCCGCTGACCGCTTGCAGGGTGAGCGGTGTGATGAATTCCTGGGCCGCCTGCGTCATCACGCAGCGCACCTCGGCGCCGGCCGCGCGCAGCCGGCGTACCAGGTCGGCGGACTTGTAGGCGGCGATGCCGCCGGTGACGCCGAGCAGGACGCGTTTGTTGACCAGCGTGCCCATGTATGGAAGTGTACTGGTCCGGACGCAACCCGTCCAAATACAGGGACGTGGCTTGATGAAAATCACCGATTGGCCCGCGGCCGAGCGCCCGCGCGAGAAGCTGCTAGCCCGCGGGCCGCAGGCGCTGTCCGATGCCGAGCTGCTGGCGATTTTCCTGCGCACCGGCGTGGCCGGCAAGACCGCGGTGGACGTGGCGCGCGAGCTGCTTGCGCGCTTCGGCAGCCTGCGCGAGCTGTTTCTCGCGGCCCCCGAAGCGGTGTGCGAGGCGCCCGGGCTGGGCGCGGCCAAGTACGCGCAGCTTCAGGCCGCGCTCGAAATGGGGCGACGGTTCCTGGGGGAGCGCCTCAACCGCGGCGCGGCGCTCAATTCGCCAACGGACACCCGTCATTACCTGCAGGCCTGTCTGCGCGACCGGCCATACGAAGTGTTCTGCTGCCTGTTCCTCGACAACCGCCATCGGGTTCTGGCGTTCGAAGAGCTGTTCCGTGGCACTCTGAGTGGCACGGCGGTGTATCCGCGCGAGGTCGTGAAGCGGGCGCTGGCGCTCAATGCGGCGGCCGCGATCCTGGTCCACAACCATCCCTCCGGAGTCGCGGAACCGAGCCGGGCCGATGAGGCGCTGACCAGCCGCCTCAAGGAGGCGTTCGACCTGGTGGAGGTGCGGCTGCTCGACCACCTGGTGGTCGGGGACGGGGAAATGGTCTCGTTCAGCGAGCGCGGACTGCTGTAAGCCGTTGCTGGCCTTGGCGTTTCGGCGCCGTGGCGCGGACAGCGCAGGGCTACCCAGGCCGCCGGCTTTCTGATATAAAAGCCGACCTTTTCGCAGCCCCGCAGCAGGTTTTCCAGGGAGAAGTCCGATGTCCAGAGTCTGTCAGGTTACCGGTAAGCGCGTGCGCTCGGGCAACACCGTCTCGCACGCCAACAACAAGACGCGGCGCCGTTTCTTGCCCAATCTCAAGTACCGCCGCCTGTGGGTGGAAAGCGAGAAGCGCTGGGTGTCGCTGCGGCTGACCGCGAACGCGCTGCGCACCATCGACAAGAAAGGCATCGAAGTGGTGCTCGCCGAGATGCGGGCGCGCGGCGAGAAGATCTGAGGTCTAGACCATGGCCAAGGCAATTCGCGAAAAGGTGAAGCTCGTCTCGAGCGCCGGCACCGGCTTCTACTACACGACCACCAAGAACAAGCGCACCACGCCGGACAAGCTCGAACTCAAGAAATACGATCCGGTCGTGCGCAAGCACGTCATGTTCAAGGAAGCGAAGATCAAGTAGCGTTGCCGAGGCGATGAACGCCGAAGCCTGGCCGAAGCCGGGCTTTTTGTTTGTCCGTATCGCGCGATCGGACCGGCGTCTACGGTGCGCTCGCGGCATTGCGCGGATCGGCGGAGATGACGATCTGGCCGTCGGCGATCTCGATCCGTCCTTCCTGCGTGAGATCGCGCAGCACCCGGTTTACCATCTCACGCGAGGCGCCAACCATGTTGGCGATTTCCTGCTGCGACAGCCGCCCGGGGATTACGCGGCGGTCGCGCGCGGGGCGGGCCATCTGCTGCAGCGTGTGCCAGACGCGTTCGTACACATCGCGCAGCGCAAGATCGGCGACCTTTCTGTCTGTGACACGCAGTCGCCGGCACAGGCCCTGGATGAGATTGAGCGCAAGGTCCGAGTTGCGCGCCAGGCAGTGCCGGAACTCGCGGCGTGACAGCACGAAACATTCCGTGGACTCCACCGCAACGACGCTCGCCGAGCGCGGCTCATCATCGATGAGCGCCATCTCCCCGACGAAGTCTCCCGGGTGCAGGAACGACAGCGTGATCTCCTTGCCGTTCTGATCGGCAAGCACCACCTTCACCTTGCCGCGCAGGACGATGTACAGGCTGTGACCGTCCGCGCCCTGGTGAATGAGGCGCGCATGCTTGCCGAACGTCTTGTGCGTTCCGCTGCGCGCGAGCGCTTGAAGCTCGGCATCATCCAGCCCGCTGAACAACGGGACGTGTCGAAGAAACAAGGCTATGTTGTCCATGACGGTTGCATTTCCAGCAGGTTTCGTCGACCAGCGACACGGGCCCGCCTGCGGGCGTGGTCGGGGGCGGGGCGCCGATATGAGGCAGGCGCCCAGGGCGCGCGGCAGGGTAGCGCCGCGACGCCGTGCGCTCCGTGACATTTGTCACGCGCGATCACGCAACCACGAGCGGGCCGCAACGTGTCTTGGCCCTTTTAGGTCGGCCCCAGCTGGCGGCCGAGCTTCAGGCCTGGCGGCGCCCGCCGGGTACCGGTCCGCGGCGGACAGCTGTACAAGTGTATGAGTTTCTGACATAAATAGCGGCCAGTTGCGGCTTTGTAACGCCGGTGTACCCGTGTATTCGCTAAGCCAACAGGTTCTTCGTACCGACGCCTCCGGCATGCCGCTTGAGTGGATCGACTTCCGCGAGGCGGTGCGCATCTACCATCTCGGGCAGGTAGCTTACACGTGCGGCAGCACCCTGTACCAGATCCGCGGCGGATACAACGCCATCAGCGGCAAGCGTTCGGTCCTCGAGATCAGCTCCATCGTCGCCACCCATGGCGACAGTCATGCGCTCGCCAAGGCGCGCATGCACTACGTGCCGCCCCTCAATAACCAGACGCTGTTCGCGCGTGATGCGCACCTGTGCCTGTACTGCGGCGAGCAGTTCCCGGCGCGCCAGCTTTCGCGCGACCATATCCTTCCGCTCAGCATGGGCGGGACCGATTCCTGGACCAACGTGGTGACGGCGTGCAAGCGCTGCAACAACCACAAGGCTGGACGAATCCCCGAGCAGGCCGGGATGGAGCTGCTGGCGGTGCCGTTCACGCCGACCCACGCCGAATACATCTACCTGCAGGGCAAACGGGTGCTCGCCGACCAGATGGAGTTCCTGCTCGCGCACTTCCCCCGCCACAGTCCGCTGCACCAGCGCGTGTCGAAGCTCGTCTGAAGCGCAGAGCAAATTTTCCTAGCAACAAGAAACCCGCCATTGGCGGGTTTCTTGTTGCTGTCTGCGGACGTCGCTAGGCGGGGGCGGGGGCGGGTTTGTGCACGAGCGAGTACGTTCGGACCTTGCGCGCGAAGGCGCGCAGCGCCTCGATGCCAGTGGCTTCGGCCTCCTGGCACCAGTCTTGCAACGCCTGCACCAGGTGTTCCTGGGTGGTGGCCGAGCGCTTCCAGATCTGGGCGAGCTTTTCCTTCATCACGTACACGGTCTCAAGCGTCTTGTTGCGCGCCAGCGCCGTGGCGAGCCAGGCGCGTGAAAGGTCATCAAGCCGGGAGCGCTCGCGCACCATCAGGCGGCGCGCCCGCCTGAGCAGCGTCCAGGTCTCGCGGTCGCGGCGATCGGCCTTTTCCAGCTCCTCGCGGTGCACGCTGCGCATGACCTCGCGCGCGAAATCGGCCATGACCTTGAAACGTGCCTGGATGACGGCGCGGACCGTCTCGAGATCGATGTTCTGCTTGGCGGCGTCGCAAATGAGCTCCGGCGGGATCTTCTTTACGCGCGCGAGCCGCAGCAGCGCGAGTGCACGGATATAGAACCAGCCGATGTCGAACTCCCAGCGCTTCGAGGACAGCTTGGCCGAGCTGGCGAAGGTGTGGTGGTTGTTGTGCAACTCCTCGCCGCCGATCAGGATGCCCCACGGGACGATGTTGGTTGAAGCGTCGGCAACCTCGAAGTTGCGGTAGCCCCAGTAGTGACCGACGCCGTTGATGATGCCGGCGGCGAATACCGGTATCCAGAGCATCTGCACGGCCCAGATCGTGATGCCAATGGGTCCGAACAGCAGCACATCGATGGCAAACATCAAGGCGATGCCCAGGCCGCTGTGCGGCGTGTAGAGGTGGCGCTCCAGCCAGTCGTTCGGTGTGCCGTGGCCGTACTTGTCCAGGGTCTCGCGGTTCTTCGACTCCCTGCGGTAAAGCTCGGAGCCTTCGAGCAGAACGCGGCGAATCCCGTAGATCTGCGGGCTGTGCGGGTCCTCGGCCGTTTCGACCTTGGCGTGGTGCTTGCGGTGGATGGCGGTCCATTCCTTGGTGACCATCCCGGTCGTGAGCCACAGCCAGAAGCGGAAGAAGTGCGCCACCGCTGGATGCAGATCAAGCGCCCGGTGCGCCTGGTGGCGGTGCAGGTAAATCGTCACCGCCGCAATCGTGACGTGCGTGAGCGCGAGCGTGACGAGCACGTAGCCCCACCATGGCAATACCAATAGACCTTCGAGCAAGTTCAAGGCGGCCCCCGGATGTTTATGCCGAAAACCTTACCAGTATAATCAAACAGGCTCCTAATGGTCGCGCGAACATGCCTCCCCGGGTATCAGGATGCGGCGGCCCTGCGCTTGCAGTGCCCGTTTGCCGGGAAAAACAATGCCTCGACCGGTAACTCCGCTGCTGGCGGCGGACACGATTATTGAGCTGGTCGATCGGCCGCAGCGGCCGATCGTGCTGATTGAGCGGCGCCATCCACCGCTCGGCTGGGCGATTCCGGGCGGGTTCGTCGACCTCGGGGAGACTGTCGAGCATGCCGCGGTGCGTGAGGCGCGCGAGGAGGTGTCGCTCGCGGTCACGCTCGTGGCGCTGCTTGGGGTGTACTCCGATCCGCGGCGTGACCCGCGCGGCCACACCGTAACGGTGGTGTACGTGGCGCAGGCGCGCGGAACCCCGCACGCCGCCGACGATGCGCTCAACGTCGGTGTATTTGCACCAGACGCATTGCCCGGCGAGCTTGCGTTCGATCACGCCGAGGTGCTGCGTGACTATCTCAGGTTTCGCCGTGCCGGGGAATTGCCGCGGCCCCGGACTTGATGTGCAGATCGCGCTGCGGGTAGGGAATGGTGATGCCGGCTCGCTTTAGCGCCTGCCAGATGGCACGGTTGAGGTCCGAGCGCACGTTGGTGATGCCGCGTTCCGGGTCGTTGACCCACACCCACAACTCCATGTCGATGCCGCTTTCGCCGAAGGCGACGAGCGCGCCCGCGGGCGGCGGGTCCTTGAGCACGCGCGGGTGCGCGCGCGCCACGTCCTCCAGCACCGCGATCGCCTGCTCCGGGTCGTCCCTGTAGCTGATCTGTACGGGCACTTTCAGGCGCACGTTGCGGTCGCCGTACGACCAGTTCGTGATGTCCTGCGTCAGCAGGTTCTCATTCGGCACCAGGATGTCGAGCCCGTCGCGCGTATGCACCACAACGTGGCGCGTGTGCAGCGCCTGCACGGTGCCGAACGTCGATCCGATCGTGATGACGTCCCCGGGCCGGATGGAGCCTTCAAAGGCGAGCACGATGCCGCTGACGAAATTGCTGACGATGCGTTGCAGGCCAAGACCGATACCCACACCGAGCGCCCCGCCAAACACCGCGAAGGCGGTGAGGTCAATGCCGGCCGCGAGCATGGCCGCCAGCACCGCCACCGTCAGGAACGTGAATTTGACGATCTTGCCGATCGCGATCTTGAGGCTTTCGTCCAGCACGGTGCTGCGCGCGAGCCGCCATTGGACGGCGTTAGCGAGCCAGAGCGCGATCAGCAGCAACAGCACCACGGACAGCGCGAAGCTGAGCACGTTGTAGATCGAGATGCGTGTCTGCCCGATCGCGACCGCGTATTCGTCGAGCGTCTGCTCGACGAGCGGCAGCCAGCCGAGGATGTGCAGGGCGGCGAGCAGCCAGATGGTCACGGTGAAGGTGCCTTCCCAGGCTTTGAGCCAGCTGCCCGGGCTGAGCGAGTGGCGCAGAACGAACACGCCCATGCGGATCAAGGCGAGCGCGCCGATGAGCGGCATGGCGATGCGCAACACCTGGGTGTCGAGCCCTTGCCGCCGCATCACCGCGACGGCCGCCAGCAACCACAGCCACAGTAGCAGCGGGGCGAGCGCGAGGAGCCCGGTACGCACGGCGGTGCGGCCGACACCGGCAATGGCGCCGGGTTCGACCGCGGGAGCGAGTCGCCTGCGGATGGCGTCCGAGCCGAACCAGGCGAGGAGGGCGCCGGCCGCGAGGACCGCAAGCTGCCACCACGTGGCGGCGGATTGGAAGAACCCGATCACGGCTTCACGCGAGGGCAGCAGCTCTGGCATGCGGTTGCAGCGGGTTCGCTTGGCGAAGGAGTCGGGGCGCAAGCATAGTCGGCGGCGCAAGGCGCGCGCAAGCTTCGCCGGCCCAAGGCCGGACAAGAGGTTTTGAAAATGGGGGGCGACCGCGCGGGAGCGCGCCTGGACCGCGGCATTCGTATGTCCCTGCACATCCGCCGCTCCGCACCTCCATGTGCTGCACTAGGACGTGCGAATGCCGCGTGAGGCCAGGGATGGCCGAAGCGTCTGCTCTCGGCCGCTCTCGTGCGTCCATGCACTTCGCGGCACTTGCGCTTCCTGCGCGGCGCGGCATTACTCCATCCATGGAGGTCAAAAAAAAGCCCGCTTGCGCGGGCTGAGGAGAGAGGCAATCGATTTTGTTGTTCTTTGTTGTTGTTGTTCTTGTTCGTTCCTTCCCTTTGAACGATTCGCAGGGTT